>JAVXNW010000062.1:0-14878 GCA_036645575.1 Clostridia bacterium | reverse complement strand
GCTTGAAGCCTTGACCACAGCTCCGCTCACGCGGGGAGGGCGGCGAGCGGCGCAAAAGCGGGGGCGCTTTTTCGCAAAAGCGCCCCGCTCCCTTAGCCCTTCTTCACCCGCTCCTTCATCATCGCTTGCACCTTCATCGGCAGCCCAAACAAGTTGATGAAGCCCTCCGAATCCGCGTGGTTGTACATCTCCTTGCTGTCGCCAAATGTCGCGATCTGCTCCATGTACAGCGTGTAGGGACTGGTCACGCCCGCTGGGATTACGTTGCCCTTGTATAGGCGCAATTTCACTTGCCCCGTCACGTTCTCCTGCGTCGAGGTCGCAAACGCACTCATCGCCTCGCGCAACGGACAGTTCCACTGGCCGTCGTATACCAGCTCCGCAAACCGAATCGCCATCGTGTCCTTATAGTGCGCCGTCGCACGGTCTAGCGTGATCGACTCCAGTATCTGATGCGCACTGTACAAAATCGTGCCCGCCGGCGTCTCGTATACGCCGCGCGATTTCATGCCTACCAGCCGGTTCTCAACCAGGTCCGCAATCCCTACGCCGTTGCGCGCGCCGATCTCGTTGAGTACCTCGATCATCTCAATGGGACCATAGGCCTTTCCGTTCACTTCAGTCGGAATGCCCTTTTCAAATGCCAGCGTCAGGTATTCCGGCTCGTCCGGCGCTTCCTCCGGCGTCTTGCAGATCAGGCACAGGTCCTTCGGCGGCTCGTTGACCGGGTTCTCTAGCTCGCACCCCTCATGGCTCAGGTGCCACAGGTTGCGGTCCATCGAATACGGACGATCCTTCTTGACCGGGACGTCCAGCCCCCGCGCCTGCGCATACTCGATCTCCTCTTCGCGGGTCTTGATCTCCCACGTGCGCCACGGCGCTATGATCTTCATCTCCGGCGCCAACGACTTGATCGTCAGTTCAAACCGCACTTGGTCGTTGCCCTTGCCGGTCGCGCCATGGCAGATCGACGTCGCGCCCTCTTTGCGGGCGATCTCGACCAGCTTCTCGGCGATGATCGGCCGCGCAAAGCTGGTGCCCAGCAGGTACTTCTGCTCATAAACCGCGCCCATCTGCAGCGTTGGCCAGATGTAGTCGGTCACAAATTCCTTGCGGACGTCCTCGATGTACAGTTTCGCCGCGCCGGACTTGGCCGCCTTCTCATGCAGCGGGCTCAATTCCTCGCCCTGACCCACGTCCACCGCCACCGCGATCACGTCGCAGTCGTAATTCTCCTTGAGCCACGGAATGATGATCGTCGTATCCAGACCGCCCGAGTAGGCCAGCACAATTTTTTCTTTCGCCATGACTTGTCGCCTCCGTCTTTTGATAGCATAATTATACACTATTAGCGTATAATAATGCAATTACGATTGGGTTAAATCTCTCGACCATGGCCCTTTATCGCACTATTTATCGGCGATCTCTAGGATTTTCTCGATGTCGCTTCCGTCTAGCGGCACAAAAAAGCCGGTCTTGTCGCCGTTTGTGCGCTTGGTGTGCGCGGCGAGGTACGCAATGTCGGCGCGCTTGGCGCCCAGCTGCGAAAGCGTCGTCGGCATGCCGATCGATTGCAGAAACGCTTCATACCGCTCGATGCCCCCGAGCGCGGTTCGCTCCGGGTGGTCAAAGTCCATTTCGCAACCCCACACGCGCGTCGCCACCCGCGCAAAGCGCATCACGTCGTGCGCCATGGTGTAGCGCATCCACGCGGGCATGACCACCGCCAGCCCCGCGCCGTGCGCCACGTCGTACAGTCCGCTCAGCTCATGCTCAATCTGATGACTCGCCCAGTCGCCCTCGCGCCCCACCCCGCAGGTGTTGTTGTGCGCAAGCGTGCCCGCCCACATGAGCTGGGCGCGCGCGTCTAGGTCGTTCGGGTTCTCCATCACCGCACGCCCCGCGTAAATCACCGTGTGCAGCAGCCCCTCCGCAATCCGGTCGGTCACCTCGACCGCTTGGGTGTTGGTGAAATACCGTTCAAAGATGTGCGCCATGATGTCGGTCACGCCGCACGCGCTCTGGTAAGCCGGAAGCGTACAGGTGAGCCGCGGGTTCATCAGCGCCAGCACCGGCCGGTGCAGTTCGCAGTTGAGCCCCCGCTTGGTCTTGGTCTTCTCCTGCATGAGCACCGCGCTGTTGGAGGATTCGCTGCCCGCAGCCGCGATCGTCAGCACGCACCCGACCGGCAGCGTCTTCTTAGGCACTGCCTTCCCCGAGAAGAAATCCCAGAAATCGCCCGCATACAGCGCGCCCGTCCCGATCGCCTTCGCCGAATCCAGCGTGCTCCCGCCGCCGACCGCCAAGATAAAGTCGATCTGGTTGGCACGCACAAGCGCAATGCCCTCGTACACCTTGGTGTCGCGCGGGTTGGGCGCGACGCCGCCCAATTGCCAGCTCTCAAGCCCCGCGTCCGAAAGCGACTTTTCCACCCGCGCAATCAGCCCCGAACGCACGGCGGAGCCCCCGCCAAAGTGGATCAGCACCTTGGTTCCGCCCAGCTTCTTGATCATCTCGCCCGCCTTCATCTCCGCGTCCTCCCCAAAGACAAAGCGCGTGGGAATATAAAATTCAAAATTGGTCATGCCCATTTCCTCCTCCATATCGCGTCGTTACATCGCGGCCGGTGCCGGCTTGTCCGCCAAAATCGCCCGCACTTTCTCCGCAAGCGCCGCGCCCAGCGCGCGCTGCGCCTCGGGCATCAGGTGAATGCCGTCCACCTTGCAGGGTTCGGCAGCCTCCGCGGCGTTAAAAAACGGACAGTTCAACAACTTCGCGTACCGGCGGTAGTTGAGCGCAAACCCGCGCGACTTTTCAGCCGCCTCCGCGCCAAAGTGCGCGCCAAAGAGCGCCTCCCCCACGTTTTCCGATATCGCGGGCGGCGCAACCACCAGCACCTTGGGCGCCTTGCCCTTGGCGTCGTAGGCGTAAAACCGCGTGAGGCGCACGAACTGGTTGAGGTTGTGCGCGATCACCCCGGCCGAAAGCGCGAAGCGCACCTTGGTGTCATTGGTGCCCAGCATCACAATGACCAAATCGAGCGGGTTGTGCGTCATCAGGCAGGGCGGCAGGTACGCCATGCCGCTTTTAAAGCCGCCCTCGGTCGGGTCGTCCTGCGAAAATGTGCGCCCATTAAGGCCCTCCTCGATCACGCGGTACGCATCCCCCAGCAGGTTCTGCATGACCATCGGCCAGCGCACGTCCTCGTCGTACCGCCCGCCGTCCATCGGGTCGTAACCATAGGTATTGCTGTCGCCAAAGCAAAGTACGCGCTTTTTCATCTTCCATTCCTCCGGTATCTTTTTCCGGTTCCCATCCGCGCAATTATACCACAATCAAGCGCGCCTTGGTAGGGTACATTTTAAGGAAAGCGCCTCAGCCTTGACCGGTCATTGCCGCAAACAGCTCGGCAAGCGGTTCGGGCACTTTTCCGGTCAACACGTAGGTGATGTAGTTGAGGTCGTGGTCGGCCTCCGGATAGACATGCGTCGTCAAATTGCGCTTGCCCAGCGCGCTAAACTGTTTTTCGATGTCATACACGCCCTGAACATCGCAATTGGCGTCACGGCGGCCATGGAAGATGTCGATCGGCAGCGTGAGTTCGGGCAGCACCTCGGAACATGGCGCAAGCGCCGCGTGCCCCTCAAACCATGCGCTCGTCAGCCGCACCGGGTAGTTTTCCTTGAGCCACGCGTCGTCTTTCCGCTCGATCGCGCCTTTCAGTTCCGCCCAGCCGGACGCCTGCATCCGGCCAAAATCCGCCGAAGTAATCACCCCGTCCGAATCTACGTCCAATTGCTCAAACGCCTCCCCGCCCAGCGCCTTGGCCACCTGATAGGGATCGGCCGCATACTCCGCGCGCGACAACCGGCCATCGCCGTCTGCATCAAAGTATTGGCCGTAGGTCACCATCGCCGAACCGCCGGTCTGCTGCCACGTGAGCATATCCATCATCCGGCCATTTGCGTACCCGCACAGCATCAGGTGGTCGATCGGCACGTTGGCGCGCGCCGCGACGTGCGCCGCGATCATCGTCCCCTCGCTCCAGCCCAGCAGATACACCTGCGCATCCTTGAGGCGCGCGTCCGCCTTAAGCGCCTTGACCACTTCCTCCACATCCCGGATGCTGTTTTCCGGCACGTATGTCTGATACGCCATCTCATCCACATGGGTGTACAGGGGCGGCTCCTCGCCCGGCGTGCAGCCGCGCGTGCCCGCGCGGAAAAACGCGACGCCTTTTTGCGTCAGCTGCTGCGAAAACAAGTCGAAGTAGTTAAACGTGCCCTCGCCCAGCGCGCGCTTGTTGTCATAGGTATTGGGGCCCGAGCCGTTTACAAAGACCACCACGCGCGAAACTTCCCCCTCCGGCATGTCCAGCTTGCCTTCTAATGGGTAGCCGTCCTGCGCCGTGATCCGAAGTATTTCGCTTTCCCGCGCCTGTGCCTGCGCGCTTCCCAGCAGCATCGCAAGGATCATCACAAGGGTCATCGGCAAAATCATTCCCTTTTTCACGATATCTCCCCCTCGCCCTAATTTTTTTTAAGTGTATCGGCTTTTGTTTATTCTGTCAAGCGGCGCCCAACCGTGGCAACCATTTTATCCCACCCTACGTCAAACCGATTGGCATAATCAGCCGAATGTGCTATACTATATTGGTTACAGGTCAAGACAATATGGGGGAAGGCCGGTGAATGAAAGGGCATGCAGAGCGATCTTTCGCGTGAGCCGATCATCGCGCTCACGGGGGTTCATAAAGTCTACACCATCGGAACGACCAAGCTGCCCGCGCTTGACGGCGTTTCGCTCAATATCTATCCGGGCGAGTTCACCTGCATCATTGGGCGCTCCGGCTCCGGAAAATCGACGCTGCTCAACATGATCGCGGGCCTTGAAAAGCCGACCAAGGGTCACATCCGCATCGCCGGCAAGCAGATTGAGCGCATGAGCGAAAGCCAGCTGGTGGAGTTTCGCCTAAACAACGTGGGGTTCGTCTTTCAGTCCTTCAACCTGTTCGGCACCCACACCGCCCTTGACAACGTGGCCATGCCGCTCATGTACAAAGGCGTGAGCCGCATCTCCCGCAGGCGTCAGGCCAAGGGCATGCTGACCGCGGTCGGGCTCAAGTCGCACATGTACCACCAGCCCAACCAGATGTCGGGCGGGCAGCAGCAGCGCGTGGGCATTGCGCGGGCGCTCGTGACCAAGCCCAAGATCATGTTCGCGGACGAGCCGACCGGCAACCTCGACCTCAAGACCTCGCGCGAGGTGCTCAAGCTGATCCGCACCATCTGCCGCGAGCGCGGCACCACCCTGATCATGGTCACGCACGACCCGGAGATGGCGCAATACGCCGACCGGGTGATCCAACTGCTGGACGGCAAGGTCCTCAAAAACGAGGTCAACGAACATCCCGCCGAAATTACGCTGGTCAAGACGCTCGAGGACGGCACCGTGGTCGAACTGACAGAGGCCGAAATCGATGAGCTATATGGCACGCATGACCAAAAATAACACAAGCAAACAATTTAGTCTCGGAGGTATTCCCGCTATGAAATTGATTCGCAAGCTCCTCTCTCCGCTATTGTGCGCGGTTCTGTTGGCGGTGATGCTCGCCCCGTCCGTCGCGCTGGCTGCGGCGGACACCGCCATGCCGGACGCCACGCCCGAGGCGACCGCCACGCCCGCGCCCACCCAAAGCCCCACCGATGCGCCGGCCGAAAAGCCGGAGGATCCCGCCGCGCGCACGATGTACACCAAGCGCCAGATGAACCTGTACAAGGCCAAGAAGACCTCCTCGAAGGTGCTGGACAAGCTGCCCGTGGGCACCCAAGTGACGGTCAGCGCCTACGGCAAGAACTGGTGCGAGGCCACTTACGACGGAACCACCGGCTACCTGCGCACCAAATACCTCTCGGACAAGGCGCCCGGCCCGACCCCCGACCCGACGCCCACGCCCGGCCCCACGCCCATACCGCGCAACCCGACCTTCTCGATCCCGGTATCGGAATCGGTCAGCTATTTTGTCGGCGACGCGCTCCTTCATTCGGTGCCCGTCTCTCAGGTCATCACCGCGCTGGTTCTTGGCGCAAACGGACTGGGCGACGGCTATTTTGCGCGCGTTCAGGGCTATGTCGAGGCCAACCTGGGCGCCCTTCTGACCGACAATCCGTCGATCCCCCCCGAGCTTGACGCCTATGCCAAGTCGCTTCGGGCGGCGTGCAAGGACATTGCCGGCGGCATGACGCTGGAGCTTTACGGCAAGCAACTGAACGCCAAGAAGGGCAAGACCTATGCCCTGTTTACCAAGAGCGGCACCCCGCTGTCGGTGGGGCAAGTGGCCGACATCGAGGGCGGCAAGGCGTTTGTCTTTAACGAGCTGAAGCTCAAGACCAGCCTGAACACCGGCACGTACTTTTTGCAGATGGGCATTCCGATGTCTTCCGCGCCGAACCTGCGGGCGCTGTTTCCCGAGGCCGACAGCCTGACCATTCACGCGCCGATCAAGATCGCCAAGCAGTCAAGTGGCGGCGGCGGCGGCGGTGGCGGCGGCGGAAGCGGGGACAAGGCGCTGCCGGTCGCGCGGTTGCTGGTTGAAAACATGCGCACGGAGCCCGCGAACCCTTCGGCGGGCGACACGTTTGACGTGGTGATGACGCTGCGCAACACCTCCGTCAAGCAGGCGCTGCGCAACATACAGATCACCTACACCTCCGACGACGACGCGCTGCGGCCGACCTCGGGCACCAATACGGTCTACATCGAGCAGATCGACGCGGACGCGAGCTATGAACTGCGCCTGACCGTGCTGGCCAAGCCTGACCTTGAGGCAAGCAGCGCCAAGCTGGAGCTTGCGATGGAATTTGAGGACAAGAAATTGACCGCGCTGACCGGCACGCAGTCGCTGATCATCCCGGTCAAGCAGGTGCAGCGCATCCAAGTGGACGACCCGATCCTGCCGACCGGCGGCGACCCGATCGTGGGCGACACCTACACCGTCGAGATGGGCGTATTCAACATGGGCAAGACGGTTTTGTACAACGTGACCGTGCGCCCCATTCCGGAGGACGCGAGCGCGGTCTCGACCGGCACCTCCTATTATATCGGCAACATGGAGTCCGGCTCGTCTAAGACGGCGGAACTGGACCTGGTCCCGCTGACGGCGGGCCAGCACAACGTATCCCTTGAAGTGACGTATGAGACGGTTGACGGCGTCCCGACCAAGGTTCAAAAGCCGATCACGTTTAAATCGAGCGAGGAAGATGTCTTCAACTATGAGGAGGACATCTCGAACATGCCCGAAGTCATTCCGGAGCCGGTGAAGCCGGACGCCATGGCGGTGCTTCGAATGCTGCCGTGGCAGGTGTACGCGGTCTTGGGTGGCTTGATCGTGCTGTTATTTGTGATGATAGGCATCGGCGCGCGCAAAAAGCGGCTGCGCGGGTTTGAAGACGATGAAATGGATTGATATCCTGTCCGCAGCCTTGAGCAATTTGCTGCGGCGTAAGGTTCGCTCGCTTCTGACCATGCTCGGCGTCGTGATCGGCACCGCGGCCATCGTCGTCACGATGTCGTTGGGCTACGGCGCGGAAGAAGCGCAGATGGCCATGCTTGAATCGCAGACCAACCTGCGCTTGATCAACGTATATCCCTTTTTCGGCGGCGGTGGCGGCATGATGAGCACGGTGTCGGGCGAAGGCAGCAGCTCGGGCAACAGCCTCAACCGCATCACCAAGATCAACGACGCGGTCATCAACCGCATTCGCCACGTCGAGGGCGTGGACGCGGTGACGCCCATCGTCAACTTCTACGCAAACCTCGAGTTTGCGCTGCAGACCGGCAAGCTCGAGTCCGTGACCAGCCTCATCGCGGTGAGCCCGGTGGACTTTGCCAAGATCACGGAGCTCAAAAACGGCCGCTTCTTTAGCGGCACCACCGACCGAATGGAGTTCTTGATGAGCGAAATGTCCATGATGGAATTTCGCGACCCCAAGAAGGAAAACAACGAGTACGTGGACGCGTGGTCGCTATTGTCCGAGGGAAAGCCGCTGCCGCTGCCGGACGTCAACTGGCTGCACGCGCCGTTTAACCTGCAACTGCGCTGGCAGGACTACGAAAACACCGACCCCAACAACCCCGATCCCAAGGTCTACACCAAGGACTACAAGGCCAAGATGATCGGAACGCTCAAGACCAACCTAAACGACTGGACGTTCTCCTACGGCGCGATCGTCAACCTGAACTGGCTCAAGAAGTTGTCACGCGACAACAAGGCGCTGTTTAAGGAGTTGGGCGCGCCCGCGCTCAAGACCTACGACAACGTATACGTGCTGGCCAAGTCGGTGGACGACGTCGAGCACGTGGTCAAGACGCTCAACGAGATGGGCGTACAGTGCTACAGCCCGCTCGACTTTGTGAACACCTACAAGGAGCAGATTCGAACGGTGCAGGGCTTCTTGGGCTTCATCGGCGCGATCTCGATGCTGGTCGCGGCGCTGTCCATCGCCAACACGATGATGATGTCGATCTACGAGCGCACGCGCGAAATCGGCGTCATGAAGGTGCTCGGGTGCAAGCTCAGCAACATCCGCGCGATGTTTTTGGCGGAAGCGGCCTACATCGGCATATTTGGCGGGGGGATGGGCCTATTATTGAGCTATGCGCTCAGCTACGCGCTCAACAACGTCGTGTGGCTCCAGCAGATGGTCGGCTCGATCATGTCCTCTAGCACCATGTTCGCGGCCGACGGCGCGTCCACCTCGCTGATCCCCTCGACGCTGTCGTTGGGCACGTGGGCGGGCGTCGTCGTGGTGTCGGTGCTCTCGGGCGTCTACCCCGCGCAGCGCGCCATGCGGCTTAGCTCGCTGGCCGCCATTCGCAACTCGGACTAATCGAAAAGGGCGCAATCGCGCTCGTTTCCGCTATTTTCAACCATGCGGGGCTGCGCCGGACTTGGGGATCAGCCGGACGCAGCCCATGCTATAAGGAGGCGCACCCGTGAACCTGACCGATTATCTCGCCTGGCGCGGCGACGTGCCGCTTTCGGTCTCCCCGTTTAATCCGGTGGACAATCTACTGCTGTCCCGGCTCATCTGGAGCAAGTTCAACGGAATCGTCGCAGCCGTGCCGCCGGATGCCGGCGCGCTTTCAGGGGACACCGGCGCACAGGCAGCGGACGCCCCCGCGACGAGCGCGCTGCTTTCACCGGACGCGCGGCTTTCACCGGACGCGGTTTCGGGCGGCACGCGCCTTGGCGAGGCCACGCGCCGC
Source organism: Clostridia bacterium (assembly GCA_036645575.1). GTDB lineage: Bacteria > Bacillota > Clostridia > Christensenellales > Aristaeellaceae > JAVXNW01. Next base: position 5,611 of record JAVXNW010000062.1, on the reverse strand, counting down.
GCGGGCGAAGCGGGCGACACGGACGCGGTCTTGCGCGCGACCGGGCAGAGCGAGCGGTTTGGCGACGCGCAGTGCTTTTTTTACGCCGACGACACCGATGTGGACGAGGAAAAGCAGTTTGGCGCGATGACCGTCTATACGAGCGACCGCTTTGTCAACGTGTGCTTTCGCGGAACCGACGGCACCTTGGTTGGGTGGAAGGAGGACTTCAACCTGGCGTTTGCCACGCCGGTACCGGCGCAGCGCGCGGCGCTTGCCTACTTAAACGGCATTGCGGCGCGCTTGCCCGGCCCGATCCGCGTGATGGGGCACTCCAAGGGCGGGAACCTGGCGGTATACGCTTCGGCCAACGCCGAGGAAGCGGTTCAGGCGCGCATCACGGGCGTCTACAACGACGACGGCCCCGGGCAAGACCCAAAGACGCTCGAGGAAGCGGGCTACAAGCGCATCGAGCGAAAAATCAACACCTACATCCCGCAGTCGTCGATCATCGGCATGTTGCTTGAGCACAGTGACCGCTACGAAATCGTGCGCTCAGACGCGGTCTCGATCTTCCAGCACGACCCGATGAGCTGGCAGGTGGCCGCAACCGACTTTGTGCGCGCGCCGGGCAATACGAAAAGCAGCATGTACCTAAACGACACCTTGCGGCTGTGGCTGAGCAGCCTCACGAGCGATAAGCGGCGGCTGTTTGCCGACACGCTGTTTCAGGTGCTCGCGGCGAGCAATGCCCGCACGTTTTCCGAGCTTTCGACGAATTGGCGCACGACCGCGCCCGCGATGCTTGCCGCGGTTGCGCGCCTCGACCGGGACACGGGGCTAAAATTGCTCGAGATCGGCGGGCTGTTTGTCAAATCCGCGCTGCGCGCCGGGGCGGACGCCCAAGAATTTGTGGAATCCCCGAAATCCTTGGAATCCCCGGCCGCTTCTGTGTAAAATATCCGATAAGCGGTTGTGTTTATCCCCCGATCATGCTATAATTACGACTGCGGTGTGCTGATTTTGTGCACGCTGATGTGTACTTCGAGAGAGGTGAGAACCATGAAAGAGAAAATTCATCCCAACTACGGCAAGGCGATCGTCCACTGCGTATGCGGCGAGACGTTCGAAACCGGGTCGGTAAAGAAGGAAATGCGCGTTGACATCTGCTCTAAGTGCCATCCGCTCTACACCGGCAAGCAGAAGCTGATCGATACCGGCGGACGCGTGGATCGCTTCAAGAAGCGCTACGGCATGTAATCTCCAGGGTGGCTTGCACGCCGGATTTTGCACGTCATAACAAAAAATGCAGATCGGGCGTGCCCGGTCTGCTTTTTGTATCCATAAATTGGGTATCAATGGATAGAGGCGATCGTCGCCCCTCGGGGGTGATCGCCGCCGCGCACGGCGCGGAAAAATAATGGAGTGGAGGAAATGAGCTGGATGGCAAATCGCTTAAAGCATTTTAAAGACTGGTTTTTCGGCAGGCTTCCGGAGGGCTGCATATCGGTTGGCGGACAGGCGGTCATGGAAGGCGTCATGATGCAGGGGCCGAACGTGACGGCCATCGCGGTTCGCCAGCCCGATGGGAAGATCGTGTATAAGACGCGTCCGACGATGAAGCCGGGCAAGAAGTATCCCTTTCTCAAGTGGCCGCTGATTCGCGGGGTGGTGAGCTTCGTGATGTCGCTTGTGTACGGCATGAGGACGCTGACGGAGTCCGCGGAGATGGCGGGCGAGCAGCAGGAGGAGCCGAGCAAGTTTGAGGTGAAGGTCGCGCAGATTTTCCACATGAAGGTGGAGAACGTGATGATCGCGTGCGCGGTCGTGCTGGCGATTCTCCTGTCGGTGGGTCTGTTCTTCGCGCTGCCGACCGGGATTGAGGCGCTGGTGAAGCGCTTTGTCACCAACAAGGTGGCGCTCAACCTGATCGGGGGCCTGGTGCGCATCACGGTGTTTTTGCTGTATGTGTACCTGTGCTCCAAGCTCAAGGAGATTCGCCGCGTGTTTCAGTACCACGGCGCGGAACATAAGTCGATCTTCTGCTTTGAGTCGGGCAAGGAACTGCTGCCCGAGAACGCCAAGGAATTTTCGCGCTTGCACCCGCGCTGCGGGACCAGTTTTCTGGTGATCGTCATGGTGATCTCGATCATCGTGTTCACCTTCTTGGGCAGCGATTCGGGCAACGTGTTTGCGCGGCTCGCGTCGCGGCTGCTCCTGCTCCCGCTGGTCGCGGGCATATCGTATGAAGTGCTCAAGGGGCTGGCGTTTGCGGAAAACAACCTGCTGGTTCGCGCGCTCAAGTGGCCGGGGCTGATGGTTCAGAAGATCACGACGGCCGACCCGGACGAGGAGATGCTCGAAGTGGCGCTGGTGTCGCTCAAGGCGGCGCTGGAGTATGAGGAAGTGCTGACTGAGGCGCAGCTCGCGCGCGGCGATTACAACGGAAACAACGGGCTAAAGCCCGCAAAGGCGCCCGCTGAAGAAGCGGTGGCACCCCATGACGGCACGACAGTGGCTTGACGCGGCGACGGCGCGCCTGAAAAAATCGGGCGCGCCGGACGCGCGGCTGGACGCTAGGTGGATGCTGGCGGACGCGCTCGGGGTGGGGCTGGGTTTTCTCATGATGCGAATGGAGGACGTGCTTGCGCAAGACGCGCTTGCGCAAATGGACGAGTGGCTTTGTGCGCGAGAAAGCGGGATACCGCTTCAATACGCGCAAGGCCGCGCCTATTTTATGGGGCACGAATTTCTGTCCGATGCGCGCGCGCTGATCCCGCGCGCCGACACCGAGCTTTTGTGTGAAGCGGCCATCGAGCGCGCCGGGCCGAATGCGCCGGGCGTGCTCGACCTGTGTACGGGCAGTGGCGCGATCGCGATATCCATTGCGCTCGCGCGGCCGGACGCGCGGGTGACGGCAAGCGACCTGTCGCGGGACGCGCTTTTTCTGGCGGAAGAGAACGCCGCGCGGCTGAACGCCCGCGTGACGTTTGTGGCGGGCGATTTTTTCGAGGCGGTCGCGGGGCAGCGCTTTGACGTGATCGCGTGCAATCCGCCGTATTTAGACCAAGCGGACATGGCGCATCTGCAAAGCGAGGTCGCCTATGAGCCGGCGCTGGCGCTGGACGGCGGGGCGGACGGGCTAGACTTCTATCGCCGCGCGGCGCAGGCGCTGGATGCGCACCTGACGCGCGACGGGTGGGCGCTTTTTGAGGTAGGGCAAGGCCAAGCGCGGGCGGTTGCGCGCCTGTTGGGCGGCGAATGCACGATTTTAAAGGATCTGGGCGGCATCGAGCGCGTCGTCGCCCGGCGCGCGATTCGGTAGGGAACGCGATTCGCGCGGCCAATGACGTCGATACACGAATATGAAGGGGAAATTTTTTTGCAAGACATGGAACGGGCGCGCATTGAGCGCCAAATGGAATCGGTGATCGGACGCTATGAGGAGTTGTCGATTCGCATCACGCTGCCCGAGGTGATCTCGGACAGCGCGCTGTTTACCGGCCTCATGCGGGAACACGCGCAGTTGGGCGACATGGCGGCGTTTGCCGGGGAATACCTGAAGCTGACCAAAGAGGCGGAACAGGCGCAGGCGCTGCTGAACGTAGCGGACATGGCGGACATGGCGCGCGAAGAACTGGCGGCGCTTGAGCCGCTGATTGAGGAAAAGACGCGGGAGGCGCGCATTCTGCTGCTGCCCAAAGACCCGGACGACTACCGCAACGCGGTGGTGGAGGTGCGCGCGGGCGCGGGCGGCGACGAGGCGGGGCTGTTTGGCGCGGAGCTTGTGCGCATGTACGTGCACTACGCGGAGTCGCGCGGGTGGAAGGTGGAGATCACCGAGGGCGGAGAGACGGAGCTGGGCGGCATCAAGGAATGCGTGATGCTGATTCAGGGGCGTGGCGTGTTCGCGCGGCTCAAGTATGAGTCGGGCGTGCATCGCGTGCAGCGGGTTCCGGTGACGGAATCGGGCGGGCGCATCCACACGTCAACCGCGACGGTCGCAGTGCTTCCGGAGGCGGAGGCGGTCGAGGTGACGATCGGGCCAAACGACCTGCGCATCGATACCTATCGCGCAAGCGGCGCGGGCGGCCAGCACGTCAACCGCACCGACTCGGCTGTGCGCATCACGCATTTGCCGACGGGCACAGTGGTCACGAGCCAGGACCAGCGCTCGCAGGTGCAGAACCGGGAAAAGGCGATGCAGGTCATGCGCACGCGCCTGTTTCAATTGGAGCGGGCGCAAAGCGAGGGCGACTATTCCTCGGCGCGCAAGCTGCAGGTGGGCACGGGCGACCGGTCAGAGCGCATCCGCACGTACAACTTCCCGCAAGGCCGCGTGACCGATCACCGGATCGGGCTCACGCTTTACCGGCTGGGCGAGGTGTTAAACGGCGACTTGGACGAGTTGATCGACGCGCTCATCCTGTATGAGCAGACCGCGCAGCTAAAGGAGCAGGCATAGACCGATGGATACGAAGGTGTTGAAGGCGGAGCCGGCGTCGATCAAGGCGGCGGCCGAGCTGATTCGCGCGGGCGAAGTGGTGGGCTTTCCGACGGAGACGGTGTATGGACTGGGCGCGGACGCGCTGAACGCGGGCGCGGTGCGCAAGATATTTGAGGCGAAGGGTCGCCCGGGCGACAACCCGCTGATCGTGCATATCGCGGATATCGGGGCGATTGATCGGCTGATTGAGGGCGCGCTCCCGGAAAGCGCGCGGAGGCTGGCGCAGGCGTATTGGCCAGGCCCGCTGACGATGATCCTGCCCAAATCGAAGCTGATCCCGAAGGAAGTGTCGGCGGGGCTTGAGACGGTGGGCATTCGAATGCCGTCGCACCCGGTGGCGCGCGCGCTGATTGCGCAGGCGGGCACGCCGATCGCGGCGCCGAGCGCGAACCTGTCGGGGCGACCAAGTCCGACGCAGGCGAGCCACGTGTTCAGCGACATGGCGGGGCGAATCGCGCTGATCCTAGACGGCGGCGCGTGCGCGGTCGGGGTGGAATCGACGGTGCTAGACGTGCTGTGCGACCCGGTGCGGATCTTGCGGCCGGGCGGCGTGACGGCGGAGATGATCGCGCAGGTGCTGGGGCGGGTGACGGTGGACGAGAGCGTGATGCGGCCGCTCGGAAAAGGCGAGGTTGCGCGCTCGCCGGGCATGAAATACAAGCACTACGCGCCGCGCGGGCATCTGACGATTGTGCGAGGCGCGGGTGCGCCGGAGGCGATTGCGCGGATGTACGACGCAGCGCTTGGGCAAGGCGAGACGCCGCTGATATTGGGGTTAGACGCGCACATTGGCGGATATGGCGCGCGCGCGGTGCTCGCGCTGGGCGATGGCGCGCAGGAAGCGGCGGCGCGGCTGTTTTCAGCGCTGCGCGAGGCGGACGAACTGGGCGCGACGCGCATCTTTTCGGAGGCGGTTGCGCAGGCGGGTGTCGGCCTTGCGGTGATGAACCGCATGGGTCGCGCTGCGGCGTTCGACGTGGTGGAGGTAGGGTAGGTAGGTAAGGGAGCTGTGCGCTTTTTACTGCAACCCACGCCCAGCCCTTGCCGCAGCAAGGATGTCGTCAAGGCTTCAAGCCTTGCGGGAGCCGGCGGCGGCGCCGGTCGCTTGTCGCAACAAGCGAAATC
>JAVXNW010000061.1:0-15500 GCA_036645575.1 Clostridia bacterium | reverse complement strand
CGCGTTGGCGGGGCTGCGTTCGTCGGTGGGGCTTCGCTCGTCGGCGCGGCTTCGCGCGTCGGCGGGGCTGCGCTCGTCGGCGGGGCTGCGCTCGTTGGCGGGGCTGCGCTCGTCGGCGGGGGGGCGTTCGTTGATTTGGGGGATTGGCGGAGGTTTTCGAGGGTCTTTCGCGCCTCGATCATCAGCGCGGCGCGCTTTTCAACCGAGCTTCGGCCGACGACGTTTGTGTCCTCGGCGACGCTCATCAGCATGAGCAGCGCGCAGACGCCCGCGTCGTTTAGGCTCATGCCGCTTGCAAGGCAGGCCTTAAGCACCGGCAGCGCGTGGCGCGTGACCGACCGATATCCACCGGCCGCCTCGCCGCGCGCGCCGGTCAAGCCGCCCTTCAGGCATTGGCGCGCGCCCGTCGTCAGTTGCGCGCCTTCCGAAAGGGCGCTCACTTCCTTTATAAGCGTCTCTTGGCACATTTCGGCGCACGTCGCGCCCAGCGTCGTCCCATCCGGGCGCACGCCTTGCGCAAGCAGTCGCCCATAGGCGGCGCAAAGAATGCCCAGCGCAAAGATCGCGCCCTTGTGCGTGTTGATCCCGCCGGTCTCGCGCAACATGTCCGCCTCGGCGCATTGGCCCAGGTAGCGCAGCGCCGCAAACAGCGCGGGCGGCGCTTCCGCGACAAGCGCCATGCCCTTGCGCGCGCATTGCGCAAAATAGGGCGTCAGCACGCTTGCGCTGCGCGAAAAGGTGAACACGTCCATGTCCTTGTGCGCGCCGCTGTTGGCGCAGTCGACAAGGCCGGGCTTGGGCGTGGTGACCAGCTCGTAGAGCAGGCCCTTGACCGCAAGCCCCGCGACAAAATCCGCCTGTTTTTCGCAAAAATACGCGCGCACGACACGCTGGGCATAGGCAAACAGCTCCGGCGCCGCGTGCGCCCGACTGCGCGCGCACACGGCCGCGTCGCCCTCGCACAGCAGGCACTTCCGGCACGGCCTGCCGATGTCGCTTCGCGACACCTTCTGCCCATCCCCGCACAATACGTCCGCGTCCAGCAGCCGCCCAAAGGCGTTTTCATCCTCGATCGCGCACAAAAGCGCCTTCACCAAGCGCGGCTCCCCGTCCACCGCCAGCGCGCCTTCAAACCCGGTAAACGCTTCGACGCACACGCGTTCAAGCGTATGCACGCCGTTTCGCGCAAGCTGCTCGTCAATCAGCCGCATCCCCTCGTAAAACGCGTCGCGCAACAGTTGATTTGCCTTGATCTCCCCGGCAATGTTGAGCGTCAGCGACACCACGCAGCTTCCCCGCGCAAGCAGCGCCCTTTGCCGCTCCACTCGCTCGTCCCGCGCCCGCATCATGTCCGCGACCGTCACCGCGCGCCCAAAGCACGCATCCGCTTTTTCACGCATCCCGGGGTATTTCCTTTAAATTTGCCTCGTTCATCGCGCGTTCCTCAATTCCGTCGCATCAATCCGTCCATGCCATTTTATCCTAATTCACCCGCAAAAGCAATCCCCTACGGCGCCGTAGCTTTCGGAAATGTGGTCGTGAAAACTGTCAAAAATCAAATCCCATCACGGCGCGTTTTTGTTTGACAAGCGCCGGCCTGCGCGGTTTATTTCTCTTTGACGCAGCTCAGGTAGACGTGCCCGCCCTCGAGCGCGATCCCCTTGCTTGCGTACAACTCGTCGATCGTCACGAACTGATAGCCGGCTTTTTTGAGCTTGGGCAGCACCTTTTCGACTGCCTCGGCGGTCGATGTGTACAAATCGTGCATCAGCACAATCGACCCGTCCTTGGTCTCGTCGATGATGTGCTTGTACACCTGCTTGGCGTTGCGGCTCTTCCAGTCGAGCGTATCCACCGACCAGTTGATCATCGGCATGGTCACCGTCGCCCGAACCTTGTCGTTTACGTTGCCGTAGGGCGGGCGCAAAATCGTCGGGCGCTTGCCGGTCGCGTCTTCCAAGTTGTCAAGGCTCAAGTTCAACTCATCCACGATCTCCTGCTCGCTTAAGCGGATCAGGCTCTTGTGGTCGTTTGTATGGGTGCCCACCTGATGCCCCGCGTCCACGACCTTTTTGGCCAGCTCCGCGTGCGCCTTGGCGTTGGAGCCCAGCATGAAGAAGGTCGCCTTGGCGTCGTATTTGTCCAGCGCCTTGAGAATGCGCTCGGTCGCCTTTGTGCTGGGGCCGTCGTCAAAGGTGAGCGCGACCAGTTTTTTCTCGACGTTGATGTTCTGGCCGCTCAGCTGGTAGGCATAGGGCGTCGGGCCGGGCACCGGCGTGGGCTCTGGCTCCGGCGTGGGCTCGGGCGTGGGCGTCGGTTCCGGCGTCACGGTGGGCGTGGGCCGGGGCGTGGGGCTGGGCGTGGGTACCGGGGTAAACTTCGGCGTCATCGTGCCCACGGGGTTCTGCTTGCGCACTTGATCGATCGGGCGGCTGATCCGTAGGCAAACACCCGCCATCAGAAGCGCCACCACCACAGTCGCCATCACCCACACCAGCCAATAGCGATGCTTCCTGCCGCGCCGCGTCGTCTGCTTGCGTCGCGCCCTGCGCGATGCCTCCCGGTTGTCCTTCATGCGATTCATCCTCCCTATTTAAGCGCCAGCGATTCCGCCCGGCGGGTCTCCCCTGCGCGACTTGTCACTTCTATCAATACCCCACAGGGCTTACTTCTACGCATTTCTTGGACGCTTTTTTGTCCAAGCGTGTTCACATTTATTCGTTACAACCGCGCTAATTTTAATTTAAATGAATGATCCGCTCTTTTTTCCGTGCGTGCTTAAGGCAAACCCCCTCAAAGGCGCTGTACTTTGCCTGCGCGAACGTGGTATAATAGGGGAACTGGCAATCAAAGGAGAACGCTATGCTACTTTCGGCGGAGAATTTATTTAAAAACTACGGATCCAAGCAATTGCTAAACGGCGTGACGCTGCACCTGGATCAGGGGGAGAAACTGGGGCTGATCGGCCTTAACGGGGTCGGCAAATCGACGCTTTTGCGGCTGCTGGCGGGCGTTGAGGAGCCGGACGCGGGCAGCGTGACCTTTTCGCCCAACGCGCAGATCGCCTACCTTGCGCAGATCCCGAAGGGGCGCGAGGACGCGACGGTGCTTGAGCAGGTATTTGAGCACCTGCCGGCCGCGTTTCGCGAAAAGGGCGAATACGAGGCCAAGAGCATGCTGACGCAATTGGGCATTACCGAGTTTGACAAGCGCATCGGCACGCTGTCGGGCGGGCAGCGCAAGCGCGTGGCGCTCGCCGCCGCGTTCATTCACCCGGCGGATGTGCTGATTTTGGACGAGCCGACCAACCACTTGGACGCGGACATGGTCGAGTGGCTCGAGGCGCGGCTGCGCAAATTCACCGGCGGGCTGATCATGGTGACGCACGACCGGTATTTCCTCGAGCGGGTGATTACGCGCATTGTGGAACTGACGCGCGGAAGTACCTATACCTACGAGGCCAACTACTCGCGCTACCTCGAATTGCGGGCGCAGATGAGCGAGATGGCCGAGGCGAGCGAGCGCAAGCGCCAGGCGCTCATGCGGCGCGAGTACCAATGGCTGATGCGCGGCGCGCGCGCGCGTTCCACCAAGAGCACCGAGCGCATCGCGCGCTACGAGGCGCTCAAGGAGCAGTCCGCGCCCGAAACCGACGGGCATGTGGCGGTGGCGACGCTCAAAAGTCGGCTGGGCAAAAAGACGGTGGAGCTTGAAAATGTGTCCAAGGGCTATGACGGGCACATGGTGATCGCGCCGTTTTCCTATACCGTGCTTCGCGACGACCGGATCGGCGTCGTGGGCAAAAACGGCGCGGGCAAATCGACGCTGCTTAACTTAATCGCGGGGGTTCTCGCGCCGGATACGGGCAGCGTATCGGTCGGCGCAACGGTGCGCATGGGCTATTTCACGCAGGAGAGCCTGTCGCTTAACCCCGACGAGCGCGCGTATGACTTTATCACGAGCGTCGCAAATTCGGTTGAGACCGACGAGGGCACGTTCTCCGCTTCGCAGATGCTCGAGCGGTTCCTGTTTACGCCGGATCTGCAATTTTCGCCGATTGGGCGCATGTCGGGCGGCGAAAAGCGGCGATTGTATCTGCTCAGCATCCTGATGGCCGCGCCGAACATCCTGCTGCTGGACGAGCCGACAAACGACCTGGACATCGAGACGCTGACCATCCTTGAGGACTACCTCGAGTCCTTCCCCGGCGCGGTGATCGCGGTGTCGCATGACCGCTACTTTCTCGACAAGGTCGCGACCCAGATCTTCGAGGTGCGCGATGGCGGCGAGGTGCTCATCTACACCGGCGGATTTGAGGATTACAGCCAAAAGCGCATTGAAAGCGCGAAGAAGCCCGCGCCCAAAAAAGAAGCGCCCGCTTCGCCGCGCGAGTCCGCGCCCCGAACGCTCAAATTCACCTTTAAAGAGCAGCGCGAGTACGAGACGATCGACGCAGAGATTGCTTCCATCGAAGCGGCCGTCGCCCGCTGCGAGGCGGATATCCGCGCCAGCGCGTCCGATTACGTGAAGTTGCAGGCGCTGATGGCGGAAAAGCAGGCGCTCAGCACACAGCTGGACGAAAAAACCGAGCGCTGGTGCGCCCTAAACGACTTGGCCGAGCGGATCGCGCAGGAAAAAGCGACCTGACGCGCGGGCAACCTTGCGATTTTCCCGCAATCCCGCGCAATCTTCCCCCGCAACATGGCTTGACACTTAACGCCCTGTAGTTTAGAATATAGCGAGGGCTATCGGACATGCGGATCGCTAAGGCATTGCTCCGCCAAACCGAGCGCCCGATGGATTATTGGTATTGGAGGACGACCGCGATGGAACAGTTGGCGCTCGTCATGGCTGCGGGCAAGGGCGTCCGCATGCTTTCGAAACTTCCCAAGCCGCTTCACCCGATTTGCGGTATGCCGATGGTGGAACATGTGCTGCGCGCGCTTGACGCGGTGGCGGCGGACAAGGCGTTGATCGTGGGATACGACCGTGAAAAGCTGATGCAGGCGCTTCATGGTCAGGCCACGTTTATCCGTCAGGATCAGACGACCGGCTGGGGCACCGGCCATGCGCTGCTGAGCGCGCGCGACTTTCTTGCCGGCCGCACGGGTCAAGTGATCGTGACCGCGTGCGACAAGCCCTTGGTGCTGCCCGAGACCTACGCGCGACTGATCGAAGAGGTTCGGCGCGGCGCGGCGTGCGCCATGCTGACCGACATTGTGGCCGATCCCTTTGGCTACAGCCGCGTGCTGCGCGCGGGTGGGCGCGTGTGCGCCTCGCTGCGCCACGGCGCGCTCTCAGGCGACCAGTACATGCTCAAGGAAGTGGACGCATCGGTCTACTGTTTCGACATTGAAAAGCTCGTGTGCGCGCTGCCGGAAATGCAGTGCGCGGACGGCGAGTACCACTTGAGCGACATGGTGGGCATTCTGTCCCGCGCGGGCCACATGGTGACCACGGTTCCGGCGCTTGAAAAGTGCGAATCGCTGGGCGTCAACGACCGCGTGCAACTCGCGCAGGCCGAGGCCGCCATGCGCCAGCGGATCAACACGCGCCACATGCGCCGCGGCGTCACGCTGATTGACCCGACGCGCATCGCCATTCAGCCGGACGTGACGATCGGTTCCGACGTGACGATCTACCCCGACACCACCCTTGAGCGCGGCACCACGATCGACTCGGACTGCGTGATCTTCGCAAGCCGCATCTCCGGCTCGCACATCGGCCAAGGCGCGCGCGTCGAGCATTCGATCGTGACCGATGCCACCGTCTTGCCCGGCCAGAAGATCGGCCCATTCGCGGTGATCGGCCCATTTTGCAGGGTGTAATTTCCTGCATTCAATTTTATAGAGCGGGGGAGTCAGCGCGCTTCCCCGCGATTCGTGCTGTTTTGGAGATGAATCAATGTATGTAATCGTTGGCCTTGGCAATCCCGGGGCAAAATACAAAAATACCCACCACAACGCGGGCTTTGACGTGCTTGAGATCCTGTCGCAAGCGCACCGCATACCCCTCAACCGAACCAAATGCAAGGCGCTCGTCGGCGAGGGCGTCATCGCGGGCGCGCGGGTCGCCCTGTGCCAGCCGCAGACCTTTATGAACCTGAGCGGCGAGAGCGTGGTCGCGCTGTGCAATTGGTACAAGCCGGAATTTGACCAGCTGATCGTCGTATACGACGACGTCGATTTGCCCTTTGCCAAGATCCGGGTGCGCGCGGGCGGAAGCGCCGGTACCCATAACGGGATGCGCTCGATCATCTCGCTGCTCGGGCGCGACGACTTTCCGCGCGTGCGGGTGGGCATGGGTTCGGCCCCGGCGGGCTGGGATCTGGCCGACTACGTGCTGAGCGGATATACGACCAAGGAGGAGCGCGAGGCCGCGTTTTCCTGCTATACCAAGGCAGCGGACACCGTTACGGTGCTGATTCGCGACGGCGTACCCAAGGCGAGCGCGTTTGCCTCCGCCCCCGCCCAATAGGCCTGGTCTGACCGAATGCCAAGGCAAATCCACGGCGCTTTTTTAGGTGGAGACGCGGATTTTCCCTTGACCCAAAGGAGCGTTTCATGATTGATCATCAACTGATGTGCCTGTTCGAGCCGCTTAATCGTTTGCCCGAATACCAAGGCCTCGCAAAGGCGCTCGCACAGCCCGGCGCGCAAGGCGTATTTGGCCTAGACGACAGCCAGCGGCTTCATCTGCTGGCGGCGCTCGCCCGGGACACGGGGCGTCCCCTGATTCTGGTGACAAACAGCGAACAGTCCGCAGCGCGCTGCGTGCAGGATCTCTCCCAGCTGCTGGGCGAGGGCGTCATGGCCTTCCCGGCGCGAGAGGTCTCGTTTTTGCGCACGGCGGCGGCCAGTCACGACCTTGGCATGCGCCGCTTGCACGCGCTGGGCATGGCGGTCACTGGCCGGCTCAAGGCGCTCGTCGTGCCGGCCGACGCGCTGATGCACCGGCTGATGCCCAAGGCGTCCTTTCTCGCGGGCATGATCAGCATCTCCGAGGGCGAGCGGATGGAGCCTTCGGTTCTGATGGAAAAGCTGACGGCGTCGGGGTATGAGCGGGTGGACGTTGCCGAGGCGCGCGGCCAATGCGCGCTGCGCGGCGGCATTTTGGACGTGTACCCGATCGGTCAGGACAACGCGGTTCGCTTTGAGTTCTTCGACGACGAGATCGATTCGCTGCGCGACTTCGACGTGATGACCCAGCGCTCCATCGGGCGGCGCAAGTCGGTCGAGATATTCCCCGCCGCCGAGGTGCTCTTAGGCAGCGCCGAAGCGCAGGCGGCGGCGGAGCGGCTGCAGGCGGCGCTCATGGCGGCGTGCAGCACGCAAAAGGTGGGCGAGCCGCTCGACCGGCAGCGCCAACTCGAGCAGGAGTACGACCTGCTCCCGATCGAGCAGTTTCAAGACCTCATCAAGGACGAGAAGGATCGCGCCTTGGCGGCGTGGCCGGTTCATCCCGCGCCGGACGGCAAGCGCGAGAGCTACGCGCTGCGCACGACGCTCGGGCGCAACTTCTCCTCCCGGCTGGACCTGCTCAAGCGCGGGCACTGCTTTCAGGGCGCGGAGTCGCTGATCACGCTGCTCTACCCCAAGACAAGCACGCTGTTTGACTATTTCGACGGGGCGCTCGTCGCGCTTGACCAGCCGGAGCGGCTGCGCGAGCGCTGCGAGAACCGCTATTTGGAGTTCGAGGAGCACTTTAAGACCGCCCTTGAGCGCGAGGACGCGCTGCCCGACCAGGCGAATCTGCTCCTAGCCTACGATCAATTGCTGGTGCGCCTGACGCACGAGCGCGTTGCGGTAGTCAGCTCCTTTGCGCGCACGCTCAGCGACTTTGAATTTAGCGGCCTTCACAAGTTTGACGGGCGCGGCTCGACCGGCTATCAGGGCAACCTCCACGAGCTATCGACCGATATAGCCAATTGGGTCAAGGACGCGTGGCAGGTGGTGGTGCTGGCGGGCGGCGTCGCGCGCGGTCAGCGCCTGAACCGGCAGCTGTTTGAGGAGCACATCACCGCGCCCTTTGTCGAGTCCGCCCCGGACGCCTTGAGTCCATGTGAGCCAATCATCCTGCCAATTGGGTTGGAGCGCGGCTTTTTGTACCCGGCGCTCAAGTTCGCCGTGGTGACCGAGGGCGACATCTTCGGAAAATCCAAGCACAAGGCGGTCGCCAAGGCCTCCTCGGGCGACAAGCTTGCCGCCTTTACCGACCTTGCCGTAGGCGACTACGTGGTGCACGAGAGCCACGGCATCGGCCGCTACATGGGCACGGTGCGCCTGGCGAGCGAGGGCACCTACCGCGACTTTTTGCACATACAGTACATGGGCAGCGACAAGCTGTACGTGCCGACCGATCAGCTGGATCGCGTGCAGAAGTACATCGGCTCCGAGGGCGACGCACCCAAGCTCAACCGCCTGTCCGGCGGCGAGTGGCAGCGCCAGAAGGCCAAGGTGCAAAAGGCGGTACAGGACATCGCGGGCGAATTGATCAAGCTGTACGCCGCGCGCTCCGCCGTCTCTGGCTACGCGTTTTCGCCCGACACCACGTGGCAGCGCCAGTTCGAGGACGCGTTTGAGTTTGAGGAGACGCCCGACCAGTTGCAGGCGATCATCGACGTCAAGCGCGATATGGAAGCGCCGCGCGTGATGGATCGACTGCTGTGCGGCGACGTGGGCTACGGCAAGACCGAAGTCGCGCTGCGCGCCATCTTTAAGGCGGTCATGGATGGAAAGCAGGCGGCGCTGCTCGCGCCCACGACGATCCTCGTGCAGCAACACTACGCGACGATGCTGCGCCGGTTTGACGGCTTTCCGATCCGCGTGGACACGCTCTCGCGCTTTCGCACGCAGGTCGAGCAAAAGCACACGCTGGAACTGCTGGCGCGCGGCGAGGTGGACGTGATCATCGGAACGCACAGGCTCTTGGGCAAGGATGTCAAGTTCAAGGACGCGGGGCTGTTGGTGGTGGACGAAGAGCAGCGCTTTGGCGTCAAGCACAAGGAGAACATCAAAGACCTCAAGCGCTCCATCGACGTATTGACGCTGTCGGCCACGCCGATTCCGCGCACGCTGCACATGTCGATGGTGGGCATTCGCGATATGTCGCTGCTCCAGACGCCGCCCGAGGAGCGCTATCCCGTGCAGACCTACGTGGTCGAGTATTCCGACGGCCTCGTGCGCGACGCGATCCTGCGCGAGCTTGCGCGCGGCGGGCAGGTCTACGTGCTGCACAACCGCGTGCAGACGATCGACGTCATGTACGCGCGGCTCAAAAAGCTGGTGCCCGAGGCGCGCATCGTGGTCGGGCACGGCCAGATGCGCGAGCACGCGCTGGAAGACGTGATGCTGGACTTCTACGAGGGCAAATACAACGTGCTCCTGTGCACATCGATCATCGAGGCGGGGCTTGACGTGCCGCGCGCGAACACGCTGATCGTGTGCGACGCCGACCGATTCGGCCTCTCGCAGTTGTATCAGCTGCGCGGGCGCGTCGGTCGATCTAACCGCCTAGCCTACGCGTTTTTGACCGTCAGCCCCGGCAAGGTGCTCACCGAGACCGCAGACAAGCGCCTGAACGCGATCCGCGAATTTACCGAGTTTGGCTCGGGCTTTCGCGTCGCGATGCGCGACCTGGAGATCCGGGGCGCGGGCAACCTGCTGGGCTCCGAGCAGTCGGGGCACATGGCGTCGGTCGGCTACGACCTGTACGTCAAGATGATCGAGGACGCGGTGCGCACGCTGCGCGGCGACGTCCGGCAGGGCGACATCGAGACCAAGGTGGATTTGCGCGTGGACGCGTACCTGCCCGCCGAATACGTCGCGAGCGACGTCACGCGCGTGGAGATGTACAAGAAGATCGCCTCGATCCGCACGCGCGAGGAGCGCGAGGATCTGATCGAAGAACTGATCGACCGCTTTGGCGATCCGACCCGACCGGTGATGAACCTGATCGAAATCGCGCACCTGAAGGCCCTGTGCCAACAGGTCGGAATCGACCTTGTGACCGGGCACGCGGGCGAATTGACGCTGCGCTTTTCGCAGTTGGCCAGTCCCGACGTCGCGGCGCTGGTCACCGCGCTTTCCGCCTTCCAAAAGATGGTGCGCCTGCAAGCCGGCAAGACCACGGCGCTCATCTACACAGGCAACAAGGGAAGCGTCGAGGAACTGCTGCGCGGCGCGGTCGGCATGATGGCGCAGGTGGCCGCCCAATTGACCCAGGACGCCGACGCCCAAGGCGCGCAGGAAGCGCGGCATTGATTCTTTCGCCCGCTTAGCAGGCGCGGCGCTGATTCTTTCGCCCGCAGGCGCGGCATTGATTTTTTTCCAGACGGAACCGCAAAAGGAGTAACCATGGCGCAGTGTAAACCCTTCCTCCCGGTCAGCGCTTCTGAGATGCGCGCGCGCGGGTGGACGCAGCCCGATTTTGTCTATGTGACGGCGGACGCCTACGTGGATCATCCGTCGTTTGGCCTCTCGATCATCTCCCGGGTGCTGGAGCGCGCGGGGTACAAAGTGTGCATGCTCCCCCAACCCGACTGGCACACCTGCAAGGATTTTCTGCGCTTTGGCATGCCGCGGCTCGGGTTCCTGGTGTCGGGCGGCGTGATCGACTCGATGGTCAACCACTACACGGTCGCCAAAAAGCCGCGCGCCAAGGACGTGTATTCGCCGGGCGGCGAGGCCGGGCATCGCCCCGACCGCGCGACGGTGGTCTATTGCAACCGGATTCGCGAGGCGTATGGCGCGCTTCCGATCCTGATTGGCGGCGTCGAGGCCTCGCTTCGGCGATTCGCGCACTACGATTACTGGGACAACCGCGTGCGCTCGAGCCTATTGGTCGACAGCGGCGCGGATCTTCTGATGTACGGCATGGGCGAGCGCACCATTTTGGCGGCCGCCAAACTGCTCGAGGACGGATTGTCGCTCGAGGAGAGCAGCCTCCCCGGCACCTGCGTCATGCGGCGGGAGAAGCCGGACGGCTACCTCGAGCTTGCGCCGATGGAAGTGGTCGCAAAGGACAAGCGCGCCTATGCGCAGGCGTTTTTGACCCAATACGAACAGCAGGACCCCGTGCGCGGGCAGGGCCTTTGCCAGAAGGACGGCAAGCGCTACCTCGTGCAGCACCCGCCCGCCATGCCGCTCTCGACCAGCGAATTGGACCGCGTCTACTCGCTCCCCTACCAGCGCGCGTGGCACCCGATGTACGATGAATTGGGCGGCGTCCCGGCGCTTGAAGAGGTCAAGTTCTCGCTCGCCTCCTCGCGCGGCTGCTTTGGCGCGTGCAATTTCTGCGCGCTCACCTTCCATCAGGGGCGCATCGTCACCTCGCGCAGCAAGGAGTCGCTCGTCGAGGAGGCCAAGCAGCTCACCCACCTGCCCGACTTCAAGGGCTACATACACGACGTGGGCGGCCCGACGGCCAACTTCCGCCACCCCGCGTGCGCGGATCAATTGAAGCGTGGCGCGTGCAAGGCGCAGCAGTGCCTCTTCCCCGCCCCCTGCAAGCACCTGGATGCCGATCACAGCGACTACATCACGGTCTTGCGCGCATTGCGGGCGCTGCCCGACATCAAAAAGGTGTTCATCCGCTCCGGCATACGCTACGATTACCTGCTTGCGGACAAGAAGGGTCAATTCCTCGATGAGCTGGTGAAGTACCACGTCTCCGGCCAGCTCAAAATCGCGCCCGAGCACACGTCGCCCCGCGTGCTTGCCTACATGGGCAAACCCGGCGCGGAGGTGTTCGAGCAGTTTGTTCAGAAGTTCAATCAAGCCAACGAGCGCGCGGGGCTCAAGCAATTTCTGGTGCCCTACCTGATGAGCAGCCACCCCGGCTCGACGCTCGGCGACGCGATCATGCTCGCGGAATACCTCAAAAAGGCGAACATGCGCCCCGAGCAGGTGCAGGACTTCTACCCGACGCCCGGCACATTGTCCACCGCCATGTTCTATACCGAGCTTGACCCGCGCGACATGACGCCCGTGTACGTCGCCAAGAACCCCAAGGAAAAGGCGATGCAGCGCGCGCTCATGCAGTTTACGCTCCCGCAAAACCGGCCGCTCGTGCGCGAGGCGCTCAGGAAGGCCGGCAGAACCGATTTGATCGGCACCGGCCCGCAGTGCCTCATCTGGAACGATCGACCCGCCCCCAGCCCGCGCTGGGCCGCGTCCCCGCCCGCCGCCTCCGCCAAGGCCGCTCCGCCCGCCAAGGGAAAGCCGCCCAAAAAGTCAAGCGGCGACAAGAAGTTCGGCCAATTCGGCCGATTTGAGCGCCCGAGCGCCCCGACAAAAAAGTAATCTCCCGCTCGAACGTTGGCGTCCGTCCCGATCAGGCGCGTTCATTGCGTCCGCCGCGTCAACTCGATTGCGCGGCGGTTTTGCGTGCTGGTTTTGCGCGGCAATTTTTTTGCGGTTTTGCGCGGTGGTTTTTACGTGGCAATTTTGCGGCAGTTTTGCGCGGCAAATGTCGAAATCCGCTTGACAATCGCGCATGGGGGATGGGATAATAGACCCATAGGGGAATGGAGGGCTTGTCTATGGATGCAAAGGATGCGATCATCTTTCAACAGCTCGATGTGATCCGGTCGATGACCGAAAACAACCTGCGCCGCGTCGGCGATGATTTTTGGGGTGCGCCCAAGCCCGCGCCGCGCAATGTCGAAGGCTCGCCTCATCCCGCCGCGCCGGCGGATCAGCCGACGTCTGTTTCCGACGCGACGTCAAACGTCAGCGCGCCCGCGCAGGATGGCAAGGCGTCCGCCGAAGCGCCGCCTGAGACGATCGAGGATCTCAAAGGGGAGTTGCAAAGCTACATCGGCCTTGCCCGCATCAAGCGCGAAGTGAACAACCTCATCAACATGGTGACGGTCGCCAAGCTGCGCGCCGAGCACGGCCTTCCGGATACCGATCTGTCGCTTCACATGGTGTTTTCGGGCAATCCGGGCACCGGCAAGACCATGATCGCGCGGCTGATGGCGCGCATCTACAAGTGTCTGGGCATCCTCTCGAAGGGGCAGTTGATCGAGGTGGATCGCTCGGGGCTGGTTGCGGGCTATGTCGGCCAGACGGCGATCAAGACAAGCGACGTGGTGAAGACCGCGCTGGGCGGCGTGCTGTTCATCGACGAGGCCTACGCGCTCACGCAGAACCGCGGCGAAAACGATTTTGGCCAGGAAGCCATCGACACGCTGCTCAAGGCGATGGAGGACAACCGCGCGGATCTGGTGGTGATCGTGGCGGGCTATGACGGGCTGATGGACGAATTCATCCACTCAAACCCCGGCCTCGAGTCGCGCTTCAATCGCTTTTTGCACTTTGACGACTACACGACCGACGAGATGGTCGCCATATTCGAAATGCAGACGAAAAAGGGCGCCTATACGCTGGACGACGACGCCAAGGCCGCCGTGCGCCGCTATATCGAGGCGCAAAACACCAACGCCATCTCCTTTGGCAACGCGCGCGGCGTGCGCAACCTGTTCGAAAAGGTGCTGGTCAATCAGGCCAATCGGCTGGCGGCATTGCCGGGGATCAGCCGCGAGCAGCTGATGGAGATTACGGTTTCCGACATTGAGAACGCGCGCGCCGAGGACGAGGCCGAGGATCACGCAAAGGACGCGCGCGATTCCTCCGACGCCGCGCCCGATTTTGTAGCGCTCAATCGCCAGCTGGACGCGCTCACCAGCGGCCTTGCGAAGGAGCCGAAAAGCGATTCCGATGCGCCGGTTTTTCCGGGCGCTTCCGAGCCGGAAACGCCCGCCGAGCGGGCGGCATCTTCCCAGCCGCAAGCCCGCGTGGGCGCGGCGATTGACCCGAATATGGCAGAGACAACAAAGGCGACGGAGGACCGGTTGAATGTGTAAAGAGGGCTTTGACAACGCAAAATACATGGAGACCCAGTCCGCCTGCATTCGCGAGCGCATCGATCAATTTGGCGGAAAGCTCTATCTGGAGTTTGGCGGCAAGCTCTTTGACGACTACCACGCCGCGCGCGTGCTGCCCGGGTTCAAGCCCGACAGCAAGGTGAGCATGCTGCTGAAGCTCGCGGGCGAAGCGGAGATCGTCATCGTGATCAACGCCCACGACATCGAAAAAAACAAGGTGCGCGGGGACCTTGGCATCACCTACGACGCGGATGTGCTGCGCCTGATCGACGCGTTCCGGGACGAGGGGCTGTATGTGGGCAGCGTTGTGCTGACCCGCTACGCGGGGCAGCCGTCGGCCGACGCGTTTAAAAGTCGCCTTGAGATGCTGGGCGTCAAGGTGTACCGGCATTACCCGATCGAGGGCTATCCCTCGGCGATTGAGCGCATCGTCTCCAGCGAGGGCTATGGCCGAAACGACTACATCGAGACCACGCACTCGCTGGTCGTCGTGACCGCGCCCGGCCCCGGCTCCGGCAAGATGGCCGTCTGCCTGAGCCAGCTCTACCATGACCATTTGCGCGGCGTCAAGGCGGGCTACGCCAAGTTCGAGACCTTTCCGGTCTGGAACCTGCCGCTCACCCACCCGGTCAATCTGGCCTATGAGGCGGCGACGGCGGACCTGAGCGACGTGAACATGCTGGATCCGTTTCATCTGGAGGCCTACGGCGTGCGCACGGTCAACTACAACCGCGACGTGGAGATCTTCCCGGTCGTCAACGCGATGTTTGAGCGCATCTGGGGGACATCCCCCTACAAGTCGCCCACCGACATGGGCGTCAACATGGCGGGCAACTGCATCTTTGACGATGCCGCCGTGCGCGCCGCCGCCAATCAAGAGATCATCCGCCGCTATTACGCGGCGCAATGCACGTTCCGCCAGGGGATCATTCCGGGCGGCGAGGCGACCGTCGAAAAGCTCAAGTTGATCATGGGCAAGGCGGGGCTGACGGCCGACGCCCGGCCGGTGGTCGCGGCGGCGCTCGAAAAGGAAAAGGAGACCGGCCAGCCCGCCGCCTCGCTGCAACTGCCGGACGGCACCATCGTGACCGGCAAGACCTCGCTGCTGATGGGCCCGTCGGCGGCGGTATTGCTCAACGCGCTCAAGCACTTGGCCGGCATTGCGGATGGCCACCACTTGATCGCGCACTCGGTCATCGAGCCGATTCAGGACCTCAAGATCAACCACTTGGGCAACCACAACCCGCGCCTGCACACCGACGAAATCCTGATCGCGCTGTCGATCTGCGCGGTGAGCGACCCCGACGCCGAGCGCGCGATGCGGGTGATGAACGACCTGACGGGCTGCGAAGCCCACACCTCCGTCATCCTAAGCCAAGTAGACGAGCGCGTCTTCCGCAGCCTAGGCGTCAACATCACCTGCGAGCCCAAATACCAGACGCGAAAATTGTATCACAAATAGGCGCATCGGGCGAATGACGGAACCGCTTGACCCGCTTCGAACGCCCGATTCGGACGCCCAATCGCACCAAACGGGGGCTGTGACACGAAAGAAGTTTCGTGCCGCAGCCGCTTGTTTTGAGGATCAAACAGATGACGGGGAAGCACGGGC
>JAVXNW010000060.1:0-15829 GCA_036645575.1 Clostridia bacterium | reverse complement strand
GGAGGCCGTTCCCCTTATTATCTTCCCGCCTCCCGGTTCCCCCGCCTCCTCGTCCCCCCGCCTCCTCGTCCCCCCGCCTCCCCGGCAATCCCAAAGGAGCCGTCCCACGCATGCGGGACAGCTCCTTTGGTCATTCTTTGCGGTCGATCAATCAGTCACATCCTCGGCTGGCTCGTCGTCCTCCAGCGGATCGACGGCGGGCGTTCCGGCTTCTGTGCCCAGCTGCGTCACGCCCTGAAAGGGTTGTTCGCCGACCTTGAGCAATTCAGCGGCCGCGCCGCGCAGGTCGAGTCCGTAGAGTTCCTGCCCCTCGGCGACTTTGACCTTGTAGCCCATCACGGCCATCTTGCCGGGCTTGAGCGGCTTGTCGCCCTCGGTGACTTCCTTGACGGTGAGCGCGCGGCCGTCGGAGAGCATCAGCGTGAGAATGCCGGTCTCGGGGACGCTGACCGCGCCGGTGCCCTTGTTGACAAAATACAGTTCGATGACCAGATAGCCGCCCTTATAGTAGATGCGGCGGGCGCTCGTGTACACCTTGGGGTCGCTTCCGACGATCGGCTCCTTGTTCTGAACGCGGTTCTCGACGACGGTGATCTTGCATAGCGCGCCTTTTTTGTCGCCCGATCCCACTGCCTTGATGGTGACCTTGCCGGGCTTCTTCGCGGTGACGACGCCCGCTTTGTTGACGACGGCGACTTTGGGATTGCTGCTGGCCCACTTGATCGATCCGCCGCCCGCAATCGACATGGTCTCGGCGCTGAGCGTCACCTGATTGGCGCCGGGCAGTCCTGCCACGAGCGTGATTTCGTCTTCATCGAGCGTAACTTCGCCGGTAGCGGGCGCAACGACGGTGACCAGCACCTTGGCCTTGGCGCTAGGTCCGCCAATGCCCTTGGCGGTCACGATGGCGCGGCCCTCGCCGATGCCGGTGAGCACGCCCTTGTTGTCCACCTGCACGACCCCTTCGTCGCTGCTCGCCCAAGCCAGCTCCTTGACCGTTGCGTTGGACGGCGCGACCTGCACAGTCAGTTCCTTGGTCGCGTCCACCGCGAGCTTTAATTTCTGGGGCTTGACGCGCACCTTTTTGACCGGAACGCCGTCAACCAGCACCTGGCAAGTGGCGCTGACGCCGCCGTCGATCGTCGCGGTAATGGTCGCAAGGCCGCTGGACACGGCGGTCACCTTGCCCGCGTCGACCGTGGCAATGGCGGGGTCGGAGCTTGACCAAGTGATGGTGGACTTGACGGTGGCGGGCTTGATCTGCGTCTTGAGCAGCACCGTCTTGCCCTTTTTCATGAACATATTTTGCTCGCTCAGCTTGAGCGAGGCGCTCTTGACCGTCACGTCGATCTCGGCGGACAGGCCGCTTGAGGCGGTCGCGTAGACCGAACATTCGCCGGAAGAGACGCCCACGATGACGGATTCCCCATCCACCTTGGCGATCTCGGGATTGCTCGAGGTAAAGACGACCTTGCTCTCCTCGGCGTTGGCGGGCTTGATCTTGGCGCTGACGGCGCGGCTCTCGCCGGTGAACATCTCAAGCTTCTTTTTGTTCACCATGATCGCGGAGACCACCTTGGCCTTGTCGATCACCTGCACGACGCAGGACGCCTCGGCGCCGCTCTCGGTGGCGGCGGTCACCACCGACTGGCCAAGTGTCTGGCAGTTGAGGTTGCCCGCCTGATCGACCGTGACGGCGGCGGGGTTGTCTGATTTCCACATGACGTCCTCGCTCGCGTCGGCGGGGGTCAGCGTGAGCGTCAGCTTGGGCGTTGCGCCCTGCGCGACGACCAATTTCCCGACGTTCATGTTCATCGTCTCGATGAGCACGACGTCGCGCACCTCGACGTCCGTGGATACGGTCAGGCCGTTGGCGGTGGTCGCGGCGATCCGGACCGTGCCGGGCTTAATGCCGCTGACGACGCCCTCCTCATCGACCGTCGCAATGGACAAGTCGGCGCTTGACCAGAAGATGGAGCGCATGGAGGCGTTGGCGGGCTGGGTGACCGCCTGCAACTGGCGGGTGCGCCCCATGGGCACGCTGACGCCCTCCTCTTCCAAGGTGACCTCCAGCACTTCGCTGGTCGCGCGCCGCGCAATGACCGGGTAGGCGCTGTTCTCGGGATAAATCTGCACGTCATAGGTGACCGGCTTCTCGCCGCCAAGCGCCTTGACCTTCTGCTCGACATAGTCGCGCGCCTCGCTCAGCGAGACCGCGCCGTTGGCGTTTGCGTCGGCGGGCAGATCGTCGGTCGGGCGCTGCTCGGTGTAGTCGTACCCGCAGCCCTGCGTGAGGAAATAGGTGACCAGTCCGCAGGCATCCGCGCTGCCCGGCCCCATCGCCGCGCCGGCGTCTGAGGCGAGCGTGGAGGCGCTCATCACGTAGTAGTCCGCGGCGGTCGGCGCGCCTTTGAACACGTCGAGCACGGCCTTGTCGTAGGCGGCCAGTTCGCTAAGCAGCGAGCCGTCGGTCTTGGTCAGGAGCGAATCGGCATAGCGGCAGTCGAGCACGACCACTTTTGTGCCCTTGACGCCGTCCATCATCGCAATGAGGTCGCTGATTTTGAGCATCTTGCTGTCTTTTCCGACGATCGCGGGCGTGCCCTTGTCGCTCATGAAGCCGTGCCCCGCGAAGTAGAAAAACGTCACGTCGTCCTCATCGACATTCCACGTGTCCAGTTCCTTGAACAGCGCGACAATCTCGTCGGTCTGCAGGTTGGAGCGAATGACCGGCGCCTGATAAAACGCGCCCGCCTCGTTCGCGGCCTGCAATGTGGCCGACATGCGCCCGGTATCGTTGACGCAACCGGTCAGTGCGTTGGTCTGATAGCCGTCCACGCCGACCAGCAGCGCGCGGTAGGTGGTCTCCCCGTTTCCCGCCGCCTGCGCGCCCGTAGCAAAGGCCAGCATGAGCAAAAGCGCCAGCATCGGCATCCATCTGCGTTTCATCAAAAACCATCCTCCGTATTTCGAGGTTCGCGTCTGAG
The DNA here is from genome assembly GCA_036645575.1 of Clostridia bacterium. Taxonomy (GTDB): domain Bacteria; phylum Bacillota; class Clostridia; order Christensenellales; family Aristaeellaceae; genus JAVXNW01. Next base: position 12,842 of record JAVXNW010000060.1, on the reverse strand, counting down.
CGAACCTTCAGATTTCAAGGCAAAACAACCGTATATTAAGGTACAGTATACCATAATACGCGCAATTTGACCACACCCCAATTTCTCCCAACCTAATTTAACACGAAGGGCTTGCATTGCTTAGACGAATTTTGGTATGATAGGGTTCAAATATATATACGGATTGAGGGGATCAAAATGGCCGATTTAACGATGGACAAGTTGGTCGCATTGTGCAAAAACCGCGGCTTCATCTTCTCCGGCTCGGAGATTTATGGGGGCCTTGCCAATACGTGGGACTACGGCCCGCTGGGCGTGGAGTTTAAAAACAACGTGAAGCGCGCGTGGTGGCGCAAATTCGTGCAGGAGAGCCCGTACAACACCGGCCTTGACTGCGCCATCCTGATGAACCGCGAGGTGTGGGTGGCGTCCGGCCACGTCGGCGGGTTCAACGATCCGCTGATGGACTGCAAGGCGTGCAAGGCGCGCTTTCGCGCGGACAAATTGATTGAGGACTTCACCAAGGGCGACGAGACCGGCGACGGCTGGACCAACGACGAGCTCGAAGGCTATATCGCCGGGCACGACATCGTTTGCCCGGTGTGCGGCAAGAAGGATTTCACCGGCATTCGCCAGTTCAACCTGATGTTTAAGACCTATCAGGGCGTCAATCAGGAGGGCGCGGCGGAGATCTACCTGCGGCCGGAGACCGCGCAGGGCATCTTCGTCAACTTCCAAAACGTCATGCGCGCCACGCGCAAGAAATTGCCCGCCGGCATCGCGCAGATCGGCAAGTCCTTCCGCAACGAGATCACGCCCGGCAACTTCATCTTCCGGGTGCGCGAGTTCGAGCAAATGGAGCTTGAGTTTTTCTGCAAGCCCGGCGAGGACCTCGAGTGGTTCAACTACTGGCGCACGTTCTGCCGCGATTGGCTCTTGAGCCTTCGGATGAACGCGGAGCATCTGCGCCTGCGCGACCACGAGCCGGAGAAATTGGCGTTCTATTCCAAGGCGACGACCGACTTTGAGTACCTGTTCCCGTTCGGCTGGGGCGAGTTGTGGGGCGTTGCCGACCGCACCGACTACGACCTCAAGCAGCATCAGGAGCATTCGGGCAAGTCGATGGAGTACTTGGACTCCGCGACCGGCGAGAAGTTCCTGCCGTACTGCGTGGAGCCGTCGCTGGGCGTGGACCGCGCGGTGCTGGCCTTTTTGTGCGAGGCCTACGAAGAAGAAGCGCTCGAGGGCGGCGACAGCCGCGTCGTGATGCACTTCCATCCCGCGCTCGCGCCGTTTAAGGCGGCGATTTTGCCGCTGCAAAAGAACAAGCTGGGCGAGAAGGCGCGCGAGGTCTACGCGCTGCTCTCCAAAAAGTTCATGGTGGATTACGACGAGACCGGCTCGATCGGCAAGCGCTACCGCCGCGCCGACGAAGCGGGCACGCCGTACTGCATCACGATCGACTTTGACACGCTCGAGACAAACAAGGTCACCGTGCGCGACCGCGACACCATGGCGCAGGAACTGATCGACATCGACGCGCTGAGCGCCTACCTTGAGGCGAAGCTCGACTTCTAAGATGTGTCGTCAAACACAGCGGCCGTTTCAAGGCGTCTCAACGCGCCCGGAAGCGGCCGTCCATCTTTGCGGGGCCCCCATCCTATAATTTTTATGGGATTAACGCTCGCCGCCATGAATCTTCTGGAACTTTCCCCGCGCAAACTTCGTCGAATTTTTGTCTTCATTGGTTATGGACGCATTTGTCGCGGATTGATCCGCCGGAAAGCAGTGAATTTATGAAACAGCTCCTCTCGATCCTGTTGGTTTTGACCCTTTTGCTTGGCGCGGTGCCCGGCGTTGCGCAGGACGCGCCGGTCGCGCCAGACGCCGTCGTGCCCGCCGACCCCGCCTCGGAAAACGAGGACGGCATCGTCTTTGACCCGAGCGAGGAGGTACAGCTAGACGACATCGCAGGCGCCTACACCGACGCGGCGGAGTCCTTCAAGAAGATTGGCGACATGACCAACATCCTCTTGATCGGCATGGACACGCGCCCCGGCCAGAAGACCGGCCGCTCCGACTCCATGATCCTCTTTACGCTGGACGCCAAGCACAACTGCATCAAGATGACCTCGTTTTTGCGCGACCTATACGTCGAGATTCCGGGGCACAAGAGCAATCGCCTGAACGCGGCGATCGTGTACGGCGGACCGGAACTGCTCAAAGAGACGCTGCGCCAGAACTTCGGCGTCGAGGTGGACTACTACGTGGGCGTCAATTTCTCTTTGCTGGCCAGCGTCATCGACCAGTTGGGCGGCCTCACGCTGACGGTCGAGAAGCGGTATGTGCCGCGCATCAACGCCATCATCGACTGGGACAACGACGTGTTGGGCATTTCGCACGACGACGGCAAGCTGGTCGTCTCAGACGACGTGTTTGACGAAGACGGCAAGGCGGACCTGCTGCTCACCGGCAAGCAGGCCGAGGCGTGGTCGCGGTTCCGCTACGGCGTGCCGGGCGACGGCGACTTTGACCGCAGCGACCGCCAGCGCGAGTTGATCTTGGTCGCCATGAAAAAGCTGCAGTCGATGTCGATGCAGGAGCTTGTCCAACTGGCGGTCGCCAACATCGGAAACGTGGTGACCGACATGTCGGTCGTGGACCTCATGCAGATCGCGCCGGCGGCGTTTGAGTTGCGCAACAGCGAAGTGCGCCAGCTGCTGATTCCGCTCAAGGGAAAATACAAGGACGCGATCGTCTCCAAGATGGCCGTGTACCTGCCCAACCGCGTGGCGAACATGAACGCGTTTACCGAGTTTATCTTGGCCGAATAGCCCCCCTGCCCGCGCCTGCGCCCGAATGGACGCGGGCGCTTTTTTAACCGCGCTGATATTGCATTACACGGGCGCATTGTGTACAATACCATAAGGGACCCCCGTTATAACGAAAGCAATTAAATGGAGGACATGCACATGATCCCTTATGCGCTTTTTACCGATGCGACAGCCGATCTTCCGGCCGCCGCGCGCGCACCCTACGACATCACCTATCTGCCGATGCCCCTTGAAATAGGCGGTGAGGCGATGGTGTTTGACGGCTGTTGGGACAGCGAACGGCTTCGTGCCTTCTACGGGCGGCTGCGCGCGGGCGAAAGCGCAACCACCGCACAAATCGCGCCCTACACCTACGAGACCGCCTTTGAGCCGGTGCTCTGTTCCGGGCAGGACGTTTTGTACCTATGCTTTTCCTCAGGCCTGAGCGCCACGATACAGTCCGCGCACCTTGCCAAGAACACGCTCGAGGAAAAATACCCGGGGCGCACGGTCGCCATTGTGGATTCGCTGGGCGCGACCTACGGCGAGGGCATGGCCGTGCTCATGGCGGCGCGAAACCGCGAATCCGGGCTCTCGCTTGCGGAAAACATGGCGTGGCTGAACGGGCACATCCAGTCCTTTGCGCACTGGTTCACGGTGGAGGACCTGATGTACCTCAAGCGCGGCGGGCGAATCTCGCTTGCGACGGCGCTGCTGGGCACCACGCTCAAGCTCAAGCCGGTCATGCACGCGGACGCGTCGGGGCACCTGATCGCGGTTGACCGCGTGCAGGGGCGCAAGAACTCGCTCAAGGCGCTGGTCAAGCATTTTGTCGAAAGCTATACGCCCGAAACCTGCGGGGACGTGTTTATCGGGCACTGCGACGCCGAGGCGGACGCGCTGTTTCTGAAGGGACTGTTGGCCGCGCAGTTGCCCGATCAGCAAGCGCAAATCGGCTGCATCTGCCCGATCGTGGGCGCGCATTCCGGTCCCGGCACCATCGCGCTGTTTTTCTTTGCGGACAAGCGCTGAGGGGAAAATCAAGTCCGCGATCAAATTTAACTGCGTGCTTACGCGTTCAAATTGACTTTTTCTGCGCGTTGTGCTAAAGTAAATTCGCATCCATAAACTTTGACTTAAGAGAGGACTGACAGCAAAATGAGTGAACTGAAAGGCGCGTGCATTATCGGCCAATCGGGCGGCCCGACCGCTGTAATCAACGCTTCCGCCTATGGCGCGATCAAGACCGCGCTTGACGCTTCTTCGATCACCCGCGTGTTGGGCGCGCTCAACGGCATCAAGGGCGTGCTGGACGACAACCTGATCGACCTAGGTCAGGAAGACGCGGGCGAACTGGCGCTAATGAAATATACGCCTTCCTCGGCGCTTGGCTCCTGCCGCTACAAGCTCAAAGATCCCGACGTAGACGACACCGACTACAAGCGCATCCTCGAGATCTTCAAAAAATACGACGTGCGCTACTTCTTCTACAACGGCGGCAACGACTCGATGGATACCTGCAACAAGATCAGCAAGTTCGTGGCCAAGAACGGCTATGACTGCCGCGTGATGGGCATTCCCAAGACGATCGACAACGACCTCAACGGAACCGATCACTGCCCCGGCTTTGCCTCCGCCGCCAAGTACATCGCCACCTCCTGCATGGAAGTGTACCGCGACGCGCGCGTGTACGACACCGGCATGATCACGATCATCGAGTGCATGGGGCGCCACGCGGGCTGGCTGACCGCCGCCGCCGCGCTCGCCACCTACAAGGGCAACGGCCCCGACCTCATCTACCTGCCCGAGGTCGATTTTGACATGGACGCCTTCATGGCCTCCGTCAAGGAAATCTACGCGGCGCAGAAGAAGTGCATCATCGCCGTGTCTGAGGGCATTCACGACAAGGACGGCGTCTTTATCGCCGAATACGCGAACAAGAACATGGCCAAGGACAGCTTCGGCCACGCGCAGTTGGGCGGACTGGCCGCCTATCTGGCCAACGAAATCAAAAACGCGACCGGCGCCAAGGTGCGCGGGATCGAGCTCAGCCTGCTGCAGCGCTGCGCGGCGCACTGCGCCAGCCAGACCGACATCGACGAGTCGTTTGCCGCGGGTGAAGCCGCGGTCAACAGCGCGACCGCCGGCACCACCGACAAGATGGTCGGCTACGAGCGCGTGATGAAGGACGGCCAATACACCTGCCAGATCAAGCTGTTCCCGCTCGACGTGGTCGCCAACGCCGAAAAGAAGGTCCCGCGCGAGTGGATCAACGAAAAGGGCGACGGCATCGAGCAAGCGTTCATCGACTACGCGCTCCCGCTCATCCAAGGCCAAACCAAGCTTCCGCTGGAAGACGGCCTGCCCCGCTTCGTGAATCTCAAAAAAGTGAAGGCCTAAACCAATTTTCCCGCCCTCCGCGCAAAGCAGAGGGCGGGAAATTTTTATATTGCGCAAGCGCGGAGAAATTTGCGATTGCGCCGGATAATTTGCGATGCGGCGGAGCGGGGAAATTCACGATGCGCAAGCGCCGGGAAACTCACGCTTGCGCCATGCGGCCATGGTCGCGCGCCTGTTGGGGCGTTCCCAAAGCCGCATTTTCCCTAATTCCGGGTCCGCGGTTGGGCGCAAAAACCCCGCGCCCAACCGCCGCTTTTCCAAACGCTCCCCTATTTTCCCGCTTCCTCGATCGCGACCGCGACCGCCACGGTTGCGCCGACCATGGGGTTGTTGCCCATGCCGATCAGGCCCATCATCTCGACGTGCGCGGGGACGGAGGAGGAGCCTGCGAACTGGGCGTCTGAGTGCATGCGACCCATGGTGTCGGTCATGCCGTAAGAGGCGGGGCCGGCGGCCATGTTGTCGGGATGCAGCGTGCGGCCGGTGCCGCCGCCCGATGCGACGGAGAAATACTTCTTGCCGATGTCCCAGCATTCCTTTTTATAGGTGCCGGCGACCGGGTGCTGGAAGCGGGTGGGGTTGGTGGAGTTGCCGGTGATCGACACGTCCACATCCTCAAAGTGCATGATGGCCACGCCCTCGCGGACGTCGTCGGCGCCGTAGCAGCGCACCTTGGCGCGCTCGCCGTCGGAATAGGCCTTCTCGCGCACCACGGTGAGCGCGCTGGTCTTATAGTCAAACTGGGTCTGCACGTAGGTAAAGCCGTTGATGCGGCTGATGACCATCGCGGCGTCCTTGCCCAGGCCGTTCAGGATCACGCGCAGCGGCGCCTTGCGCACCTTGTTGGCGTTGCGGGCAATGCCGATCGCGCCCTCGGCGGCGGCAAAGGACTCGTGCCCTGCCAGGAAGCAGAAGCACTGGGTGTCCTCGCGCAGAAGCATTGCGGCCAGATTTCCGTGGCCGGTGCCCACCTTGCGCTGGTCGGCGACCGAGCCGGGAATGCAGAACGCCTGCAGGCCCTCGCCAATGGCTTCGGCCGCGTCGGCCGCGTTCTTGATGCCCTTCTTCATGGCGATGGCCGCGCCCAGCGTATACGCCCACACCGCGTTGTCAAACGCAATGGGCTGAATCGCGCGCACGATATGGTCTACATCCACGCCCTGCTCAAGCGTGTATTCTTTGACGGACTCAAAATCCTTAAAGCCGTACTGCGCAAGCACCGGCTCCAGTTTTTCAATACGGCGCTCATAGCCTTCAAAACGGATCATGTATTTCACCTCTATTCCTTTATTACTGCTTGCGGGGATCGATGTGCTTGGCCGCGCCTTCGTAGCGGCCGTAGGTGCCGATGTTCTTTTCGTAGGCCTCGTTGGGCGTCATGCCCTTTTTGATGGCGTCCATCATCTTGCCAAGTGACAGGAACTTGTACCCGCACACCTGGTCGTCCTCGTCCAGCGCGATGGAGAGCACATAGCCCTCGGCCATCTCGAGGTAACGCGGCCCCTTGAGCTTGGTGGAATACATGGTGCCGACCTGCGACCTAAGGCCCTTGCCCAGATCCTCAAGGCCCGCGCCGATCGGCAGGCCGTCGTCGGAAAACGCGGACTGCGTGCGGCCGTACACGATCTGCAAAAACAGCTCGCGCATGGCGGTGTTGATCGCGTCGCAGACCAGGTCGGTGTTGAGCGCCTCTAGGATGGTCTTGCCGGGCAGAAATTCGCTGGCCATGGCGGCGGAATGGGTCATGCCGGAGCAGCCGATCGTCTCAACGAGCGCCTCTTCGATCACGCCATTTTTTACGTTCAAGGTGAGTTTGCACGCGCCCTGCTGCGGTGCGCACCAGCCGATGCCGTGCGTCAGGCCGGAAATATCGGTGATTTCCTTGGCACGTATCCATTTGCCTTCCTCGGGAATCGGCGCGGCGCCGTGGTTAGGCCCCTTCGCCACGCAAACCATCTCATCAACTTCGCGTGAATATTGCATTGTTCGTCCTCCCTTATACCCTTAGTCGCTTCTGTCCATAGTACGAGTAGATTATAGCACAAACACCGGAACTTGTGAAGAAATACACGAAGATTTACACGTGACAATCGCTCCCACCCATGCGCCTAATAGAAAATTAATCGATCGCGAGCAGTGCCTGCGCATTGCCGCCCAAGATCTTTTCCATCTCGGCCTGGGTGAGCCCCACCTGCGCAAGCCGGGCGCGCTCGGTCTCGGGTTCCCACATCGGATAGTCGGAGCCAAACAGCACGCGGTCCGCGCCGTAGCCGCGAATCACCTTTCTGGCGGCCTCGGGCGTCATGGCGTAGAGCGAGCTTGAGCAGTCCACATACACGTTTTCCCGACCGGCGAGCGCCTTGACGCCCTCTGTCCAGTTGGACCAGCTGCCCAAATGCGCCGCGATCAGCGTGAGGCGCGGAAAGCGCCTCAGCACCTCCAGCACCTCGGGCGGATTGGAATTGTGGTAGCGCAAGTCGCCCGTGTGCGCCAGCAGCGGCATCCCGCACTGTGAAAGCGCGTCGTACAGTTCGTCAAAGCGGCGGTCGTTGATGGCGACCCCCTGAATCTCCGGGTGGATCTTGACGCCCTTGAGGCCGAGCGCGCGAATGCGCGCCACCTCGCCCGCCTTGTCCGGGTAATCCTGATTCATCGCGCCAAGGCCAAAGAGCAGCCCGGGGTTTTCGCCGACCGTCTTGGCAATGTAGTCGTTTACGATGGTGGTCTGCGTGATCGTCGTCGCCGCCGAACACACGAGCATTCGATCGACGCCCGCCGCCTTTTCAAGGCGCTTGAGCGTGCTCAATCGCCCATCCGCGCAGCACACGATCCCGTAGAATTTTCCAGTATTTGCCGCCGCCCTTTCCGCAATCGCGTCGGGAAAGATATGGCAATGGGTATCAATGATCATACGCTGACCTCGCTTGCTTTGGAATAAACCCGATAAACCGCGCCCGCACAAACGCATCTTCGGGCGATATTTAGCATAACACAGCGGGGTTAATTTCGCTCGAAGACGCCGCTGTTTCGAGGATGCGCGGGCGGCGGGGCGCGCGCAAATGGCACGGAATGAGGGGCGCGTTTGCGGTTGGTTATTGTGTGGATTAGGGGAATTTCGCCGGTTGGATTAGGGAAATTTCGCCGGTGCACTGGCACTTTTTTGCCGTGTGTGTTAAACTATTGTCAGCCCTTGAGGCGGGGTGCGAAGCGCGTTCCGGCCTTGGGCAATGACAAAGGAAAGAGGCATACCTACGATGAAATCATCTCAAGCAAAGAAACTCCTCACTTGGATGCTGGTTCTCATGCTGACGATCCTGCCGCTCACAGGCGCGTTAGCGGAAATGGCGCTGACCGCAGGCACCTACACGGCGACGGCCGCCGGGTTTGGCGGGCCGATCGAGGTATCGGTCACGACGAGTGCCGACGCGATCATAAGCGTTGAAGTGCTCAGCAATAGCGAAACCGCGGGGATTGGCTCGACGGCGGTTGAACGCCTACCCGGCGCGATCGTCGCGGCGCAGTCGCTCAAAGTGGACGCGGTTGCGGGCTGCACCGTAAGCTCGACCGCCATCCTGACGGCAGTCAAGGACGCGCTCACCCAGGCGGGCGCGACGGAAGAGATGCTTTCCGCCGAACCGGCAGCGGCCGCAACCGAAGCCGCCCCGGCCGAAGCCATGGAGGCCGACGTCGTGGTGATCGGCGCGGGCGCAGCCGGACTGACCGCCGCGATCTCGGCGGTGGAGAACGGCGTCAAGAACGTCATCGTGCTGGAGAAAATGCCGGCAGTCGGCGGCGCGACCGCGACTGCGGGCGGCGGCATGGCGGGTTATAAGGTAGACGAAGACCCGAAGATCACCCAGAAGAACAAGGAAGAGCTATTCCTGTACTGGTGCCGCACGGGCCAGTTCACCAACAACGCGCGCCTGACCATGCTGGCGGCGGAGCTGTCCACGCCCACCTTGGACTGGCTGCAAGGCACCTGCGGCGTGGCGCTTTCCGATTCCGGCGAGGATGGCGGCATGGTCAACATGGGCTGCGTAGACCGCGCGGCGGGCGCGATCAAGACGCTGTATGAAAAGGTTCAGCAGCTCAATATCCCCGTGCTGCTCGACACGCGCGCGGAACACCTGCTCACCCAGGACGGCCGCGTGACCGGCGTAAGCGCCAAGGGCGCGAACGGCCAGGCGCTCACCATCTCGGCAAAGGCCGTGCTGCTGGCGACCGGCGGCTACGGCAACAACCCCGAGCTGATCCCCGACTCGGTCGGCAACGTCATCTACTACGGCCCGGTGTGCGCAACCGGCGACGGCCAGATCATGGCCAAGGAAGTGGGCGCGCCGCTGTTCAACATGGACAAAGTCGCGATCAAGCACTTTGGCATCGAGACCACGCCCGGCTACGGCATCCACATCCACTGGGCGGTGGCGGCGCTGTTTGGCGAGACCGGCTCCTTCGCGGTATCGAAGGAATGCGAGCGCGTGGTGAACGAGGGCGGCGACGAGTACGACATCGCCTACGCCTCCATGCACAAATCCTCCGACGGCCGCCTGTACATCGTCATGGATCAGCCGTCCTACGACCTGTTCTCCGGCATTCTGATCAAATACAACGCCTTCACGGCGGAGCAGTTGGATCAGCTCATCGTTGAAAACGGCTCGGGCGTTACGAAGCTTGTCAAAAACGACACGCTGGCCGGCGCAGCCGAGGCCATGCAGCTCGACCCTGCGGCGCTTCAAGCGGCGGCCGACACGTTCAACGCGGGCATGGCTGCGGGCCAGGACGCCTTTGAGCGCACCTCGACCGCCAGCTTTGGCGAAGGCCCCTACTACATCATGCAGACCATCCCGCGCTTTGCGACTTCGCTGGGCGGCGTCAACGTCACAAACGACCTCGAGGTGTTGGATGTCAACGAACAGCCCATCCCCGGCCTGTTCGCGGCGGGCGAAGTGGTCGGCAACGTCAACGGCTCCTACGCGCACTACCTGATCTGGTGCTTCGGCTCCGGCATGCACTTTGGCGACGTCGTGCCCGCGCATTTGAGCTAAGCGCCTCGCGCGGCTCAAAAACGGCTAAAAAATCCATATAAGACAACGGGACTGCGTTCATCAGCAAGCGATTTTTATCGTAAACGCTGATGAAAGCAGTCCCGTCTCGTTGGGTGATCAGGATGGCGCAGCGGCGCACCCAGATAAACTTGTGCTTTAGTCCCCGGCCCTGATCCCCCGCAAAGGCAAGGGCTTCGCGGGCGACCGGGCTTCCCGTCAGTCTTCGATCAGGCTCTTTCCGGTCATCTGCGTAGGCTTTTTGAGGTTCATCAGCGTGAGGAGCGTCGGGCATAGGTCGCAGAGCTTGCCGCCCTTGCGGAGGATGTGCTTGGGGTGCGCGGGATCGACCACGATCACTGGGACGGGGTTGATGGTGTGCGCGGTAAAGGGCTCGCCGTTGACGGTATCGTACATCTTGTCGGCGTTTCCGTGGTCGGCGGTGATCACGCACTTGCCGCCCTTGGCGACGATCGCGTCCACCACCTTGCCCACGCACTCGTCAACCGCCCTGACCGCCTTGACGGCCGCGTCCATGATGCCGGTGTGGCCGACCATGTCGCAGTTGGCAAAGTTGAGGATGATCACGTCGTACTTGTTCTGCTCGATTTCCTTGAGCACCGCGTCCGTGACTTCGTAGGCGCTCATCTCGGGCTTTAGGTCAAAGGTGGCGACGGTGGGCGAAGGCACGAGGACGCGATCCTCGCCGGGAAAGGTCTTCTCCTCGCCGCCGTTAAAGAAGAAGGTGACGTGCGCGTACTTCTGGGTCTCCGCGATGCGAAGCTGCTTTAAGCCCATGGACGAGATGTACTCGCCCATGGTCATGGTGAGCGGCTCGGGCGGATAGGCGACACGCACGTTGGGCATGGTCGCGTCGTACTGGGTCATGCACACGTAGGTGAGCGGAAAAAACCCGTTGGCGCGCTTGAACCCGTCAAAGGCGGGATCGACAAAGGCGCGGGTGATTTCGCGCGCGCGGTCGGGGCGGAAGTTGAAAAACACCACCGCGTCGCCCGGGGCAATGCGCTGGCTCCCATCCATCACGGTGGGCAGCACAAATTCGTCGTTCACGCCCGCGTCATAGCTTGCGCGAATGGCCGCGACCGGATCAGCCGCGTGCGCACCCTGGCCGCAGACCATGGCGTTGTACGCCTTTTCGACGCGATCCCAGGCAAAGTCGCGATCCATCGCGTAAAAGCGACCCATGACGGTCGCGACGCGGCCGACGCCGAGCGCACCCATCGTGTCGACCAATTCCTGCATGTAGCCGGCGGCGGACGTGGGCGGCTCGTCGCGGCCGTCGAGCAGCGCGTGGACGAACACCTTTTCAACGCCCTGACGCTTGGCCATTTCGAGGAGGCCGTTCAAGTGCTTTTGGTGGGAATGCACGCCGCCGGGCGAGAGTAGGCCGATGAGGTGCAGCGCGCTGCCCGGGTGCTTGGCGGACTGCATCGCGTCAAGCAGCGCGGGGTTTTCGAAGAAGACGCCGTCCTCGATGTCCTTGGAGATCTTGACCAGCATCTGGTAGACCACGCGGCCAGCGCCGATGTTGGTGTGCCCCACCTCGCTGTTGCCCATCTGCCCGTCGGGTAGGCCGACGTCAAGGCCGGACGCGCCGATCTGGGTTACGCTGTAGGCCGCGCGTAGGCGGTCGAGATTGGGCGTTCCGGCAACGGAGATGGCGTTGTAGGGGGACGGCTCGGCCATGCCAAAGCCGTCCATGATGATGAGCGCGGTGGTGTGCATTAGAAGTTCACCACCTGCGCGAAATCGGGCGCCTTGAGGCTCGCGCCGCCGATCAGGCCGCCGTCGATCTCAGGCTGCGCCATGAGTCCCTTCACGTTGGAGCCCTTCATCGAGCCGCCGTACTGGATGCGCACCTTGGCAGCGACTTCCTCGCCGTATTTTCCAGCGATCGCGCCGCGGATCACGCCGATGGTCTCGTTGGCCTGCTCGTCGGTGGCGGTGAGGCCGGTTCCAATCGCCCAGACGGGCTCATAGGCGACGACGATGTCGGCGACCTGATCGGCGGTCAGGCCGGTCAGCGCCATGAGCGTCTGATAGGAGACGATGGCGTCGGTATAGCCGCCCTCGCGTTCGTCTTTGAGTTCGCCCACGCACACGATGGGTTTGAGGCCGGCGTTGACGGCGGCGATGGTGCGCAGGTTGACGGTCTTGTCGGTCTCGCCGAAGTACTGGCGGCGTTCGGAGTGGCCGATGATGACATATTCGACGCCGGAGGCCTTGAGCATGTCGGCGGAGAGCTCGCCGGTGAAGGCGCCCTTTTCGGCGTAGTGGACGTTCTGCGCGCCGAGTTTCACGTTGGTGCCCGCGATGATGGGCGCGACGGCGGCAAAGCAGACGGCGGGCGGGCAGACGACGATGTCGCACTGCGCGTCCTTGACGAGGGGAATGAGTTCGCCGACCAATTGAGCCGCCTCAGCGGGTGTCTTGTTCATCTTCCAGTTTCCGGCAATAATAGCTTTACGCATGGTAATATCCTCCTGAATTTTAAAATCCGTATAACCTGTCCCGCGTGAGCGCATGTGGTCAAGGCTTCAAGCCTTGCGCAGTCCGGCCGCGTAGGCCGGTCGCTCGCCGCAGCGAG
>JAVXNW010000059.1:0-15854 GCA_036645575.1 Clostridia bacterium | reverse complement strand
ATGTCGTCAAGGCTTCAAGCCTTGCGGGAGCCGGCGGCGGCGCCGGTCGCTTGTCGCAACAAGCGAAATCCTTCGAGCTTCGTACCTCGAACTTCGAACCTCCGAACCCCCGACCTCGAACCTCGTCCAAAAAACCCAACTCGCCCATCGGCAAAGTCCCTCGCACCTCGTAGCCGATGGGCGAGTAAACCGTCCGGCGCAGCCGCAGGAATGCTCGCACCGCTAGAACGCTCATAACTAACTCAAGAGATCGCCCGACCGAACTCGGGCGATCTCGCGTCCTCCCCTCCCCCCCGTCATTCCCCCCCGCACCCTCGACCCGTCTCGCGTCCTTCCCCATCCCAACTCACCCAATTCGGGCGAGCTTTGCGTTTTGTTTTACGCCACCGGATTGAACGCGCGGAAGGTGCGCCACAGCGCGCAGGGGTAGGTGCGCGTGTCGATGGGCTCGTCAACCACCAGCCATTGCTCGGCGACCACTTCCCCGGCCACGATGACGCTCGCCCTTCCGACGACCGCGCCGCGAATCACCGGCGCGAGCAGTCGTTCCTCGGTCTCGATCAGGAGCTTCACGGTTTCGCCTTGGCCGATCGGCGCGCGGAAATTCATCGGGCAGACGACGCGCGCGCTGCCCTTCATGCCGCCGCTCACCGGAAGTTGCGCGACCACCTCGCCGCTTTTTAAAAAGGTTCGGACGCTGTAAGTCGCAAAGCCCCAGTCGAGCAATTGCGTCGCCGCGTCAAACCAATTTCCACAATTTAGCAGCACGCCGACCAGTTCCATGCCGTCCCGCTCGGCCGAAAAGATCAGGCACCGCCCCGCCTTCTTGGTAAAGCCGGTCTTGACGCCGGTTGCGCCCGGATAGTGGGTCAGGAGCTTGTTTTTGTTGGTGAGCACCCGCTCGTAGGGATTGCCTTGCCATGGAATGGTCGCGCGCTCGGTCGCAACCAACGTGCGAAATGCCGGGAAATCCAGCGCCTCTCGCGCAATCAGCGCCATGCCCAGCGCCGAAGCGCCGTGCGCCCGCACGTCCAAGCCGTTTGGGTTGACAAAATGCGCCTGCGCACCCAACTGCGCCGCGCGCGCGTTCATCAGCGCGACAAATGCCTCGACGCTCCCCGCCACATGCTCGGCAAGCGCAATCGCCGCGTCATTTCCGGAGCGCAGCAATAGCCCCAGCAGCAGTTCGTTAACGCTCAATTGCTCGCCCTCCGCTAGGTAGATCGATGTGCCGGGCACGCCGCTCGCGCGCGCGCTTGCCGTCACCACCTCCGTGAGATCGCAATGCTCAAGCACGATCAGCGCCGTCATCACCTTCGTGATGGACGCGATCGGCAGCATTCGATCGGGCGCAATCGCAAATAGTACCCGCCCGGTTCCGCGCTCAATCAACACCGCCCCCGCCGCCGCAATGTCGGGCGGCGCCAGAGCCGCTTCCCCCGCAGGCGGAACCGGCTTGCCGCTAGGCAGTTGCTGCGCCACGGCCGCCCCGGTAGATAGACAAACGCACAACAAGACGACGACAAAAACCCGCATAGGCGCATAGCTCCCTTCTCAGGCGATCATCTATGCGTATGCGGGTTTTGCGTCGTCTATGCGCAACCGGCGGTCAATTGGGCGCATCGGCCGGGGGCTTTTCTAGGGCGGAGATGGCTAAAATGCAGCCGCCAGCGCCGCGGGATTTCATCAGCGATTCCCTAACAGTTGGTCAAGCAGTTCCACCAGCGTGCGCTTGGCTTGGCCGCCGACCGAAGCGCCGACGCAGCCGGGGCAGCCCTCCTCGCAAGGGCAGCGGGAAAGCGCGCAAAGCGCCTCGCGAAAGAGCAGCTGATCCATCTCGTAGATCCGGTCGGAGAGACCCAGCCCGCCGGGCGTGGCGTCGTTTAGGTAGAGCGTGGGCTTTTCGGTAAAGGAATCGCGCACATGGTAGCTGACCATGATGTCGCCGGGCGCGCACATGAGGTACGCGGGCGCGATGTTGCGGATGATGTGGCCAAGGCCCACCAGCGCGTTTTGTAGGTTGTCGCGGCCGTAGCGCGCCTCAAGGCCGTCCGGCAGCGTCCACCAGCAGGCGCTCGTGTGCATCTCAAGCTCAGGCAGCTTGACAGGACCCCAGCCGATGTTTTCTTGCGTGTCCAGCTTCATCTTCTTAAACAGCGTCACCATGGTGCTCACCAGCACGTCGCCGCGATGCTTGACCAGGTTGCCCATGGGTTTTTCCTCGGTGTCATAGAGCACCTTGAGGTTGGTGACCAGATTGGCGTCGGTGTAGTAGTCCACGTCCACCGCGCGCACGTAGGCCTTTTTGCCGTCAAAGTCCAGCTTGTCCACCTGATACTGCTTGCCCTCGCTCATGTAGATCGCGTGCTCGTGCAAAAGCATCGGCACCGTGTAGCGGTCCATCTCGCCGATCACCTTGGCGCGCGCGGGCACGGTCGTGTCGATGATGACGAAATTTTGATCGGACGCTGAGCGCAGGTTGATGCCGGCCTGCGGAAACTCCTCCGCCATCCAGTAATAGCGCCCGTCGACTTCGTGCAAAATCTGCTCCTCGGCGAGGTATTCGAGCAATTCCTGGGTCGATTGATTGCCCGCGAAGGGCTCGTCTTTCGCAAATGGCAGCTCGTACGCCGCGCATTTCAGGTGATTTAGCAAAATGTAGAGGTTGTCCGGGCCGATGTACGCCTTCTCGGGCGATTGGCGAAAGAAAAAATCCGGGTTGGCCATCATGTACTGGTCGAGCGGGCTGGACGAGCCGACCACGATCAAGAGCGACTCGGCGTTTCGCCGCCCGGCGCGACCCGCCTGCTGCCAGGTGCTCGCGATCGTGCCCGGATAGCCGCACAGCACGCATGCCTCCAATTGCCCGATATCGATGCCCAATTCCAGCGCGTTTGTCGAGACCACGCAGTCCACCTCGCCCGCGCGCAGCGCCTTTTCGATCTGGCGACGCTGCGTGGGCAGGTACCCGGCGCGATAGCCGCGCACGCGCCCCGCGTCGCCCAATGGATCGCGCACCATGTCCTTGAGCTGGCGCACGAGCACCTCGACAAGCACCCGCGCGCGCGCAAATACGATGGTTTGAATGCCGCAAGCCATCAGCTGTTGCGCGATCTTGAGCGTCTCGGGCACGCTGCCCTTGCGGATACCCAGCTGCTTGTTGACGACGGGCGGGTTGTAAAAGAAGACGTGCTTGACGCCCGCGGGCGCGCCGTTTTGGTCGATCAGCGCCATGGGGACGCCGCACAGCGCTTCGGCCAGCTCCTTGGGGTTGGCGATGGTCGCCGAACAGCAGATGAACTGCGGGGTCGCGCCATAAAAGGCGCAGATGCGCTTGAGCCGCCTGAGCACATTGGCCAGATTGGAACCAAATACCCCGCGATAGGCGTGAATTTCGTCGATGACCACGTATTGGAGGTTCTCAAATAGCTTGACCCACTTGGTGTGGTGCGGCAAAATCCCCGCGTGCAGCATGTCGGGATTGGTCACGACCACATGCCCCGCCTGCCTGATCGCGCTGCGCGCGGCAGAAGGCGTGTCGCCGTCGAAGGTGTAGGCCTTGACGTCCTCGCCCAATTGCTCGATCATCGAATAGAGCTCGGACACCTGGTCGCTTGAGAGCGCCTTGGTCGGAAATAGGTAGAGCGCCCGCGCGTCGCCGTTTCTCAGAATGCGGTTGAGCACCGGCAGGTTGTAGCACAGCGTCTTTCCGGACGCGGTCGGCGTGACCACGGTCACGTTTTCCCCGTCCAGCACCCGGTCAATCGCCTCGCGCTGGTGGCTGTACAGGCGGTATATGCCGCGCGCGCGCAAAACGTCCACGATCCGTGGGTCGAGTTTTTCGGGGAAATCCGCGTACTGACCGGGGCGCGCCGGAATGTCGCGAACGCAGGCGACGCCCGCCATAAACGCTTGGTCGCGCTTGAGCGCCTCCACATACTGCGTGAGGTTCATGAAGCGTCGCCTCCCTTATCTCCCTTAAATACCCGATTAGGTCAGTGCGTACAGGTGAACCACGCCGCTCTCAAGCGTCTTTTGAACGTCGATCAGCCGCTGATTCTTGGAGCCCCGGAACCGAAGCTCGAGCGTCCTTTGCGCGAGGATAAACGGCCCGTCGATCAGCACGTCAGACGCCTCGAGCAGCGGGCGATACTTGTCCTGCGCGAGCAATTGCTCAAACGT
Source organism: Clostridia bacterium (assembly GCA_036645575.1). Taxonomy (GTDB): domain Bacteria; phylum Bacillota; class Clostridia; order Christensenellales; family Aristaeellaceae; genus JAVXNW01. Next base: position 11,672 of record JAVXNW010000059.1, on the reverse strand, counting down.
GTACCCCGAATACGTCCACACATTAAGCCCCAAGGCCTTGGCGCCCTTGGCCAATTCCGCCGAAGCCGTCACCTGCTCAAACGGGTCGCCGCCGGAAAGCGTCAGCCCGTCAAGGAGCGGATTGTCCGCCATCTGCTGAAGCAGCACGGAAATGTCCTCGTCGCGCCCGCCCGCAAAGTCGTGCGTCTCGGGGTTGTGACAGCCGGGGCAGGCGTGAGCGCAGCCTTGGGTAAATACCGTAAAGCGAAAACCGGGGCCGTCAACGATCGAATCGTTGACGACGCCGGCGATGCGAATATTCATGGGCTTTTTCTCCATCTACAGCTGATTTATTGAGCCGAAAGGGGCTTACAGTTGGTGCTTGACCCGCTCGCCTTCCTCCGCGCGCTTGGCGTCGTTGAAGCGGTCGAGCGTGCCGACAAGGTAGCCGGTGATGCGGCGAATGCGCTCGAATTTGTGCTCGTCCTCGGTGCGCCCGCAGGACGGGCAGCTGTCCCCGATCACGCCGTTGTAGCCGCAAACCGGGTCGCGGTCGACCGGGTGGTTGATCGATCCGTAGCCGATGCCGGCCTCCTTCATCACGCGGACGATCTTCTCAAACGCCTCGAGGTTTTGCGTGGTGTCGCCGTCCAGCTCCACATAGGAGATGTGTCCCGCGTTGGTGAACGCGTGGTAGGGCGCCTCGATCTGGATCTTCTTGACCGCGCCGATCGGATAGTAGACCGGCACGTGGAAGCTGTTGGTGTAGTAGTCGCGGTCGGTGACGCCCGGAATGATGCCGAATTTTTCCTTGTCGAGGCGCACAAAGCGCCCGGAAAGACCCTCGGCGGGCGTCGCGAGCAGCGTCACGTTCATCTTGGTGCGCACGCTCTCCTCATCCATGCGCCGGCGCATGTGGCCAATGATCTCAAGGCCCAAGTTCTGCGCCATCTGGCTCTCGCCGTGGTGCTCGCCAATGAGCGCCTTGAGCGCCTCCGCAAGGCCGATAAAGCCGACCGAAAGCGTGCCATGCTTGAGCACCTCGCGCACCTCGTCGTCCCAGCCCAGCTTCTCGCTGCCCAGCCACACGCCCTGTCCCATCAGGAACGGGTAGTTGCGCACATGCTTGCGCGCCTGAATCTCGAACCGCTCAAACAGTTGATCGATCGCCAGCGTCATCACGCGATCCAGTTCCTGAAAGAACCACTCGACGTTGTGGTTGGCGCGAATGCCGATGCGCGGCAGGTTAATGGAGGTAAAGGACAGGTTGCCACGGCGGTTGCAGATCTCCTGATCGGGGTCGTAGACGTTGCCGATCACGCGCGTGCGGCAGCCCATGTAGGCGATCTCGGTCTCCGGGTGGCCGGGCTTGTAGTATTTGATGTTAAACGGCGCGTCGAGGAACGCGAAGTTCGGGAACAGGCGCTTGGCGGATACGCGGCAGGCCAGCTTGAACAGGTCGTAGTTCGGCTCGCCCGGGTTGTAGTTGACGCCCTCCTTGACGCGGAATATCTGGATCGGGAAGATCGGCGTCTCGCCGCCGCCCAGCCCCTGCTCGGTGGTCAGCAGCAGATTGCGCATCACCAGACGCCCCTCCGGCGATACGTCCATGCCGTAGTTGATCGAGGAGAACGGCACCTGCGCGCCCGCGCGGGAGTTCATCGTGTTCAGGTTGTGAATCAGCGCCTCCATGGCCTGATAGGTGGCGCGGTCGGTCTCGGAGACCGCCTTTTCGTGCGCAAAGGCGATGACGCGCGCAATCGCCTTCTCGTCAAGCCCCGCCTCTTGCAGCACGACCTTCTCCGCCTCGACGTATTCGTCGTTTTGGACAAGCGACGGGCGCAGGCCTTCCGCCTTGAGCTTGTCCATGTAGGCGCGCACAAAGGCAACGATGTCCTCTTTGTCGCTGGTCAATTCCAGCGCCCGCACCATGTTGTCGCGGTAGCGCTTGCAGAAGGTCTTTTTCACGCCTTCGGCCATCGAATAGTCGAAGTTGACCACCGACTGCCCGCCGTGCTGGTCGTTCTGGTTGGCCTGAATCGCGATGCAGGCCAGCGCGGAATACGAATAGATGTCGTTGGGCTCGCGCAGGACGCCGTGCCCGGTCGAGAAGCCGCCGTGAAACAGCTCGAGCAGGTCGATCTGGCAGCAGGTGGTGGTCAGCGTCAAAAAATCCATGTCGTGGATGTGGATGTCGCCCGACTGGTGCGCCTGCGCGTGCTCGGGCTTTAAGACAAACATGAGGTTAAACTGCTTGGCGCCCTCGGCGCCGTACTTGAGCATGGCGCCCATCGCGGTGTCGCCGTTGATGTTGGCGTTTTCGCGCTTGATGTCGGAATCCGCGGCGTTTGAAAAGGTGATGTCCTCGTAGATCTGCATGAGGCGCGTGTTCATCTCGCGGGCGCGGCTTCGCTCCGCGCGATAGAGGATGTAGCTCTTGGCGGTGCGCACAAAGCCGTTCTCTATCAGCATCCGCTCCACCGCGTCCTGCACCTGCTCAACCGTCGGCACCTCGATGGATTCGTTTCGCGCCAGTTGCTCGACGACCTGCGCGGTCAGCTCTTGCGCGGTTTTCTCGCTCTTCGCGCTGCCGGTTGCGGCAAACGCCTTCAGGATGGCTTGGGTGATCTTTTCTGTGTCAAAGGACATCTTCCGGCCGTCGCGTTTGATGATGGTATCGAGCATTTTTTTCTCTCCTCTGAATTATATCCAAAATAAATGGCGACTAGGCAGCGGTTATGCCGTCCAACGCCTCGTATCAGCAAAATACATTATATAGTGGTTTACAAACCGTGTCAACGCAATCGATGGTATTTGTCGCTAATTAACACAGCGTTCGCATCGTTGATTTCATCCTCCAAAGATGGCATTATAGCCTATTGCGCGGCCATGTTCAAGCATTTTACCCATTGAAAAATTTTCGCCCCTGTTTTTTGGCTACTATGCCCTCTAGGCCCTACGTCCGTCCTCTGCTACAATAAACAAAGGGAGTTGATGTCATTGAATGCCGAACCAATTGTCACCCTTGTGTCGATGTCTGACCGGGGCGTCGCGCTGTGCGCCGCCGCCGCGCGCATTTCCACGACGCCCGGCACGGCGCACGATTTATTTTTGACCCGCGAGGGTGGCGCGCGCGATCAGAAGCTGATCGCCAAGGTCTTGTCCTCGGGTCACCAGTCGCTGATTGAGCACCAAAGCTTCTCCATCGCCCTTGACAACGTGTCGGTCTTGGTCGAGCAGTGCCTGATCGAGTTTCGCCTGTCCTCCTTCACGGTCAAGTCGCGAAGGTATGTGGATTTTGAGCAGGCGGGTTTTTTTGTGCCCGCCGACCTTTCGCCCGCGTGCGAAAAAATGTATGTCGACATGGTCAAGGCGCGCTTTTTGGACTATGGCCGCTTGGTCGCGCACGGGATTCCGCTTGAAGACGCGCGCTTCGTGCTGCCGTACTGCTTTTTCTCGAGCTTGTACCTGACGTGCAACGCGCGCGAGCTTTCGCACATCATCAGCGCCATGCTCTACGGCCCCTACAGCCGCTTTGAGGAGCTGCGCCGCGTGGGCGCGCTGCTGCTGGCGCAGTGCCAAGGCGTGCTGGGCGAGGCGTTTCCGCTCGATTCAGCGCGCGCCGCGAGCCCCGCGCTCGAGGCTTCGGTCGCCGCGCCCGTTTCTTGCGTCGGCCGCGCGCAATTGCTCGCCGCGCCCCAAGACCCGCGCGCGCTGTTGCACGCCGCGCTGGCCTTTTCCAATCGCTTCGAAAACCTCTCTGACGCCGACCTTTCCCCGCTCGTGCGCGACGCGCGGCCGCGAGAGCTCGAGGCGCTTCACTACACCTTTCTGCTGGAGGACGTGTCGCTTGCCTGCGTCACGCACATCGCGCGCCACCGCATCCAGTCGCCGATGTTCGAGCCCACGCTGCGCGCGCTCAACAAAAACCGACACGTGCTGCCCGATACCGTCGCGCAAAATCCCGAGGCGCGGCGCGTGTTTGAAAATGCCTTCCTCGAAAATGGGCAAAACGCGGCCGCCTTGCGCGAGGCCGGGCTTGCGACCGAAGCCCTGTCATACCTTGCGCTCAGCGGCAATACCGTTCGCGTGATGCTCACGATGAACGCGCGCGAGCTGCTGCATTTTCTCAAATTGCGCACCTGCGAGCGCGCGCAGTGGGAAATTCGCGCGCTCGCCCAGCAAATGCTGCGCGAGCTGCGCGCGTCCTACCCCGAATTGTTTGACTATTTTGGCCCCAGCTGCCTGGTCAATGGCCGCTGCCCCGAGGGCCGGCTAAGCTGCGGTCGTCCGCGCACGCCGCTGGGCAAGCCATAGTCCGGCAAATCCCCCGACCGCATGGGCGATCATCGGCAGCATCTGCCGGCTCATCGAGTAGACGCAGGCGTTGCCAAACGTCATCTTTTGCGCCGCAATCAGCGTGATCACCGTGCCCATTGTGCTAATCAGCAGCCCTGTCAGCGCGGCCAGCGCGGCAAACGCCGCGCTGGCAAGCCCCACGCGCATTTCGCCCACCGTCGCCTCCGCGAACATGTGCCCCGGGACAAACACGGCGGCCATCGCGCCAAGCGTCGCGCCGTATACCAGCGCGTCCGCGCCCCCCTCCAGATCCATCATCCATGCGGCCAGCGGAATCGCCACCGCAAACACCACGCCAGGCCACACGCGCCTTGCGCGCATGTTGAGCGCCAGAAGTAGCGTCATCAGCGTTTCAGACGCAAACAGGCTGACCGGGTGCATCGCGAGCACCGGTATGCGCGTAAGGGTCAGCACCACCAGCGCGCCAATCACCGGCCACAGGGTCGCCCTCGACTGCCTTTCCATGTTGATCAACCATTCCTTTCCCGTATCTCGCTTGCTCGCCATTTTAAGCGCAACTCGCCATTTCAGTCAGCAGGTCATAGGCCGCGCGCAGTTGGCTGTCGCCCGCCAAATTCGCCCCGGAATAGGTCGTGAAGTTCTCGCTGTCAAGCGGCACGACCTTGTCAGGCACGATGCCCACGCCATGAATGGATTTCCCCGATGGCGTATAGTACAGCGCGGTCGTGAGCTGCATCCCGGCGCCATCCTCCCGAAACGGGATCACCGTCTGCACGATGCCCTTGCCAAACGTGGTCTCCCCCACCACCTTCGCGCGCCCGGTATCCTGAAGCGCGCCCGCCAAAATCTCGGAGGCGCTCGCCGACATGCCATTCACCAGCACCGCGATCGGGACATCCCACTTTTCCGCATCGGAAAAGTACTCCTTGCGCCGCCCATAGCGATCCTCGGTATATACGATCAGGCCTTCGCCCATCAGTTCGTCGGCAATGGCGACCACGTCGGTCAGCAGTCCCCCGGGATTGGAGCGGAGGTCCAGAATCAGCTTTGTCGCGCCCGCCGCCTTGAGCGCCTTCACCGCCGCGTGAAAGGCGGTCGCGTCGTCGCCCATGAACTCGTAGATGACGATGTAGCCCACGTTGCCCGGAAGCATCTCATGCTCCACGCGCGTGACCTCAATCGTGGCGCTGCCCACGCCGATCGTCAGAATTTCGCCGCCGCGGTGAATCGTCAGAAAGATCAGCCCGTCCTTGGCTTCCGCGCTGCGGATCGCGCCGATCGCCTCGGACAGGTCCTTTGAGGTCTTGGCGGTGACCGCTTGCCCGTTGACCTCGGTGATCACGTCGCCCGCCAGCACGCCCGCCTCATACGCGGGTGTCTTTTCAAACACGCGCAGCACCACGACCTGCCCCTCCTTGTCGCTTGAGAGCAGCACGCCCACGCCTTCGTAATAGCCTTGGGTATGCTGGTTCATCTTGACGATCTCATCGGGGGAATAGTAAAACGTATAGGGATCGCCCACCGAGGCGAGCATGCCGCGCACCGCGCCCAGCGTGAGCTCGTCCTCGTCGAGTTTGACATAGTAGTTGTTTGTAAGCTCCGTGCGCACCTCGTCAAGTCTGCGATAGCGCTCGATCATCCGGTACTCGTCTTGGCTTGCTTGATCGCCCGCGCTTCCCCTTACCTCGCGCCCGGGGTCGAATACGCCGCAAAGAGCCATCGTGACGGCAGAGGAAATTCCGGCCACCAAGACCACCATCCACACAATGGCCATGACAACGATTGAGCGCTTGTGCATATCCAACCTCCGAAAATTAAATTCGAAAAAATCCGCCTGTCAGGCAATGTATGCTCGTTGACAGGCGGGCATGTTCGGTTGGAATGCACGTCAATAGTTCTTGGGACGCTCGTTTCCGCTCTTCCCAAGCAGCATCATCATCTTAAAGGTGACCGCGTCGTCAAAGGCGCGCAGGTCAAGGCCGATTACGCGCTGCACCTTGTCCAGCCGGTACACCAAGGTGTTGCGGTGGATGTAGATCTGGCGCGCGGTTTCAGACAGGTTCAGGCTGTTTTCAAAGAACTTTTCGATGGTGTGAACCATTTCCTCGTTGAACAGCCGCGCCGTCTTGCGGTTGAACATCATCTGATTGTAGCGGGTGCGCATCTCGGGCGGCACATCCGCCAAAAAGCGCTCGAGCAGCAGCTTTCTAAAGACGAACACATACGTGTCGTTGCGGTACACGCGCCCCACGTCGATGGCGCGGCGCGCCTCATGAAACGATTCCGACAGCTGCGACAGCTGCTTTTTGGGCTCGCCTATGCCGATAAAGACCGGATGGCTGGTCTCCGACATAAACGTCGATTCGATTGCCTGCGCAAGTTGCTCCATCTCTTCGTATTCGACGCCCTCGTCGAGCAGTTTAATCAGCACGACCGTGTGGCGATCCATCTCGACGATCGCATCGCCCGATTCCTCGTCGAATACGTTGTGCAAAATGGCCAGCGCGGTCTCGGTGTCCACGTTGCTTAAGTGAAACAGCATCACCAAGCGGTTTTTCTCAAGCGGCACCGTATGCTCAAGGGCCAGCGACTCAAGCTCCGCGCCCTCGACTTCCTCGCGCAGAATGCACCGAAGCGACTGCTCGCGGTCGGCGTGCGACAGATCCACCCGCGTCAGCATATTGACCAATTCCGCCGTCAGGATCGCGCAATTGCTCACGTCCTGCGAGTCGCCCGGCAGGCACAAAAACAGCGGCTGCGTGCCCTCGGTTCCAATGAGCGTAAACCCGCCGTAGACCAGCGGCTCGGTCGGATTCTGGCGAACCGCCTCCGGGAGATTGAACTCGCGCTGGTTGTCCTCCGGCAGAATCACTTGGCCGTTGTTGTCCAGCAGCATGATCGACATATTGATGCGGGAAAGCACCCGCGCGATTTTTGCGACGATCCGATGATCCAGATACATGTTTTTATCCTCCACCCGCTTGTAGAACCTTCAAATTCTTATACAATATATAGTATATCCGCCGTAAGCCCGAAAGACAAGTAAGCTTTCGGCATACGACGGATATTTAATCAAACAATAACTGGGAAACCGCCTTTTTGGTGAAATTTAACCGTTCCGTCGGGCGATTTAACCCTTTTTCCGGGCGATCAGCGCGCCAGAATGGTCGCCTCGGTGTCCGCGTCAAAGAAGTGCAGGCGCGTTGCGTCAAAGGCGATCGTGATCTTGTCCCCGGTGCGGGCGGTGGAGCGCGGGTCAACGCGCGCGACGGTGTTCTCGTCTTTTCCGCTGGTCTTCAGGTACAGATAGGTTTCAGAGCCCATCAGCTCGACGATCTCGACGTTTACGTTTAGGCAGGAATCGGGATTGGCCTGCAAAAACTCCTCTTCGTCGTGGATGTTTTCGGGGCGAATGCCCATGTAGACTTCCTTGCCGATGTAGCTGTCGGAAATGAACTTCTGGAGTTTCTGCGGCGGGATCTTGATTTTGTTGTCGCCAAAGTGCGCATAGACGCCGCCCTGATCCTTTTGCAGCTTGACTTTGAACAGGTTCATCTGGGGCGTTCCGATGAAGCCCGCGACGAACAGGTTGATCGGGAAGTCGTACAGGTGCTGCGGGCTGTCCACCTGCTGCACAAAGCCGTCCTTCATGACCACGATGCGCGAGCCCATCGTCATGGCCTCGGTCTGGTCGTGGGTGACATAGATGAAGGTGGTCTGCAGGCGCTGGTGCAGTTTGGTGATCTCGGTGCGCATCTGCACGCGCAGCTTTGCGTCGAGGTTGGACAGCGGTTCGTCCATCAGGAACACCTTGGGCTCACGGACAATCGCGCGGCCCAGCGCGACGCGCTGGCGCTGACCACCGGAAAGCGCCTTGGGCTTGCGGCCCAGCAGATGCTCGATGTCCAGGATCTTGGCCGCTTCATGCACGCGGCGTTCGATCTCCTGCTTGGGGGTCTTGCGCAGCTTAAGGCCAAAGGCCATGTTGTCAAATACGGTCATGTGCGGGTACAGCGCGTAGTTCTGAAAGACCATGGCGATATCGCGATCCTTGGGCGCGACGTCGTTGACAAGCTTGTCAGCAATGTACAGTTCGCCTTCGGAAATCTCCTCAAGGCCGGCAACCATGCGCAGCGTCGTGGACTTTCCGCAGCCGGACGGGCCAACCAGCACGATAAACTCCTTGTCCTCAATGTCCAGTGAGAAATCGCTGACCGCCGTCACGCCGCCCTGATAGATCTTGAAGATGTGCTTGAGCGATACGCTTGCCATGTGCATTTCCTCCTTATAATTATCGGACTATTGGTTCTGAAAGCGCAAAACCACGATTCATTGCGCGATTTCCTCGGCGCAAATTTAAAATCTACTATATCGTATATTATACCGTTATTGCCCGCCATCGCGCCACCCCTATTGTACACAAACTTTGATCGGGCGATTTGGCGTTCTGGTATAGCTATGCCTAAGCATAAATTATTACAGACATTGCGCCCTAAAATGGCGTATTTGTCTTAAGCAAAACGCTTATAGAAGCGGTCGTTTCAATGAGCCGTATTTGGCGCAGGCAAAAAACTTGGTGCAAATTCACACATAAAGCCGCAAACTTCCAGCAAATCAGTCTGTTTGCCGCTCGCCCAAAGGGCGCTTCGCACATCGCAAAGCGCAAAGCTCGCGCTTCTTGCGGCCTTTCAGCTTTCGTCCAGCCAGTGTTCAAACAGATTGAGCGAATCGCCCATCACGCCCGGTTCGCCCGCAAGGGTATAGAGGTGCGCCTTGCGCAGGCTAAACGTGGTGCCGCCCGCCATCATCAAGCTGTCCATCAGGCGAATGCGCAGAAGGCTCACCTGATCGGCCACTTCCCGCGTAAGCGCCAGGTCCTCGGGGTGCAGCACGAGGTTGCCCGGTCTGCGCTTTTGCACGAGCACCGCCGACTGCGCGCGGTAGCGCAACATCGGCTCCACCGTCTGGCGCAGCGTGATCCTGCTTCGCCAGTCGCCGGTCATCACCAGCGTGCTGCCCAGCAAATGCCCCGTCGCGTTCATGCTGAACACCCACATTTGTTCCTCGTTGCCCGCGTCAAATAGCATCCGGCAATGCGCTTCCACGCTCTTTAGTTTTTCCAGGCGCGGTCGGTCGCTCAGCGTCGCGCGCCGGTATCGATCGGCCGCTTCGCCCATCAGGTTTAGAAAATCCGCTGATTTTTCGCCCATACCGGGCACGGCTGTCAGCAGCGCCCGTGGCGCGCGCAATACGCCGCCCACCGAGCCAAATCGCTCAATCAATTCATGCGCGAGCGGATTTAGGTCGCGCTGCGGAATGGTCGTAAACAGCATGAGCTCCAGCACTTCGTGGGGTTCAAAATCATTGAGCCCTTCGGAAAAATACCTGGCCCGCAGTCGTGCGCGATGTCCGCCGTGGCTGTGCGGTTTTTCCTGTCCCATGCCGTCTTCACCCCGCTTCCCTTCCATTGTATCACAAGCCGTGTCGCGCTTTCAATGTATTTTTTCCCGCTTGGGCGAATATGCTTGGACAAATAAGCCAAGAATGGAGAATATGCCGTGAAAGAGCAGAACGATTCGATGAAACCGCAGCGGCCCCACACGGTGACGCTGGACGAGCGCAGCCGCGCGATCATCGCGGGCGTCGAGGATGTGGACAGCTTCAACGAGCAGATGATCGTGCTCAACACCGCGTCAGGCGCCATGACGCTGGTGGGCGATCAACTGCATGTGAGCAAGCTCAATCTGGAGGACGGTCAGTTGATTATCGAAGGCCACATCGTCGCGCTCGAATATGACGACCGCGCGCGCCCGGCCAAGCACGCGGGTCTGACGCGGCTGTTCAAATAGGTGCTTTACTATACGGTGGGGCAATGGCGGATCTTCGTCGTGCTGATGGGCGCGGGCGTGCTCGCGGGGGCGTGGTACGGCGTGGTCGATCGCGTCGCGCGCCTGCTTTCGGCCGGGCCGCTCATCCACGCGCTGTGCGACCTGGCGACCGCGCTTGGCGCGTGGCTGATCGTCGCGCTGGCGCTTCTGGCGTCCTGCTACGGCGAAATGCGCGCCTACGCGCTTTTCGGCGCGGCGTGCGGCTTTGTGCTCGAGCGCCTGACGGTTGGAAAGCTCGCAAACTACCTGGCGCGCCATTTGGGTCTACTGCTCAAGCATTTGCCTGAGCAGGCGTTCTTCAGAAGAATTTTTCGCTAAAGGCAGGAGATTGGCGTTTGATGTCGTATTTAGACAAGTATGTGTTTGAATTGAATACCGGGCTGTTACAGCGGGAATGGGGTGCCACAATGTCTGCGAAGCGCAGCATCAAGCCGAGATTTTGGGTCTTCATGATGTCCATGCTGGTCTTTGTATTTGGTTGCGTCTATATTTCGCAAGGCCAGTTTATTGAGAAACAGGACTTGCGCATCCATCAATTGGAAATGGAGCGCACGCAACGGCAGGATGCCAACGCGCAGCTCGAGCGCCAGCTCGAGTTCACCAAGACCCAGACCTACGTGGAGCGCATCGCCCACGAGGAGCTTGGCCTGTTAAAAGAAGGCGAAATTCGCTTTGTCTCAGGAACAACCCCGGACTTGCCCGCGCAAGGCGCTTCCCTGCCCGATCAGGCGGTTTCGCCCGACGCGGCGGCGCCCACCAATCCGGCCCAATGAATCAGATTGTCGCCATCGTCGATGTTGGTTCGAATTCCGTGCGTCTGCTCGTGGCCGATCTGTTCGGCGGGCAGGCGCGTTGTTTGCATCAAGAAAAGATCACCTGCCGCCTGCTGTCCGGCTTTCAGGCGGGACGCCTCTCCCCCGAGGCGCTTGCGCGAACCGGCGACGCGATCGAGGCGCTTGCGCAAAAGGCGCGCGCGCTTGGCGCAACCTCGGTCGTGGGGTTTGGCACCAGCGCGATGCGGGACGGCCAGAACCGCGACGTGCTGATTGAGCGCGCTAGGCAGTGCGGCGTCGCGCTGTCGGTCATGAGCGGAACGCAGGAGGCGGCGCTTGCGTATGCGGGCGCCTCGCCCGAAGGCCGGTGCGGCGTGCTCGACATAGGCGGCGGCTCGACCGAACTCATGACCGGCGCACACGGCCACCTGACCCGCGCCTTCTCCGCGCAAATCGGCGCGGTGCGCCTGTTCGAGGCACAATCCCCCGCGTACCCGCGCGAGACTTCCCCCGATGCGCCGTTCTCTCCCGCGTACCCGCGCGAGACTCCCCCCGATGCGCCGTTCTCCCCCGCGCACCCGCGCGAGACTTCCCCCGATGCGCTGTTCTCCCCCGCGCACCCGCGCGAGACTTCCCCCGATGCGCTGGTCGCACAGGCCAAGCGCGTGCTGTCTCCCGCTTGGGACGCGGTGCGCGATTTCCCGGTAGACCA
>JAVXNW010000058.1:0-15854 GCA_036645575.1 Clostridia bacterium | reverse complement strand
CAAAAAGATCCGGCGCAATCTTGCCGCTTTCATCCGAACAACAGCGCCATTTAACGCTTAAGTTGACGGCATTGCCCTAATTCCTGATCGCCGCGCCTAGCAAAGCGCGCGCACATTGGCCTTGCGCGCCCGGATTTCACGCCTGTTTTACCCGCTTCAACCCGCCAAACGGGACGGGAAATATTTTCTCATAAATTCACTCCCGTTCTACTTGGGCATATTGCTTGACAATCGGCTTTTTAGTGTTTATAATAATGGCATGGGTGGGGGCGATCTATACACCGTTTGCCCACACAAATCAAAACGAGGAGGAACTCTTTCTATGAAGAAAATTCTTACCCTGATGCTGGTGGTTATTATGGCGATTGGCTGCACTTCTGTCGCCTTTGCCGCGGAAGCCAAGACCGAGTTCGACGTTCGCGCCCTGATCTGGAAATACGACGACACCTACGGCAGCTCCGTTCGCAAGGCCATGATGTCCGCAGCCGAGGAAATCGGCACCGAACTCGGCGTGAAGATCAACCTGACGATGTACGATGCCGCCGACGACATGGCCAAGCAGGTCGAGCAGGCGACGATCCTTGTCGGCGAGAAGCCGGACTTCGTCATCATCAACCTGGCGGAAGTCGCTTCCGGCCAGCAGCTGGTGGACATGTTCACCGAAGCCGGCATCCCCTTCCTGTTCTACAACAAAGAGCCCTCGGCTGAAACCGTTCAGTCCGTGGTCATCGACTCCAAGTCCATCTTCATCGGCACCACGCCGCGTGAAGCGGGCGACATGCAGGGCGAAATCCTGGCCGACCTGTTCAAAGCCAACCCCGCCATCGACAAAAATGGCGACGGCAAGCTGCAGTTCGTCGAGTTCATGGGCGAGCCGAACAACCCCGAAGCCATCGCGCGCACCCAGTACTCCGAAGAGACCGCCATCGCTTGCGGCCTGAACCTTGACAAAGTCACCGAGACCATCGTCGCCAACTGGGACAGCACCCAGGCCAATGACAAGATGACCGCGACTTGGGCAGCCAACAACGGCATCGAAGTCGTGTTCTGCAACAACGACGACATGGCGATCGGCGTCGTGGCGGCCCTCAACTCCTTTAGCCTCAACACCGGCATCGACGGCGACGACGCCATCGTGGTCATCGGCGTTGACGCGACCGACGCGGCATTCGAATCGATCAAGAACGGCGGCATGACCGCTACCGTCAAGCAGGACGGCGACGCGATGGGCTATGCCAACGTCCGCATCGCCATGAACTACCTGATGAACGGCACCTGGCTGGAAGGCACCGACTACACGATGGCCGCCGACGGCTACTCGGTCCGTATCCCCTACGCGAAGATCACCTCCGTGGAATAAGGCTTGCGCTACTGACTCGCAAGGTTTGACGTCGGTTGATCCGGCGTCAAGCAAAATCGGTTCCGGCGACGATCGCGTCGCCGGAACCGTATTTGAACAGAGCAAGCGATTTTCCCTGTAGAAATAGCGCGTATAGCGTTTGAAATGAGTGGTGAGAAGCGATTATGTCCGAGCAATACCTGTTAGAGATGACGGATATCGACAAGCAGTTCCCCGGCGTCAAGGCGCTGGACCACGCGCAACTCAAGCTTCGTGCGGGCACGGTACACGCACTGATGGGCGAGAACGGCGCGGGCAAGTCAACGCTGATGAAGTGCCTGTTCGGCATCTACAAAAAGGACGGCGGACAGATCTTCATGAATGGGGCTCCGGTCAACTTTACCAGTCCCCGGCACGCGCTGGACAACGGCGTGGCCATGGTGCATCAAGAGCTCAACCAAGTGCTCCGGCGCAACGTCATGGAGAACGTGTGGCTGGGCCGCTTCCCGGTAAACAAGATGGGATTGGTCAACAGCCGCAAGATGTTTAACGACACCAAGGCGATCTTTGAGCGCCTGAACGTGGACGTAAACCCCAAGACCATCATCGGCGACCTGTCGGTCTCCAAGCGGCAGATGGTCGAAATCGCCAAGGCGGTTTCCTACCATGCCAAGATCGTGGTGCTGGACGAGCCGACCAGTTCCCTCACCGAGGACGAGGTCGAGCACCTGTTCCGCATCATCAAGCAATTGACCGACGAAGGCGTGGGCATCATCTACATCTCCCATAAGATGGACGAGATCCTGCGCATCTCCGACGATGTCACCATCATGCGCGACGGTCAGTGGATCGCCACGCGCAAATCCAGCACCTTGAACACCGACGAGATCATTCGCCTGATGGTCAACCGCGAGATGTCCAACCGCTTCCCGCCCAAGAACAACCAGCCCGGCGAAGTGCTGCTCGAGGTCAAGAACTATTCCGGCCTGTATGAGCCCACCTGCCACAACGTGACATTCGACCTGCACAAGGGCGAAGTGCTGGGCGTCGCGGGGCTTGTCGGCTCGCGCAGAACCGAGCTGCTCAATACGCTTTTCGGCTACTACACCAAGGGCGCGGGCGAGATGACGTTGCACGGGAAGCCCATCAACAACCACACGGCGGCGCAGGCGACCCAGAACGGCTTTGCGCTGATCACCGAGGAGCGCCGCGCGACCGGCCTGTTCCCGCAGACCAACATCACCTTCAACTCGATCATCGCCAACGTCGGAAGCTACGGCAAGTTTCTCCTCTCGAGCAAGAAGATGAACAAGGACACGGACTGGGTCATCGACGCCATTCACGTAAAGACGCCCAGCAAGCGCACGCTGATAAAGAGCCTGTCGGGCGGCAACCAACAGAAGGTCATCATCGGACGTTGGCTGCTCACAAATCCGGAGGTGCTGCTGCTGGACGAGCCCACGCGCGGCATCGACGTCGGCGCCAAGTACGAGATCTACCAGCTGGTTCTCAAGCTGGCTGAGGAAGGCAAGGGCGTCATCATGGTGTCGAGCGAAATGCCTGAGCTGCTGGGCATCTGCGACCGAATCGTGGTCATGTCCAACGGCCAGATGGCCGGCACCGTGCAGCGCGGCAAGGATTTCGGCGGCGTTGACGGCGAGCAGGAGAAGATCATGCAGCTTGCCGCCAAATACGTGTAATCGTCAGCGATATTTTGCTCGAAAAGAGGGAGAGACTGGGATGAAGAACAAAAAGAAATCAATACTCAGCATCATCGCCATCGTCATACTGGTCGCCGGATTGGCGGTGTCGGCGGGTGGCGTCTACGGACAAAACATCTACGACACGACGACCGCGATGGTCGGCTGCAAAAAGCCCGACACCATGGGCATTATCTTGGACCCCACGCTGCTCACCGAAATACCGCGCGGGCAGAGCCCTGACGCGCTCAAGGGCTTCCTGAGCGGCACCTTGGGGCTGCCTTCCGACGCGGTGAACCCGGCCGTTGACGCGCGAAGCGTCTATGACGCGGCCGCCTCAGACGCTTCGGACGACGCGAAGTTTACGACCTACCTCACGACCGACTACGTGCCGGCAGCGCCGGCAACGGACGCGGCTCCGGCTACGGACGCGGCGCCGGCCAAACTCACCCAGGATGAGGCGGCGGCGCTCATCAAGGACAAGGCGCTTGCGGGCCCTGCCCGCGAGCAGATGGTCAAGGCGCAGGTCACTTCTCAGCTCGGCTTAGACGAGGCGCAGTATCAGGCGCTTGCGTCCGACAGCCAAGTGATTGCGCTCATGCAGGAGGGCCTGCCCAACCTGACCAAGGGCGGCTTTACCGGCTTCCTGTTCACCAATTCGGTGGTGCTCCTGTTCTCCGGCATCATCCTGATCGTGCTCGCGGCGGCGTATTTCCTGCTGCGCGCCATGGATTCGACCGGAAGAGGCAAGGCCAAGACGCACGTGGCCGCGGAAGGCGACACGTCGCAAAAGGTCATGAACTTCCTTTTGAACTACGCGCTGTACATCATTCTGGGCGCGATTCTGGTCGCGGTCAGCATCATGAAGCCAAATTTCCTCGACATTTCGAACATCCTGAACATCCTGAAGCAGGCCTCGACCAAGGGCATCTTGGCGCTGGGCTGCGCGGGCCTGATCGTGCTGGCCGGCACCGACCTTTCGATCGGCCGCGTGCTGGGCTTGTCGGCGGCCATGACGGCGTCGCTGGTTCAGTCCGCGTCGTATGCCTCGCGCATGTTCCCGCAGATCACTTCGCCGCTGCCGCTGATTTTGCCGCTGCTCGTGTCGATCACGGTCGCGGTCATCTTCAGCTTGATCAACGGCTTTGGCGTATCCAAGTTGCACCTGCACGCGTTCATCGTGACGCTGGGCACGCAATTGATCGCGCAGGGCGCCACCTGCATCTACATCGAGTCGCAGCCGTCGGGCACCGCGCAGGCGCTTTCGACGTTTGACCGCGGGTTCCTCAACGCGGCGGCGGGCAGCTTCGATATGGGCGCGTTCAAGATCCCCTACGTGGTCATCTACTTCCTGATCTTGGCGGTGATCATGTGGGTGATCTGGAACAAGACAAAGCTCGGCAAGAACATGTTCGCGGTGGGCGGCAACGAAGAAGCCGCCGCGGTCTCGGGCGTCAACGTCGCCAAGACCATCATGCTGGTCTACCTGATCGCGGGCGTGCTGTACGGCATCTCGGCGTTCCTCGAGGCCGCGCGCATCACCTCGGTCGGCGCGAACACCGGCCTTAACTACGAACTGGACGCCATCAGCGCGTGCGTGGTCGGCGGCGTGTCGTTCTCGGGCGGCGTCGGCACGATTCAGGGCGTGGTGATCGGCGCGATCATCCTGCAGGCGATCAACTACTCGCTGCAATTCCTGGGCGTCAACCCGTACCTGCAATACATCATTCGCGGCCTGATCATCATCCTGGCGGTCGCGATCGACGTGCGCAAGTACCTGGTCAAGAAGTAATGAAGGACCTGCGCGATGTGCGCGAATTGGAATCTCAGCGCGAACAAGTCGAACGCGCGCAAAAGGGGCCCAAGACCATTCACCGGTGGAAGCTGGACCTGTACAGCAAGATCAAGGTCTCGGTGACGACCATGAACGTGATCATCTTGGTCGTCGTCTCGCTGATCGTGCTGGCGCTGGTCGTCGGAATCATCCTCGGCGGATGAGCCCAAAGGGGCTGTTGCAGAAAAGTACAATCTGCAACAGCCCCTCTTTGATCGGCACATGCGTTTTTTGCGCAAAACGCGCTTGGCGGGCATACGAAAGGACGCTGTCTCACGATGAAACAGCGCCCCCTATCGCTTGAAAAGAATCCATACGGACTCGGGCTGAGCATTCCCGCGGCGCACGCCAAATTCCGCTTATTGCTGCTGCCTTCCGGCCCTGACAAATTTCACGGCATGACGCCGCACGGGACCCAAACCGTCATCATCCGCATGAACAAGGTTTAGTATAGCATATTTCGCGCACAAGCGCAAGCCCTATTTTTCGCCGCCGCCTAGGTTTTTGTCGGATTCCCCAACGAAAAATCGCTCGCCCGCGCAGCCCTGCCGGATCGCCCTTGCGGGCACTTACCTTCGCCCGCCCGCGCCCCTGCGCCCTGCCGACGCCTTTGCGGGCGGGGTTACAGCTTGTCGTACTCGTTGCACAGCGGGCACTGTGCCGGGCAGTCCTCCTCGACATCGGCAAAGCGCGCGGTCTTCTCGAGGAAATAGTTGTCGGCCACGTCGTCGTTGACCTTAGAGACCTCGCCGACGATCAGGTCGCCCGTGCCCGCCTTGGGGCCAAAGATATGCGCGATGTAGGGCGTAAGCGAGATGCTGTTGCCGGGATAGACCAGTATCTCCTCGCCCGAATCAAACTGCTTCAACAGGCCGTCCAGGTACACCGCCACCTTGCCGCCCGTCTCCTTGCCGGTCGCGGGATCGACCGCAAAGAGCTTGACCGCGAGCACGCCCGCCGCGCGGTTGATGATGTCCTCGGTCTTGGCGACATGGTAGTGCTTGGGCAGGCGCTGCCCGTCGCGCATCAGGATATACTTTTCGCAGTACGGGACGCCCACGCCGGGGCGCTTGACCGAACCGTTGCGCACGGTGTAGAGCACCGCGCCGACCGCGTCAAAATCGCCCACGCCGAAATCGGTGATGTCCCATCCCATCATGGTCTCGCGGATGGTATCCAATTCCCCCGCCCGCGCCTTCCAGTTTTCCATCGACCAATAGGCCATATCCGGCAGGCGAATATCATGTTTTTCCACAAGCCCCTTGGCCCACGCAAAGGATTCATTGATCTGAGAGCGTTTCATCGTCTGTTTCCTCCATCCGCTTAAGGTGCCCCTTGCTCATCTGTCTTCCGATAAGCGATATACATTCTCCATTTCCAACCAAAACTCCTGCCCCACGCAAGGCTTTTGACAATTCCCAGTGATGCGCAGCCATTGGCGGTATGCCTCATTTTCGTACAGCGCGGAAGTATCGCCTTCGACTTCGTTGTACTGGAACAGCAGCGTCTCGCCGTTTGGCAGGGTATGCACGAAAATCTCACATTTTTTAAAGCCATGCGCCTTCATTAGCGCCCTGATTTCTGGCGGTTGATTTTTGTGCAGCGCGATGTACTCGTCCAACATTCCGGGTTTTACCCCAATGACAACACCGCTTTTGACAACGGCCATTTTCCTTCCTCCTCGTCGATCGGCATTGCCGTGCGTTTAAAGAAACGACTGCGCAATCTCGTCGCTGATTTCGTTTCCCGGGCGGGCAAATGCCTCTTCCCCGGACATCTCGGCAACAATTTTCTTCTCCTTGAAAATGAGGATCCGGCGCGCAAGCGATATGATCTCGTTCATGTCGGAGGAGATCAGTATGACCGCCTTGTTCTCCTTGGCGGCAAGCGCCCAGATCAGTTGATGGATGTACTCCTTTGCGCCGATATCGACGCCCACCGTGGGCTCGTCGATGACCAGCACTTCACAGCCTGCGGAAAGCCACTTGGCGATCGAAACCTTTTGCTGGTTGCCGCCTGACATGCTGCTTGCCTTGGCAAGGATGGAAGCGGTCTTAATCTCCAATTTGTCAACAAATTTTTGGGTGTTTTTGATCTCGCGGCGCGGTGCGAGCAGCCGGATCGCAGGGTGCAGGTAGAACTGTCGAAGCGAGTTGATGCACACGTTCATCTTGACCGTGTCGTCCAGAAACAGCCCTTCCTCCTTGCGGTTTTCGGTGATATAGCCGATGCCGTACTTGTGAAGACTTGTCGAAAAGTCGCGCGTCTTGATCTGGCGCCCATTTAAGAAAACCTCGCCCGAGGTCATCTTGTCAATGCCGAGCACGGTTCGCACAAACTCGCTGCGACCCGAACCGACCAAGCCGTAAAACCCGAGAATTTCGCCCTTGCGCACCGAAAAGCTCAGGTCCTTAAAGCCATAGTGCTTGGAGCAAATGTTCTTCGCCTCAAAGGCAATTGGGTTGGCAGACGCGTCCAATCGGCCGCGATATTCGATGTTGGACTCCCGCCCAATCATCATCTTGATCATCTTTTGCCGGGTCATCTGGCCCATGTCCTCCGTCCCAATCAGGCGGCCGTCGCGCAGGACCGTGACCTTGTCGCACAGCGCCATGACCTCCTCCAGCTTGTGCGACACAAAGATCAATATGACACCCGCGCGCTTGAGTTCCCGCAGAATCTCAAAGAGGCGGTTTGCCTCGTACTGCGTGAGGCTTGAGGTGGGTTCATCCAGCATGAGCACTTTCGCGTTCGTGCTGAGCGCCTTGGCAATCTGAATCAATTGCTTCTGTGCGGCGCTCAAGTGAATGACCGGCGTCTTGGGGTCGAAATCCAAGCCCACCTTATCCATATACATCTTGGCCGTTTCGTAGATCTTGGGCCAATTCACAATTCCCAAGTGCGTAAACTTATCCATTTTATCCAGCACAATGTTCTCGGCAATCGAGCTTAGCGGGATTAAATTGATCTCTTGGTTGACAATGGAGATGTGATGGCGCACGGCGTCGCCAAAGTCGCGCAAGGCGAGCGTTTGGCCGTTCAGCACGACCGCACCTTGATCCTGATGGTATATGCCGCAGATGATCTTCATAAGGGTGGACTTGCCCGCGCCATTCTCGCCAAGGATCGCGTGAATCTCGCCTTCATGGAACGTGGCGGACACATCCTCCAGCGCCTTTACGCCCTGAAAGTTCTTGGATATATTTTTAAGTTCCAGCATACGTTCGCCTCCGCTTGCGTCAGTGATCCCCGCGTGTCGCTGTTCCGGCGCGCCGGGCGAACCTTCGCCCGGCACACCGCACATGTTGGTAACCGCTTAGGTCAGGCTGCCGGCGCCTTCAGAATTTCGGTCTCGATCTTGCCCAGGATCTCCATCGAGAGGTTCTCGATGTCGGTCTGCCAGGTGTCCATGTTGTCCTTGGTGATAAAGACATAGCCGGTATCGATGTGCTCGCCCCAGTTGAGCGGCTCCCAGCCGTCCGCCAAGTACATGAGCACCATCGGGCACACATAGCCCATGCCCCATCCATTCTGGGAAACCGTGTGGTCGACATAGCCTGCCGCGATGCCGTTCATCACTTCGCTCGACTGGTCCATCGTCGCGCACGCAATGTGCTTTGCGTCCGGGAACACCGCATAATAGTCGGCCATGGCGCTGGCCAAGCCCTTAGAAGCCGTCCCGCCGGTTGCAATGATGCCCGCCACGTCGGGGTTGGCCGCGAGCGCGTCGCTCACCTTGGCAAAGCCTTCGGCATCGGTCTTGATGTCCGCAACGGTCTGAACAACCGAGACTTCCGGATGCTCCGCGACGGCGGCTTCAACGCCCTGCTGGCGCTTAAGCGTATTCACGTCGCCCAAGTTCTCAAGGACGTCAATGATCTGTCCCTTGCCGCCCATCTCCTCAATCAGCTTGAGCGTCGAGTTGTAGGCCTGCGTGTAGACATTGGAGCTGAAGGTCAGCGCGGACTTCTGCGGATCATCGACTAGGCCCGCATAGTTCAGCACCTCGCAGCCCGCGTCATACAGTTCCTCGTACAATCCGTTTGCACCCGAGGTATCGGCGCCAAAGATGTAGAACAAGTTATAGCCCTGCGCCGCAAGCGCCTCGACCATCTGGTTTTCGATATCCTGCGTCCAGTCGGTTCCGATCGTGTAATAGACGCTCTGGCCATAATCCTTTTCAAAGGCCTTGAGTCCTTGGAGTACGTAGGTGTCAAAGAACACATCGGGCGCGGGCCAGTAGCAGCACAGCTTGTAGGCATCCTGCTTAAACTGCCACGTCAGGTTCTGCGTTGCGGTCTTGGTGTCCACGTTCACTTCGGTGTCCGCTAGGCTACCCACACAGGAAAGGACCAATGTCAGGGCGATCAGCAAGCTTACCAGTTTCTTCATGGGGAAGTCCTCCTTATAAAATAAGTTCTATGGGAAGCAATAGAAGTGCCCGCCCGCTACAGCGCTACATTCCGAGCCATTCGGCTGCGCAGACTTTCCAGCGAGACGGCAATCAGGATAACGGCGCCCAAGAACGCCTCTTCAAAGTAGATGTCCACGTGCACCATCGTCAGGCCGTTTCGCACCATTGTCAAAATGCACGCGCCGCAGAAGAAGCCAATGGCGGTAAAGTTGCCGCCCGAAAGCGATATGCCCCCGATCGCGCAGACCGCAAACGAGTACAGCATCCAATCTGCGCCGGTCGTCGGCGACGCGGTGCCCGCTTTAGATGTCCACAGCATGGCTGCCAGCGCCGCCAGCGCGCAGGAAAGCATATTGCAGGCAATCGTCACGCCGTCCACCTTAATGCCCGACAGCCGCGCCGCGTTTGCGTTGCCGCCCACCGCAAGCACGTTGCGGCCAAAGCGCGTATACCGAAACACGACCACCAACACCAGCACCAATGCAATGAGCAGCACGAACAGCGTCGATGTGCCCAGCATCCTTCCGCGACCCAGGGCAGTAAAATCCTCGTTGATCGCATAGGAATAGCCGTGGGAAACCCCCATCGCAAGGCCATCATAGACAAACGACATGGCCAGCGTGATGATAAAGGGGGCAAGCTTTAGTTTGGTGATCAAAAAACCATTGGCGAGGCCGCACAGCGCGCCGACCGCAACCGTCAGAAGCATCACGATCGCGGTCGGCAGCCCCAAGTTCTGCATGAGGATGCCTGACACCACGGTCGCCAACGCACCGACCGCGCCAACCGACAGGTTCATACCGCCGATGACCGCAACCATCAACTGCGCCGCGGCAATAAAACCATAACTCGCAATCGTGCGGGACAGGTTGAACAGGTTGAACGAGGATAAAAATGAGGTCGTGGTCACCGAAAAAAGGATAGCCAACAACACGCAAGCCACTACGGCGCTGGAATAGGATTGGAGAAAAAATCGTTTCAACAAGGAGACCCGAGTCGTTTCCGCTTTCGTAATGCCTGCCGCTCCGTTTTTCATGATGCGCTCCCCCTCTGTCAATGCCTGGACGTCGTTCTCAGTTGTTTAGCTTAACTCACTTAAGTTATCCAGCAAGGTGATTCTACCACCTCGCCCGTTCGTTGTCAATCCTCCTTCTCCAAAATAGTCACTACGTCCATTTTCACCCGTATTTTTATGGCGCATTGCGCCAAATGTCTTGGTTTAATATCTCCTTTGCTTAACAGATTGGGTGGATATTGTTGAAAAACGCGGGACGCGCCCCTTTGGGAGGCCGTTTCCGCGTTTTTTGATGGATCGGTCCAAACCAGTTCCGTCGCCCCACGGGACTTTTTCGCGCGATCCCCGCGCCCCGCACGCGCGGCCGCGCCTTGGAATCTGGCGCCACGCCGCTCGTCAAAGCCGCCTCGCATCTTTCGCGTTCATCCTTTCGGGAACCGCCGATTAAAGAACGCGCGTGATGGCGAGCTGAATTTTTGCCAGAATCGCCCTACAAAAGCCGAAGGTGCAAAAGCGCTACGCCCCGGATTTTGCGGGGCGGAGATGGTGGAAATGCAAAAGCCAGCGCGTGCGGGATTTATTCAGCGGTTCCTTAGCCCTTCAGGCGCGTGAAGGCGGCCCGC
Organism: Clostridia bacterium; assembly: GCA_036645575.1. Classification (GTDB taxonomy): domain Bacteria; phylum Bacillota; class Clostridia; order Christensenellales; family Aristaeellaceae; genus JAVXNW01. Next base: position 4,929 of record JAVXNW010000058.1, on the reverse strand, counting down.
GCCTCAGCGCATGAACGCCAGCGCGGGTCCGTCCCAGTCGTAAAAGGGAATCACCTGCGTTGCGCCCAGCGCGACGTTCCACTCCTCCGCGCTGCCGGTCTGAATCGACACGTTGCGGCCCGCTTGGTGCATCTGGCGGCGCAAGGTGCAGTCCTTGATCTTGGTCAGAAAATAGGGGCCGTTTTTCATGAGTCCCCCACACAGATAAATCTTGTCGGGGTCGAGCAGGTTGATGGTCATCGCCAGCGCAATGCCTATGTATTCCGCCGCGCGGTCGATCAAAAGCCGCGCCGCATGGTCGCCCAGCGCCGCCGCGTCAAAGACCATCTTGGCGTCGATTTTTTCCGGCGCTTCGCCCGCCATGTCGCGCAGGATCGTCTTCACGTGCCCGGCGACGATGGTGCGCGCCTGCTGCGACAGCGCCGCGCCCGAGGCCAGCGACTCCAGACAGCCGGTATTTCCGCAGCTGCACAGTGCGCCGCTGTCCTTGCTGACCGTCACGTGGCCGATTTCTCCGCTGGTTCCGCTTGCGCCGCGGTAGACCTTTCCCTGTTCAATGAGTGCGCCGCCAATGCCATAGCCCAGGCCTACGCACAACACCGTCAGCCGTTCGTCATCGGGATGGACGCAAACCTCCCACAGGGCCTGTGCCCGGTTGGCGTTTTCCACCATGACTGGGTAAGGAAGCAATTCACTCATCCATGCCTTGAGCGGCACGTCTTGCCAGCCGAAGTTGGGCGAAAAGATCACGCGGCCGGTCTCGGGCTCAATGAGGCCAGGTTTCGCGACGCACACGCCGAGCACCGTGGCGGGATCAATGCCCGCCTGCTCAATCAATTGCTCAACCGCCTGTGCAACGCGTTCGGCATACTGCCGCGGCTGTGCCACCGGTTCAGTCGGGAATTTCTGGGAACGCAATATCCGCTTATCCAATCCGACCAGCACGAGGCGCGTCGTGGTTCGCCCCACGTCCACGCCAACCAACCGAAAGCGATCGCCCGACAGGCTCAGCACTTCGGGGCGTTTGCCTTGACCGCTCCCCTCGCGCATCGCGCTGGTCACCAAACCGTGCGCGATCAATTCCTCGGTGATATCCATGACCGCCGGTATACTCAGTCCCACCATCTTGGCAATGGCGGAGCGATTGATCGGCCCAAAGCGATCGATGCACTGAATCACATTTTTTTTATTCATCTGGGCCATCAAGTGTTTATCCATGCGCGAAAACGTCTGCAACTCACTCGTTCCTTTCCGCTTTTCGATGTATTGCTAGCAGTATAGCATAAATTAACACATCGGACAATACGGCAGGATAAATTTATTTAAGTAATATAACTTAAGTATACTACGGCTTTCGGTGCGGTTTGAAGAGCAGGGCGTTTAGGAGGCCGAACAGGATGGCGGCGGTGATGCCGGATGCCGTATTGACTACGCCGCCGCTAAACGCGCCCAGCACGCCTTGCTCGTGCACGGCGTTGATGGCGCCCATCGCGAGCGAGTAGCCAAACCCGGTCAGCGGCACCGTCGCGCCGGCGCCGGCGAAGTCCACGATGGGCTTATAGACGCCGATGGCGGTCAGGAACACGCCCGCGACCACGTAGGCGACCAATATGCGCGCGCTTGTGAGCTTGGTTCGAAGCAGCAGTATTTCGCCGACCACGCAAAACAGCCCGCCCACGACGAACGCCTTGACCAGCGACATTACGATTTCCATTCGTCATCCGCCTCCAGTGCCACCGCGTAGGAGATACTTGGGATCGATTCGCCCTGCATGGCGCTCGTGGGGCTGAGCATGGCGCCCGAGCCGAGCGCGAGCAGCCTGTGGACGCTGCGGCTTTCGAGCATGGGCAGAAAGTGGCAGGCGAGGATGGACGCAATGCAGCCGCAGCCGCTGCCGCCCGCGTGGGTGTCCTGGGAGATGTCGTAAAGCGACGCGCCGCAGTCGATGAGCTTTGCGTCCGCGATCGGCACGCCGCGCGCCTTGACCAGCTCCAGCAGCAGCTTGCGCCCGATGTAGCCCAGGTCGCCCGTGACGATCAGGTCGTAATCCGCGGGGCTGCGGTCAAGGTCGCGCAGGTGCGCGCACAGCGTGTCGGCGACCGCGGGCGCCATCGCCGCGCCCATGTGGTTGGCGTCCTTGATGCGGTAGTCGATCACCTTGCCGAGCGTGCCGTGCGTCACCCGCGCAAGCCCCGGCTTGTCCTCGCCATCGACCAGCGCCGCGCCCGCGGCGGTCGCCGTCCATTGCGCCGACGGCGGGCGCTGGTTGCCCAGCTCCAGCGGGTAGCGGTACTGGCGCTCGGCGGCGCAGAAGTGGCTGGACGCCGCGCACACGCAATTTTTGCGAAAGCCCGCGTCCACGAGCGCCGTTCCCAGCACAAGCGCCTCGACCATCGTCGAGCACGCGCCATACAGCCCGATAAACGGCGCGCCCAACTGCCGCGCCGCAAACCCGGACGCAATGATCTGGTTGAGCAGGTCGCCGCACAAGAGCGCCTCCACCGCGCCCGACGTCAGTCCACCCTTGGACAGGCACAGTTCGACCGCCCGCAGCGACATCTCCGATTCGGCCTGCTCCCACGTGTCCTGACCCATCAGGTCGTCCTGCGTGATTAAGTCAAAATCCGCCCCGAGCGGGCCCGCGCCCTCCTTGCCGCCCCCGATTGCCGCCGACGCGCGGATGCGCGGCCTGCTGTTGTAGGTGAGCGTCTGCCCACGCTGCATAAACATCGCTCCTTTTTTGTGACTTGTACCTTGGGTACGCGGGCGCGCCGCGCGGTTGCCTGGCGATTTTTGCGCTTGTTGCGCCCGAATTGGCCCAATCATACGGTATCATGCCCCAAAAGCGATTGTTTTCACAATATTTTTCTTGCAGTCGAAGCAATTTCGCGGTACTATGATATAATTGGTTGAGTTGGAGGTTTTCATGCGACTTTTACCGGTTTTGGCGCCGGGCGAGCGCGTATTGGCGGCGGTGTCGGGCGGCGCGGACTCGGTTGCGCTGTTGCTGCTGCTTAGCGAGGAGGCGCGCGCCGGGCGCATTGAGTTGGTCTGCGCGCACCTGAACCACGGCATCCGGGGCGCGGCGGCGGACCGCGATCAGGCGTTTGTGCGGGCGCTCGCGCAGCAAATGGGCATTTTGCTTTTCGAGGCGCGCGCGGATGTGCCCGCGCTGTGCGCGCTGCGCGGCCAGGGCCTTGAAAGTTGCGCGCGCGACGTGCGCAGGGCGTTTCTGCTGCGCGCGAAGGCGGAGGCGGATTGCGCCGTGATCGCCACCGCGCACCATGCGGGCGATCAGGCGGAGACGGTGCTGATGCACCTGTTGCGCGGCGGCGCGCTGAACGGCGCGGGCGGCATGGCCGCGCGGGACGGCGCGTTTGCGCGGCCGCTGCTGGACGCGACCAAGCGCCAGATCTACGATTTCCTGGCCGCGCGCAATCAACCCTATTGCGAGGACGCGACCAATTTTGTGCCGGACACGCCCCGCAACGCGCTGCGGCTCGAGGTCTTTCCACGGCTTCAGGCGCTCTATCCCGGTGCGGAGGCGGCGCTTGGCCGGTTTGCGGATTTGGCGCGCGAGGCAAGTGACTTTCTCGATCAGGCGACGCGCGCCTTTCTGGCCGAAAACGCGCGGCTGCACCCGTTTGGCGCGAGCCTTGGCGAGGCGGAGGCGCACCCCGCCGTATGGCGAAGCGCGCTGCACCATCTCGCGGGGCAGGACAGCGCGGTCGCGGCGCGACTGCTCGCGCTCTATCGCCAGGCGCGCGGCGCGCTTGCGCTCAAGGGGTTCCGCGCGGAAAAGACGGGCGGGCGGTTGTATTTGATCGACCTTGCCAAGGCGCCACCGCAAGTGAATCTGCCGCTTGCGGATGGCGCGCACGTGCCCGGACTTGGCACCATGCGGCTTTCATGCGCCGCGCAGGCCGGCATTTCGGGCGATCCACTGCGCCAAGTGCTGGACGCGGACGCGCTCGCGGGCGCGGTCTTGCGCCTGCGCAGGCCGGGCGACGTCATGCGCCCGCTCGGCGCGCCGGGCGACAAATCGCTCGCCCAGATCATGATCGACAAAAAGCTTGCAAGGCCGCGCCGCGCGTGGCAGGTGATTATCGCGCGCGATGAACGGGTATTATGGGTACCAGGCCTTGCGATTTCCGAAGATGCGGCGCTCACGCGCAAGACGCGCGCGGCGCTCAAACTCACATGGGAGAGGGAGGACGACAGACAATGGACGAGCAAATGATCAACCGCGATCTCGCGAAGGTGCTGCTGACCAAGGACGCCATCGACGAGCGCGTCGCGCAGTTGGGGCGCAAGATCACCGAGGACTTTCACGGCGAAGAGGTGGTGCTGGTCGGCATTCTCAAGGGCGCAGTCATCTTTTTTGCCGATCTGGCGCGCCAGATTAAGCTGCCGGTGCGCATGGATTTTATGGCAATCTCGAGCTATGGCAGCGCGACTAAGTCGACCGGCGTCGTGCGCATTCTCAAGGACCTCGACAAGGATATCACCGGCCGCAACGTGATCATCATTGAGGATATCGTCGATAGCGGCATGTCCCTCGCGTTTTTGCGCGATAACCTCTTGTCGCGCGGCGTCAAGAAATTGTCCATCTGCGTGCTGCTCGATAAGCCCGAACGCCGCCGCACCAATGTCCAGGTTGACTACTGCGGCTTTACCGTGCCCGACGAGTTCGTCGTCGGCTATGGCCTCGACTATGCCGAAAAATACCGCGAGCTCCCGATGATCGGCGTGCTCAAGCCCGAAGTCTACGGCGGCGAAGCGTAGCGAGGGGAGAGGCGGGGGGGACGAGGAGGCGGGGGGAACCGGGAGGCGGGAAGGTTAATTAAGGGGAACGTGCCTCCGGCGGCCGGGGCGCTGCCCCTGGACCCCGCCAAGGAAGGTCCTTGGATGCCAGCGCGCCTGCGGGCG
>JAVXNW010000057.1:0-16061 GCA_036645575.1 Clostridia bacterium | reverse complement strand
CCTGCGCCCGCAGGCGCGCTGGCATCCAAGGACCTTCCTTGGCGGGGTCCAGGGGCAGCGCCCCGGCCGCCGGAGGCACGTCTCCCTTAATATACTTCCCGCCTCCTGGTTCCCCTCGCCTCCCCGTTCCCCTCGCCTCCTCCCCCGCCGCTATGCGGCCATGGGGGCGGCTTGCTGGGACAGGGCGACGACGGCGGCTTCGATGGCTTGCATCAGCTCGTCGGCGGTGCGGCCCTTGGGCAGGATCGGGGTTCCATAGATGACCTCGACCTGATACTTGCGCATCCGTTTCCAGTCAAACAGCTGGGGGAGCTTGCGCGAGCGGGGATAGACCTCGTAGCCGCCCTTGATGTAGGCGGGGACGACCGGCACATCCGCCTCGATTGCGAGCACGGCCGCGCCATTTTTAAATTCGCCCATCTTGCCGTCTTCGCTGCGCGTGCCTTCGGGATGGATGAGCACGCCCCACTTCTCGGTCAGCATCTCGCGCATGACCGACATGGCGCCCGCCACCGAGCCGCTGCGATCGACCGGCACCATGCCGCACACGTTGGCGATGAACTTGCTGATCCAAGTTTTGTTGAACAGCTCCTTTTTCGCCATGCAGCAAAAGCGGATGAAGCGCTCTTTTTTGAAGTTGAGGGTCAGGTAGAGGTAGTCGAAGTTGGACACGTGGTTGGCGCAGATGATGTAGCCGCTGTTTTCCGGCAGGTTCGCGTCGTTTTCCACATTGACCTGATAGATGCCACGGAAGAGGTTTCGGATCAGGCAGAACACGTCATACTCGAATGCGCGCTTGAGGCGCGGGTAGAGCTGGGTCGGCGCGCGGTTCTCGTCCGCGTCGGGCGAGCGCACGCAGTCGATCAATTCGCGCACCGTCATGTCGCGGCGCAGCAGGTGATCCACGCGCACGCCACACTTTTCGTCGATCTCGCACGCGAGGTTGAGCGTGCTCAGCGAATCAATCGATAGTTCTTCGAACAGGCGCGTGTCCGGCGTGAAATCGGCCGTCGTGGTCTTGGCGATGCGCGCGATTGCCGCGCACACGACCGACGGAATGTCAAACGCCTCGCCCGCATCTGTGGGCATGGCGGGCATCGGCTGGTTTTGCAAGATCATCTGCTTGAGCAGGAACCGCTTCGGCTTTTGCAGCGAGGTTTTCGGGATCGCGTCGACAAAGTGAATGCCGGCCAGCTTTTGATTTTGGGAAAGGCGCGCGCTGTGCTGCTTGAGCTGCGTCAGCACCGAATCGGCCTGCGCCGCGTCGGCTACGACAAACGCGTGCACCTCGTCGCAGCTGCCGTCCGCGACCGGAATGCCGCAGATCACCAGCTCCTTGACGCCCTGAATGCCCGCGTAGGCCGCCTCGAGGTCGTCCGGCGCCACCTTCTTGCCGGTCGCGAGCACGATGTTCTCCTTGCAGCGGCCGAGAATGCGCACAAGCCCCTTCTCGTCAATGCTGCCCAGGTCGCCGGTGCGGAACCAGCCGTCCTCGTCAAACGCGTCTTGCGTCGCCTGCTCGTCCCGGAAATAGCCGATCATGCGATACGGCGTCTTGATGAGCATCTCGCCGTTTTCGGCGATCTTTACCTGAATGTCGGGATAGGGCCGGCCGCAGGTGTCGGTCGTGATGTGCCCCACGATGTTGCCGATCGTCGGAATGCTGGTCTCGGTCGCGCCATAGGTGCCCAGCATCTCAAAGCCGACGCCGTAGAAGAACGCGCACGTCTCGTTGCTGAGCGGCGCGCCGGCGGAGGCCAGAATGCGCAGCTTCCCGCCAAAATTGTCGTGAATCGCCTTGAAGAGGGTCTTGCCCAGATTGAGCCCGGTGCGCTTGCGAATGCTCAGGCACACGGGGAACAGCTTTTCAAACAGCTGCTTGGTCTTGGGCTCGGCGTTGATTTTGGAGAGCACCTGCGCCTTGAGCACGTCGTAGATCTTCGGAACCGCCGGCAATAGCGCCGGGTGAAACGCCTGAAACGCGCCCATCAGCATGGCGCCGCTCATGCCCTCAATAAAGCAGATGTCCGCGCCCAAGAGCAGCGGCCCCACGAGCTGGCACATCAGGCCGTAGATGTGGCTGTTGGGCAGGATCGCCAGAAAGCGATCGTCGGTCTTCAGGCGGTTGCACTCCATGCACATGAGCGCCGAGTGAATGAGCGAGGAATGGTTGTGCAAGATGCCCGAGGCCGTCTTGGTGGTGCCGGAGGAGAAGATGATGGACGCCGCTTCGGGGTTTCCGTCATGGGTCGCCTCGCGCGCAAGCAGCGCTGGCGCGTCCAGATACGCCTGCGGGTCGCACAGCAGGTTGATGACCGGCATGTCAAGGCCGTCGCCCAGCTTTTCAATGATCTTGGGCGACGCAATCAGGCAGCGCACGTCCGATTTTTGCAACAGCGCCATCAGCGCTTCGCGCTCGAGCGACGCGTCGATCAATGCCGACGTCGCCTTGAGCTTGGCAATCGCAAGAAAGAGGATATTCCACTCGGGCGTGCTCTCCGCAATGATCGCGACACGGTCGCCCGCGCCAACGTGCATTCTTTCGAGCACCGCGCAAAAGCGCATGATCGCGTCAAACATCTGCCCGTACGTATACGAACGCGACGAACCATCCTCAAGACGCATCGTCATGGCCTCGCTCGAAAGCCGCGACGCGTTGTTTACCTGTACCTGTTCAAATATATTCATAGCGCTCCTTTGTCCCTTGGGGAGGTGCGGAAAATCAAATTCTACATCAACCGCAGCCTATAGCTATCATGATACGCTTCGATTATACCAAAAGAAAATGGCATACTTATGTTTTTTGTGATTCGTTTTTAGGGGTTTTGGGTGTCCATAAAAAATAATTATGCGCAACGCGCGCGCCCCATACCCCCGGAAAGAAAACCCGAACCGCCCGCGCGAGGAAAAAACAAGCAAGACAGCGAAAAAAGCGCCCCGCCCCGCGCCCGCCCCGCGCCCGCCCCGCGCCCCGCGCCCACCGTCCGCGCTCCACCCGCGCCCTCATCCCTGTCTTGCCGCGCCCCGCGCCCGCCGTCATCCGCAGCGGCGCAAAGAAACTTTTTCGGCAATTGCGGGACCGGAATTGCGGGCTTGCGGGGGATTGATGAGAAGCGGGGGAGGAAATCCAATAAAACACGCGCAGTTAAAAAATTTACAATTAATATAGGCATTATGCCTATTGCGCAAACGATTTCACATGTGCTATAATCCATATATTGAAAGTATAGACAAAACATGCTGCGCGCAAGGAGGGTGAAGATAGTGAATGCGACCAAGCTTGCGGATATCGCGGAGGAGCTGGGGCTATCGGTATCCACCGTCTCACGCGCACTCAGCGGCAATGGTCGCGTGGGCGAAGATACGCGCAAACGGGTGCTCGAGGCGGTCAAGGAATCGGCGTATACGCCCAATGCGGTGGCGCGTTCCTTGCGCCTTCGGGATGCGATGAACATTGGCGTCATCGTGCCCGACATCGCCAACACCTATTACGCGGCGGTCATCAAGGGCGCGCAGGGCGTATGCCGGGAAAGCGGCTATACGCTGATGGTGTGCAACTCCGATGAAAACGTCGTTTTAGAAGAAGAAGCGCTGTACATGATGCTGGAAAAGCAGGTGTCCGGGCTGATCCTCGCGACGGTCGGGTGCACAAGTGAAATTATTGGGCGCTACGGTCGGCTGAATATCCCGGTGGTGTTTTTCGACAACCTGCCCAGCGACGTGCAGGACTGTGACTCGGTCTCAATTGACAACCATGACGCCGCCTACCGCCTGACCGGCGCGCTGATTGCGCGCGGATACACGCAAATCGGCCTGATCACTGGCCCCGTTGGCCAGACAAGCGGCCGCCTGCGCCTGACCGGATTTACCCAAGCCATGCAGGAGGCGGGTCTGTCTATCAATCCCGATTGGGTGCGCGAGGGTGACTTTAAACTGCCCTCCGGCCGCGACGCCATGCGCGCCATCCTTTCCCTTAACAAGCACCCGCGCGCCATGTTGATCTCCAACAACTACATGACCTACGGCGCCGTGGGCGCGATTCGCGAAGCGGGACTATCCATTCCCCAAGACATCGCGGTCGCCGCGTTTGACGCATTGGACATCACCGGATTGATCACCCCCAAACTCACTTCAATCAACCAGCCCGCCGAGGAGATCGGCGTTCAGTCCGCACAAATTATTTTAAACAGACTCAGCGAAAAAGACGCGGGACCCGGCATATATAGAGAGCAACAGCCCGTCATCGTCGAGGGAGAATCGTGGTAGCACAAAAACGGAACCGTTTCACCCGGTACGAGGGGGACACGGCGAAATTTTTCCCACCTGCGCAAACGTTTGCGCAAACAAAATGCGGTTGCTCCCGGGCGCATAGCGCATGAAAACAGGGACTGCGGATCAATCATGCAATGCGCGCAAAAAATTATCCGACGTCAAGACAGGATCCCAATTTACGCATGGCGTGTCTTTTCGTTCTCCACAGCCTCGTCGGCGCTGCCCGGCGCAGCGATAGCCGTGCCGCTCGATCAGGCGGGGACAGACAATCCGCGTTGCGATGAATCCATGAATGTTTTTCGTCAGTATAATCTAAGGGAGTGAACCAAATGGCGCAGGAATTGATTCGCATGGAGGGCATATCCAAGGAGTTTCCGGGGGTCAAGGCGTTAAATGACGTGTCGTTCAGCCTGAACGCCGGCGAGGTACACGCGCTGGTGGGCGAAAATGGCGCGGGCAAATCGACGCTCATGAAGGTGCTGACCGGCGTGTACAGCAAGGACGCCGGACGGATCTTCCATCACGGGAAGCAGACCGATATCGCCAATGTGCGCGCTTCGCAGGCACTGGGCATCATCATGATCCACCAAGAACTGAACCTGATGAACCACCTGTCGGTCGCGCAGAACATCTTTATCGGTCGCGAGGCGCGCGGCAAGGTCAGGCTGTTTTTAAACGACGCCGAGATCAACCGCAAATCCGCCGAGCTGTTTAAGAAGCTCAACGTGGACATCGATCCCACGATGCGCGTGGGTGATTTGAGCGTCGCCAAGCAACAGATGGTGGAAATCGCGAAGGCGCTTTCCTACAATTCAGAGATTTTAATCATGGACGAACCCACCGCGTCGCTGACCGACACCGAGATTGAGGACCTGTTCCGCGTGATTCGACTGTTGCGCGCCGAGGGCAAGGGCATCATTCACATCTCGCACCGCTTGGAGGAGCTTAAGCAAATCTCCGACCGCATCACGGTCATGCGCGACGGCTGCTACGTGGACACGGTGGAAACGGGGAGCGTCAATACGAGCGAAATCATCAATATGATGGTGGGCCGGGAGATCTACGTGAGCAAAGCGGAGCGCGCAGTGCCGAGGGGCGCGCCGGTCGCGCTCGAGGTGAATAACCTCAACTGCGGGAAATTGGTCAAGGACGTGTCCTTCAGCGTGCGCAAGGGCGAGATTCTAGGCGTGGCGGGGCTGATGGGCGCGGGGCGCACCGAGACCGCGCGGGCGATCTTTGGGGCGGACAAAAAGTCCTCCGGCGAGATTTTTGTAAGCGGGCGCAAAGTGGAGATTCGAACCCCAAGCGACGCGGTCGAAAACGGCATCGCCTACCTCTCAGAGGACAGAAAGCGCTTTGGCCTCATGCTGGGGCTAGACCTTGAGACCAACATATCGATCGCGACAGTGGACAAGTTTAAACGCATGGGCGTGTTCATCAACTTTAAAAAGGCGGAAGAGAACGCCCATCGACTGACCAAGCAGTTGGACATTAAGACCCCTTCGGTGCATCAGCAGGCGCGCTACCTGTCGGGCGGCAATCAGCAAAAGGTGGTGCTGGCCAAGTGGCTCACGCGCAACTGCGACATCCTGATCTTTGACGAACCCACGCGCGGCATCGACGTGGGCGCGAAAAACGAGATTTACAAGCTGCTCAATCAACTTGCCGACCAAGGCAAGGCCATCATCATGATCTCCTCGGAGCTTCCTGAGATTTTGCGCGTCAGCAACCGGGTGCTCGTGATGTGTGAGGGCGTTGTGACGGGTGAAGTGACGGGTGACGAGATCAACCAGACCACCATTATGCACTTGGCGACCAAGCGCGACGCATGAGAATCGGGATAGGGAGGATAAATCGATGAAAAAAATCTTTGCTAAGAAGTCGGCAACGCAGAAAATCATCATCCTAGGGACATTGGTGGTCATGTTCGCGTTCTTTACCATCATGAAGCCCTCCTTCGCGAGCTATCTGAACGTCATGACCATTGCGCTGTCAACCTGCGTAAACGGTCTGCTGGCGCTGGGCGTGACATTCGTCATCACATCGGGCGGCATCGATCTGGCGATTGGCACGACGATGACGTTCTCCTGCGTGATGAGCGGAATCGCCTTTGCCAACTGGGGGTTCCCGCTGTGGCTCTCCATTCCCTTCGGCTTTTTAATCGGCGCGATATGCGGCTGCATCAGCGGCTTTGCGATTGCCAAGATGAAGCTTCCGCCGTTCATCGCGACGATGGCGATGCAGATGATCACCAAGGGCCTCTCGCTGGTCGTATCGGGCATTAAGCCGGTGTACTTCACCGAGGCGCCCATCTACCAGAAGATCGCGCTGGGCAATTTCCTTGGAATCGACGGCTTCTACAACGCGTTTGTGCTCTTTGTGATCGCCATTGGCATCGCCTATGTGCTCTACTCGCGCACCGTGCTTGGCCGCTACACGCTGGCGATCGGCTCCAATGAGGAGGCCGCGCGGCTATCCGGCATCAAGACCGACAATTGGAAGATCTTAATCTACATGGTCAGCGGCCTTTTCAGCGCCGGCGCGGGTCTCATCATGTCCTCGCGTCTGGGCAGCGCACAGCCGCAACTGGGCGCGGGCTATGAACTCGAAGCCATCGCGGCGGCGGTCATCGGCGGCACCTCCATGTCGGGCGGCGAGGGCAGCATCATCGGTACCGTCATCGGCGCGTTCATCATTTCGGTTTTGACCAACGGCCTGCGCACCCTCGCGGTTTCCACCGAATGGCAGACCGTGGTCACGGGCTTCGTGCTCGCGCTGGCGGTGTATTTCGACATGCTGCGCCGCAGAAAGCGCGATTAACCGCTTGCGCTAACCGCGCATTGTCCATGGGTTCAACCCGTCAAGGGTTAATAATAACGAGGAGGAAATCAACATGAAGAAGACTCTGGCGATGGTTCTGGTTACCCTGATGCTCATTTCGGGCGTTGCACTGGCACAGACGGCCAAGCCCCTTGAGGGCGGATTCATCCCGGTACTGCCCCTTGGCGTGGCGCACCAGTTCTGGCAGGCGGTCAAGATGGGCGCCGAGAAGGCGGCGGAAGAATACGGTGTCACCATCGTATTTGACGGCCCCGAGGCGGAGACCATGGTGGACAAACAGGTTGACATCCTTCGCGCCAACCTGACCAACGAAAAGCTGATCGCGGTGTGCATGGCCGCCATCGATCAGCAGTCGGTTCTGGCTGACCTTACGTCGGTCAAGGAAAAGGGCATGCCCATCGTCGGCTTTGACGCGGGCGTCGGCGCCATCGGAGATGCGCACTGCTCGACCTCCAACTACGCCGCCGGCGCGCTGGCCGCGGAAAACGCGATCCGCCTTTTGAACGGCGAAGGCAAGATCGGCATCGTCGGACACTCTCAGACGGTCGTCGACGCGGTCGCGCGCGTCACCGGATTTGAGGATTACATCAAGGCCAACTCCAAGATCGAGATCGTGGACGTGCAGTTTGGCGAGGGCGACCACCTCAAATCCGCCGACATCGCCAAGTCCATGCTGATCGCCAACCCGGACATCAACCTGATCTACGCGTCCAACGAAGGCGCGTGCGTCGGCGCCTACAACGGCCTCAAGGAAATCAACATGGTCGGCAAGGTCATGCTGATCGGCTTTGACTCCTCCGCCGCGCTCAAGGCGGGCATCCGCGCGGGCGAAATCGCGGGCGCGATCACGCAGGATCCCGTCGGCATGGGCTATGCCGCCGTCGCGACCGCCTGCAAGCTGGCGCTGGGCGAGCCGGTCGAGGGTGAAAAGGACGAAAACGGCACCATCATCGTGAACACCGGCTGCTACTGGTATGACGCGACCAACATGGACGAAGCGCACATCGCGCCGCTCCTGTACGACTAGCGCATATCCGCGCGTAGGCGCAAAGCCATCGCATCCGCGCAAGGGCAAAGCGCGTTAAATCCCATCCCGGACGGGCGGAACGCCGCCCGTCCGGGCACCCAAACTGTGCAAGAAAGGCCGATGAGGTGAAGCGATGTACGGCAAGAAAGTATGGTTTTTCCCGGATGGCGATCGGCCGCCCTTTGGCGAAAGCGCGCTCAAGGGACACGAGTCCATCGTCATTTTAAACCCCAACCAACAGGACGCCAACGCGGCCATCACACTGTATTTTACAGGCGACGAACCCATTCGAGATATTCCCGTGCCGGTCGGTGCGGAGCGCGTCCGGTGTGTGCAGACACACAATGCAGACGACTTCGGCGGGTATGTCCTGCCGCTGTGTACCCAATATGCCATCAAAGTGGAGAGCGATGTGCCGGTCGTCGTGCAGTATGGCCGCCTCGATCCCAGGCAGGTAAACCTCGCCTACTATACCACCATGGGCTACCCGGAGGATGGGCGTGGTTAGGTTTGGGCAGTTGGGCGAACTCAAGCCGGACAAGATTGCGGAATACAAGGAACTGCACGCCGCGGTTTGGCCGGAAGTGCTTGCGACCATCAAGGCATGTCGCCTTGCCAACTACTCCATCTACCTTATGGGACATCAGGTGGTCGCGTATTTTGAATACATGGGAAACGACTATGAAGCGGATATGAAAAAAATGGCGGACGATCCTGCGACGCAGGCGTGGTGGACGCACACAAAACCCTGCTTTGTGGGACATGCGCAGCGCATCTATTATCGCGATATGGAAGAAATATTTCATCAGCCATAATGAAAAAAGACACACAGAAAAGAGGAAAAAAACATGGAACATGGTTCGATTTGCATCCCCAAGCACGAATACGCCCAGCGCGTCGAGCGGGCGGCCGCCATTTTGCGCAGGGAGGGACTGGATGCCCTGATCGTCAATTCCGGCGAGGCCGATTACGCCAACGCGCGCTATTTTTCCGGGTTCTGGCCGCTGTTTGAGCGCGCCGGCGTGGCGATCAGCGCGGGCGGCGACGCGGCGCTCATGTGCGGACCTGAATCCTGCAAGTTTGCGGCCGACCGCAGCAAGCTGGACAAGCTGTTCGTACTCAAGGAATACCGCGAGAGCGCCGACCCGGCGTATCCTGAATTGCAGCCCGACACCTATCACGACGTGTTCAAGGCCATCGGCGTGACCGGCAAGAAGCTGCGCATCGGCGTGGCCTCCTACCTTGATACCTCCGTGGTCATCATGGAAGGCATTCGCGCCGCGTTCCCCGAGGCCGAGATCGTGCGCGCCGACGCCGTCATGGTGGAACTGCGCCAGATCAAGTCGGCAAGCGAAATCGCCTGTCTGCGCGAGGGCTACCGCATTGCGGAACTGGCCACCAAGCAGGTCATTGAGGAGATTCACCCCGGCATGACCGAACTGCAGGCGGTCGGCATTGCGCAGCGCGTGATCTACGAAAACGGCGCGGAGTACGAGGGACTGCCGATGTACGTGTTCTCCGAGGCGTCCACCCGCCACGCGATCTCCCGCTCCAGCTACCGCAAGTTCGAGAAAAACGACATCGTGCAGCTCAACCTGTCGGCCAAGATCGACGGCTATTCCGCTTCGATCGGCTACCCCATCGTGCTGGGCAAATTGACCGGCAAGCGCCGCGACATCGTCCTGTTCGGCCTGGACGCGCACGACTGGACGCAGCGCCAGATCAAGGCGGGCGTCATGGCTTCGAGCATCGCCCAGAACTTCTATCAGCACTACGTGGACAACGGCTTTAAGGACAACTTCGTCTATGGCCCGATGCACGGAACCGGCATGATCGAAGTCGAAGCGCCGTGGGTCGAGACGAGCTCCGCTTATCCGCTGAAAACCAACATGACGTTCCAGATCGACACCTACATCTCGACCGACACCTTTGGCGTTCGCTGGGAAAAGGGCATTGCCGTGACCGAAGGCGGGTGCGACGTGTTGAGCGCCCCGATCGGCACGCTCTACGAACTGGAATTCTAATGGTGTGACGCCATCTCCGCCCTGCCGCCTTGGCGGGGCGGCAACAGCAAATGACGGGCGAAAAGCGGAGAAAGGATGGAGCGGTCATGAAGCTGATCGACATGTTTTACCAAGAGATTGAGGACTGCAAAAAACGGCGCGTGCCGCTGATTATTCCGATCGGCACGATCGAATACCATGCGCAGCACGCGAGCTGCGGGTGCGACACGATGGTGATTGACGGCGTGATTGAGCGACTTGCGCAGACGAAAGAATTGATTCAATGTCCGCCGATCTGGTACGGCGTGGCTAGCTATGCGGTTTGCGGGCCGGAGAAGGGCACCATTCAAGTGGATGTAGACGCCTACGAGGCCTACATCACCGAGATCCTAAAGTCGCTCGTGTACGGCGGTTGGGAAAACATCTACCTCGTCTTCCACCACCAGTCCGAGGGCGACGGGCTGATGCCGATGTCGCTTGCGTGCATGAAGGCGGCCAAGAAGGTCACGATGCGCTACCTTGAGGAAACGCGTGGGCTGGGCTGGTGGGGCGACAACCGTATGCAGAACTACTACGACGACCTGAACGCGCAAAGCAACCCGCTCAAGTTCATCAAGACCATTCAGCTGCTCGATGAGCAGACGCAGATTGCCTGCGGCGGATTTGATCATGCGGGCAAGTTTGAAACCTCGTTGCTCGCGGCGCTATACCCCCAAAATGTAGATTTTGAACGCGCAAAGCGCAACACGGAGTGGTTTGCCAAGCCCGCGACGGAGGCGAGCATAGCACTGGGCGAAGAGATGGTGGGACACGCGCTGGCCTATCTGGAACGAATAATTCAATGACCGGAGGGATTACATGAAGTATGTCGCAGTGGAAAAACTGACCCAGGCGGCCTTTGCGCCTTTTGGCGAGGTGATCGAGACCCAGGACCGTCCATTTGGCGGCGAGGCGGGCATGTACAGGTGGTATGAGAAGCAGGCGCAGGTTGAGGATGCGCAGACCGTCTCGATCAACCTGCTGACCGCGCTTGAGCGGGCGTATACCTGCAAGCGCTTTGAGGCGCATGCGCGCACGACCGAGACGCTGCTTCCGCTGACTGGCGGCGTGATCGTGGCGGGCGTGCCTGCGGGCGAAGTGACGGCGGAGCGACTGCGCGCGTTTTACGTGCCGGTCGGCAAGGGGATTATGTGGCGGGCGGGTGCGTGGCACTTTGCGCCCTATCCGATCGGCGCAGAGGCAACCTGCGCGGTGATCTTCCGGCACGGAACCGGCGGGGACGATGCGGTGTTTGAGGAGCTGCCCGAGGAGATCGGGTTTAAGCTGTAGCCCATATGGTGGCGACAATACTCGCGTCATTATCGTTTGCGGTGCAAAATCTGGCGTGCAAGGCGTATGCAAAGCGGTTTCCGGAGGGGATTGTCGGCCTTGCGCTGGTCAACAGCTTGGCGCTTGCCGTTGTGTGCGCGATCATGGCGCTATTGGGCGGCGCGGCGGCGATCAGCGCGGCGGCGTTTGGGATCGCGGCCTGCTTTGGCGTGACATTTGTGGCGACGCTGTTTGCGATGGTGGCGGCGATGGCGGCCGGCCCGCTCGGCGTGACCACGCTGATCTGCAACGCGTCGATGCTGATTCCGACTGTCGCGGGGCTGATGTTTTGGAACGAGCGGCTGACCCCGCTCAAGGGAATCGGCGTTGCGCTGATCGCCTGCCTGCTGGTGCTCAGCGCGCTGGGCAGCCGGGATGGCGCGCAGGGCGGCGTCAAGTGGCTGATGCTGACGCTTGGCGCCTTTGCGGGGAACGGAATACTGTCTATCTTGCAGCGCCTGATGTCCACCTATTGCGCGGAAGTGACGGCGAACGCCTTCACTTTTTGGACATCGCTCATCAGTGGAGGCATTTGCCTAGCGGTGATGGCGATCGGAAAATGGCGCGGGGCGGATCTGACGCGGTGGATGCGGGAGAAAAAGACGCTTGGGCTGTGCGCACTGGGCATTGGCGCGGGCACGGCGGGCGGAAATTGTCTGAGCATCCTGGCGCTGACGGCGCTGCCAGCGGTGGTGATGTTTCCGATAAGGCAGGGGCTGCTGGTGCTGATGATGTGGCTGGCGGGCATTGTCCTGTACCACGAAAAGATGAGCCTGAGGGGCCTTGTGATCCTCGTGACGGGCCTAGCGGGCATGATGCTACTGAATATCGGGTAAAGGCAGGCAAGGCCCGTTGAAAAGGGCGTTGCGCAAGGGGAAAGTCGGACGGCTTTGATGCAGATCGGCGCAAAATACGCTTCCGTATGCCAGTTGGCACGGAGGCGTATTTTGCGCCGTTTTTTTAAGCGACTTGCGCAGCCCTTTTTGAAGGCGGACCGAGAGGATCGCGCCCGGAAGGCCACGAACCCGCCTTCCGGGCGGCGAGACGGAATCGCTATTGTACCTGCGTGAGCGCCTTGCGGTATTTTTCGCTTTCCCAGTTTTGGATAAAGGAGCGGGAGGATTCGCTCAATGTGGTGGGGGTATAGCCTTTGCCTTTGATCGTATCGGTGATAAAGACCAGCGCGCACAGGGTCTCTTCGATCACTTGCGCCTGCGTGCGGGGCATCTTGTAGGAGACGACGCCGCTTGCTTGGTCGATGCGGCAGGTGCCGTCCCGGAGCGGCTCGTCAGAGCCGATCAGCGTGCCCTTTAAAAACACCAGCTGGTCGGGATATAGCGGCGTTTCAAGAAACATCGAAGGGGAAAATTGGCCGCTTTTGAGGCGTGCGATCGTGGGCTTTGTCGCGCTCTCAAATTCGCCTTCGCCGACTTGCGCGATCGTGGGCACGGGGAAGTCCTGCGGCGTCACGCCGAAATAGGCCTGAAAACACGCGTTGGCCTGCTCGTGCAGCGCGAGGCATTCCTCCACGCTGTCGGAGGTCGCAATCAGGCCATGGTTGCGCATGATGATCACCTGCGGCTTGCACGCCTCAAGCGCCGCGCGGATCGAAAAGGTCAGCCGCGCGCCGGGATTGCAGTAATCGACCACGGCGTAGGGCACCGGCATCGCGCCAAGGGCGGCCTCGCAAATGGCGTCGCATTCGGCCGCGCACGCGGCCAAGTTCGCGTAGATGCTGTGGCTGTGAATCACGTAGCGCTTGAGCAGCGCGTGAAAGCCCGCCTCGACAGAGGGGCGCAGGGCGTCTAGTCCCTCGACCGCGACCGCCGCGCGCTTCACGACCGCGCTGCCGGCCTTTTCGACGTCCTCAAAGTCGGCTGCGTCGCTCGACAAGTAGAAGTCTCGAATCATGTCGAGGTTGAGCACCGCGTATGCGTGCGACGGCGTGATGTCCGATAGCCGGTATCCCGAGGCCTTGATGCACATTTCACCGCTTGACAGCTTGACCGAGGTATTTCCGCCGCCGCCCTGCACATAATCCGTCCGCGCGCCAACCTGGCCAGACATCCGAGAAAAATCATCCAGCTGCGCCTGATGCGCTGTTACAAAAGACATGCGTGTATTTCCTCCCATCGTTTTACCTGTACGTCTATCTTATAACAAGCGCGGCGCGGTTGCAATACCCTGCGCGATAATAAATTTGAAAAACCCCGCGACCCGGTTGCTCATGCCGGGTGCGGGGCCTTCCAATTGGAAAGAGGGGGTGGTGTGTCATCGGCCGATGTCTCTTGGTCGATGAATTGAGTATAGCGGATAAATATTGACGGGGTATGGACAAAGTGTGAATGAATTCGGGCAATTTGGCCTTTGCCGCGCGCGGGGAAGATGGGCGTGGGTCACGCGCTGGGCGCCCTGCCGGTTGCGCCGGAAGGAATCTCATCGTATACCACGCAGGCGCACGGCGATAAGACGCGCTCAAGCGCCGCCGCGAAGGTGCACGTCGATGCGGTTAAAGGGGATTTCGATGTGCGCCTCGTCCAGGCGCGCCTTGACGCGCTCCATCAGCAGGTAGTAGGCGTCCCAGTAGTCGGCGGTGGGCACCCACGCGCGCAGCACGTATTCAATGCCGCTTGCGCCGTAGGCGTTGACGCCCACAAACGGCGCAGGTTCGTCAAGCAGCTGCGTGACGTCCGCCATGGCGCGAAAGAGCGCCTGCTTGGCGCTGTCGATCGGCGCGAGATAGTCGCAGGAGATCTTGACCTCGACGCGGCGGTTGGGCTGCCGGGTGTAATTGATGATCTTGCCCGCGGAAATTTCGCGGTTGGGCACCAAGATCAGCTTGTTGTCGGCCGTCAAAAGCCGGGTATAGACAAGGCTAATGCTGTCGGCGGTGCCGCTCACGCCGCCAATTTCGACAAAATCGCCTGCGGTAAAGGGCTTTGAAATCAGGATCATGATGCCGCTGAAGAGATTGGATAGGGAGTCCTGAATCGCTAGGGAGACCGCCAAGCCCGCGACGCTGAACAGCGCGAGGAGGGAGGTGACCGGAATGCCCAGCACGCCCGCGACCAAGAGCAGCGCCATGAAATAGAGCACCAGGCGAATAGAGGAGGCGATAAAGCGCGTAAGGGTGCGCTCGAGCGGCAGTCGGTCGATCACGCGCGTGGCAAAGCGCATGATCACGTGGACGGCAATCAGCGAAAGGAGCGTCGCCAGCAAGGCCCAGCCCAGCTTGTCAAAGGAGAGCCCGCCAAAAAGCTGCTTAAGGAGCGCGTCAAAGGACATGTTTCTCACCTCGCGAACATTGTAACATAAAAGGACACTGTAGGGAAGCTAATTTACGCGCGTCGGCTTTCTATTTTAGGGTGCGCGTGCTATAATTTGTGCACAATAGAAGGGCGGTCAGTTTATGAAGGAGTGGGCCATCGATAAGCAGGACGCGGGTCAGCGCGTGGATCGGTATTTGGGGAGGAAGCTGCCGACGGTGTCGGAGTCGCTCCGGCAAAAATATATACGGCTCAAGCGCATCCGGGTGAACGGAAAGCCGGCCAAGAAGGACACGCGGCTAGAGGAAGCGGACGTGATCTCGGTGTATTTAAACGACGCGTGTTTTGAGGAAGCGGAGGCGCGGCCCGATCCGCTGCTTTCGACATTTCGCCCGCACATTGAGATCGTGTACGAGGACGAGAACATCTTAATCGTCAACAAGCGGCCGGGGCTGGTGGTGCACCCGGACGCGCTGGAGCAGGTCAATACGCTGATCACGCACGTGCAGGCGTACATGTACCAGAAGGGCGAATTTGCGCCCCGTGAAGAAGGCGCGTTTGTGCCAGCGCTCGTGAACCGGATCGACCGCTTCACGGGGGGACTGGTGATTGCGGCGAAGAACGAGGCAGCGCTCAAGGAGCTAAACCGGCGGATGGTAGCGCGGGAGGTCATGAAGGGGTACCTGTGCGTCACGCATGGGCACTGGAAAGTGCGGGAGGGAATTCTGACGCACTACCTGACGAAGACGCCGGGGAAGAAGAAGGTGTATGTGAGCGACCGACCGGGTCCGGAGGCGCAGCAGGCGGTGACGCGGTTCCGGGTCGAGGCGGAGAAGGACGGGCTAGCGCTGGTCTTTTGCGAACTCGTGACGGGGCGAACGCACCAGATCCGCGCGCAGTTTGCGCACGTAGGACATGCGTTGCTGGGCGACAACCAGTACGGGAACCCAGACGACGAGCGCATTTATGGGCGCGGCTATCAAGCGCTGTGGGCGACGTATCTAGGGTTTGCGTTTGAGACAGACGCGGGCGTTTTGAACGGATTGAACGGCAAGATATTCGAGGTAGAAGCGCCGTTTGTGCAGGAATATTTCCCGGAGGCGTGATCCACATCCTCGCGTGAGCGAGCTGTGGTCAAGGCTTCAAGCCTTGCGCAGTCCGGCGGCGCACGCCGGTCGCTCGCCGCAGCGAGCGAAATCCCCGGTCGCCCCGTTCCCCCCGCCTCCTCGTTCCTTAGCCTTAAAAGCGCATTTAGGGGGGACCCGCGTGAGCGGGGGGCTTTTT
>JAVXNW010000056.1:0-16235 GCA_036645575.1 Clostridia bacterium | reverse complement strand
CAGGCGCGCTGGCATCAAAGGATCATCCTTTGCGGGGTCCAGGGGCAGCGCCCCGGCCGCCGGAGGCCCCCCGTCCGTTCCCCTTATTATACTTCCCGCCTCCCGGTTCCCCTCGCCTCCTCGCCTCCCCGCCTCCTCCTACTCCAGCGCGGTGCGCATTTTTTCTAGGGCTTTTTTTTCGATGCGGCTGACGTAGCTGCGCGAGATGTCGAGTGCGGCGGCGACCTCGTGCTGGGCGCGGGTTTTGCCGTCGAGCAGGCCATAGCGGAGCATGAGCACGGTGCGTTCGCGGGCGGAGAGCACGGTAGAGAGCAGGCCAAGCGCGCGTGCGGATTCGATGTGCAGTTCGGCGAGGTTGGTCACGAGGTCGGGCTCGGTGCCCAGAATATCGGAAAGCATGATCTCATTGCCCTCATGGTCAGAGCCGATGGGGTCGTTTAGCGACAGATTGCCCTTGAGCTTTTTGCCCGCGCGCAACGTCATCAGGATCTCATTTTCGACGCAGCGCGACGCGTAGGAGGTCAGGCGGCCCGCCTCGGGGCGGAATGAGTTGACCGCCTTGATCAGCCCAATTGAGCCAATCGAGACCAGGTCGTCCTGATCGACGCCGGTGCGCTGGTACTTCTTGGCGATGTGCGCGACCAAGCGCAGGTTGTGCTCGATCAGCGTCTTGGCGGCGTCCGCGTCGCCCGCCTGCATTTTATCAATTGCCGCGCGTTCCTCGGCAAGCGTGAGCGGCTGCGGAAAGGAGGAACGCCCGGACAGGTGGGCGAGCAGCAAAAGGGTGGAGTCCAGAATCGCGGAGAGCGCGCAAAGCGCGGACAACAACATAGGGCGTCCCTCCTGTTCGGATGATGCCCTATCATGCTATGCGCGCATCGCCGCGCATGTGACAATCCCCGCGCCCAACTGGGCGCGGGGATGAACGGCTATTGTGCGTTTGCGGCGGCGCGGGCCTGCTTTTGCGCCTGCTGCTCGTCGTATTGTAGCCATAGCGGTCGGTACTTGCTCACGTTGGCCTGCTGCTCCGCTTGGGTCTTGGCAAAGACCAGTTCCCCGGTCTCGGGCGCGCCCGCGCAGAAGTACAGGTATTCGTCGTAGACGTAGTCGGTATTCGGATTGCGCGCCGCCGCGATCGCCGCCTTGGAGGGATTGCAGATCGGGCCGATGGGCAGTCCTTCACGCGTGTAGGTGTTGTAACCGTTGACGGTGGACAGCTCATCCGCCGTGAGCACCATGCGCTTAATGCCAAGCGGATAGGCGACGGTCGCGTCGGACTCGAGGCGCATCCCCTTTTCAAGGCGGTTGTGGAACACCGCGGAGACCTTCGCGTAATCGCTCTTCTTGGCGGCCTCCTTTTCGATGATCGAGGCCAGCACAATGGTTTGATCCTCGTTGAGCGTGGTGACAAACTGCACTTCCGCTTCCGCCGCGTCGCTTGGGTTTTCCTCGTCTGCGACCGGATTGCCCGCCTCGTCGATGATCTCAATGGGCGTATTGAACACCGCGTCGATCACCTTGTCGGTCTGGGTCAGCAGCGTCTGCATGAGCGATTCCGCAGTCGCGTTTGTATATACGCGGTAGGTGTCCGGCGACAGATACCCTTCCAATTGGTAGAGCCGCCCGGTCAGCGTGCCCTGCGCCTTGGCGTTTTTGAGCGCGTAGGAGATATCTGAGAAGTGGTCGATGTCGTTGGCCAGCTTCAAAAACTCGTCCGTGTCGATCAGCGCGCCCTGCTTTTTGAGGTAGTCCGCGATCTCGGAGACCGTCCAGCCCGGGATGATCGTGATCGTGCGCTCCGTGCTCGAACTGCCCTCGGTCAATTTGTCGATGATCTGGCTCACCGTCATGTCCCGGGAGAGCGGGTAGCTGCCGAAACTTATGTTGCTGCCCACGCCCTGAAACTGCACGATGTACTTGAAGATCGACGGATTCTTGACCAGGTCCTGCTCGGCAAGCGCGTTGCCGATCGAGGTAATGCTCTGCCCGCGCTCAATCACGAAGTCAATGGGCGTTGAGTCGGCGGGATCGACGGCGGCAAAGAAGGCATGGTCGATAAAGCTCCAGCCGGACGCAATGACGCCCGCCACAATGACCAAGGCGCACAGGCCCACCAGAACCGGGCGCAAGGCCTTCCACAGCCACGCGTACCAGTAAAAACCGTACTCGCGGTCGCGGTGCAGCGACTTTTCCGTATAGCGGCTCACATCGGGCGCGCTGCGCCGCTTGGAGCGGTTCATTGATTTTCGAGCCATATCTCAGCCTCCGTCGTTTAGCCTTGCATCAATAGGTCCAGATCGATGCCCGCGACCTCGCCCAGAATCTTGTATACGTCCGCCAGCATCTTCTGAAACCGAAGCTCGGCCATCAGAAACTGACTCGCGTCGGAATTGAACTGGAGGAGCGAACCAATCTGCTGCATGCGCGTCATGTCGCCCTGGTCCACATCCGACGCGCGCCCGGAGGCCAGCATCGTCTGCATCCGGTATTGCAGGCGCTTGTACTCGTCCAGCAGCGCCTTGTTGGTCTCGTCACGGTACGCGACTTCGCGCAACTGCGTGTACGCCTGATACTCGGGCGTCTCCTTCATGGAGCGCGCCAAGGCGTGCGCCTGATCGTAAATATTCATAGCGTGCCTCCTTAGACGGATGAATTGCCGCGCAGGTTCACCGCGCGCCGCGAATCGGTATTTTAGATCTCCACAATGACCGGCAGGATCATCGGCGAGCGCTTGATCGTGTCGTAGATGTACTTCTGCGCCGCGTCGCGCACGTCGCCCTTGACGTGGTTCCAGTCGCCGGGATCGATCCGGCCAAAGGACTCCAGCACGCCGCGCGTCGTCGTGCGCGTGCCCTCTAGCAGCGCGTCCGCCTCGCGCATGTAGACAAAGCCGCGGCTGATGATCTCGGGTCCCGAAACCACCATGCCCGACAGGTGATCGACCGCCATGATGATCACCAGCAGCCCGTCCTGCGACAGGTGCTTTCGGTCGCGCAGCACCACTGCGCCCACGTCGCCCACGCCCAGTCCGTCGATCATGACCTCGCCGCTTGGCACGCTGCCCACGACGCTCAGGCGCGTCGCGCTCAGCTCGACGATGTCGCCGGTGTTCACAATGCGCACATGGTCGGGCGGCATGCCCATCGACAGCGCCAGCTTCGCGTGATGGTGCAGGTGGCGATACTCGCCGTGAACCGGGATGAAAAAGCGTGGGTTGGACAGCGCGTGCATCAGCTTTAGCTCTTCCTGACAGGCGTGCCCCGACACGTGAACCTCTTCGATCGCCTCGTAAATCACGTTGGCGCCCGAACGAACCAGCTGATTGATCACGCGGGACACCGATTTCTCGTTGCCCGGGATCGGCGTCGCCGACACGATGATCATGTCGCTCGCCTTGACCTCCAGCTTTTTGTGCTCGGAAAAGGCCATGCGCGCAAGTCCGCTCATCGGCTCGCCCTGGCTGCCGGTCGTCAGCACCACCAGCTCGTTATCGTCGTAGCGGTCAAGGTCGTCGGCGGACACCATGCGCCCCTCCGGGATCTTCAGCTCGCCCAATTGTATCGCGATCTTCGATACGTTTACCATGCTGCGTCCGATCAGGCACACCTTGCGGTTGTAGCGCACGGCGGAATCCACCACCTGCTGGATGCGGTGCACGTTGCTGGCGAACATCGCGACGATGATGCGCCCCTCCGCCTTGCCAAACAGGTTCTGGAACGTCTCGCCCACGGTGCGCTCGCTCATCGTGTAGCCGGGGCGCTCGACGTTGGTCGATTCGCACAATAGCAGCTGCACGCCTTCGCGGCCGATCTCGGCCAGTCGGCCAAGGTCCATGAGCTTGTCGTCGATGGGCGTAAAGTCCACCTTGAAGTCGCCCGAGTGAATGACCGTGCCCACGGGCGTGCGGATGGCCAGCATCACCGCGCCCGCGATCGAGTGGCTGACTTTGAGAAATTCCACCTCAAAGGCGCTGCCGATCTTGACCCGGTCTCCGGCCGCGATCACGTTCATCTGAATGCCGTTTACCCGGTGCTCCTTGAGCTTGTGCTCAATCAGCGCAAGCGTCAGCCGGGTCCCGTAGACCGGGGCGGGCAGGTTGCGCAGGATGTAGGGCGTCGCGCCAATGTGGTCCTCGTGGCCGTGCGTGATCACGTAGCCGCGAATGCGGTTGGCGTTCTTGGTGAGGTAGGTGACGTCCGGGATCACCAGATCTACGCCCGGC
The DNA here is from genome assembly GCA_036645575.1 of Clostridia bacterium. Lineage (GTDB taxonomy): Bacteria > Bacillota > Clostridia > Christensenellales > Aristaeellaceae > JAVXNW01. The sequence continues at coordinate 12,013 of JAVXNW010000056.1, read as the reverse complement.
ATGTCCTCGCGCGGGAAGATCGAGCCGCAGTCGACCACGATGATGTCGTCCCCGTACTCAAATACCGTCATGTTCTTGCCGATTTCGCCTAGGCCACCCAATGGAATAATGCGAAGCCGTGGCTCGTCAACCTTGGGTTTTGAATGTCTATTTCTTGTTGCCATAAAAGGCCTCCTCTCTGTGGACTGCCGTAAACGCACGAAAACAATAGGCTTTTACGCATAAAAAGCCATAAACCAATGGGGAAAGCCCATTGGTTAACATGTTCGACTCCCCCATCTTCGCCAAGCGACCCGGCGGCAAATGCCCCCAAACGTGCGACGCTCAAGCGATAGAATCATGGGGAAAACCGCCTTCCACGACGCCTTACTGCGCCGGGTTATGGCCGGTTCCTAGGGTCTCCACGCGCAAACCCACGAAAAAAAGCGCCTGCAATTGCCGGCGCTTGTCCGATGGGCTTACCTTGCAATCTACTAGCTATTAGTATAGCACGAAAATGTAAGGATGTATATCTTGCGCCCATTTTTAACGAACTGGAAGGATTTGCCTCACAGGTAGCGGTCAATCAGCTCGGCCAGCGCTTCCTTGCCGCGCGCGCCCACGACGCGCTCCTGCTCGACGCCGTCTTTGAACACCACCAGCGTCGGAATGCTCGCCACGTGGTACGCGACCGCCGCGCTCTGCTCATCGTCGATGTTGACCTTGCCCACGAGCGCGCGCCCGGCGTATTCGTCCGCAAGCTGCTCAATCAGCGGCGTCACCATGCGGCACGGCCCGCACCAAGGCGCCCAGAAATCCACCAGCGCGACGCCCTTGTCCGAAAGCGCGTCCTTGGTCACCTGTGCAGAAGTAAAATGTACGACATGATCCATGATGTTTATCCTCCTGAAATGATATTCTATTCATCTTTTCCGCAGCGCGGCGTGAACCGGCCGCTGCGCTTGATTTTAGGCTCCAACGCCTTCAGCACGAAATACCCCGCGACCGCCGACGCCAGCGCGACCACCGCCTGCCATACGTCCGGCAGCTTCAGCGCCGCCGCAATGCCCAGCCCCAACAGGAGCGCAAAGAGCGGAATCCCATAGGCGATAAGCGCTGCCGGAAACGCGGTCTCGTCCGGCAGGTGCATCTCCACTTGGTCGCCCACGTGGTAGTCCCCTTCGGGCAATGGATAGTGCTGCTTTTCCTGCCTGCCCATCTGGCACTGGCCACATTTGTGGCACGCCTCCGAGCGAATCACCTCGGCCATCAACCGGCCGTCTACCAATGCAACGGTTGCTTTTGCGATCATGTTCAATATACCCCGATTCAAAATGCTTTAAACGGTGCGAGGAAAGTTTTCCCGCACCGGCGCGCAGAAGGCACCGGCGCTAGGCGCTTGTTGCGGCGCTTGGTTGTCGTGTCGAGCTGCGGCGCTTAACTGCGCGCGTAGCCCAGCGTGCCCAGAAAGCGCAGCAGGCCGGCCTCGCCCGCCGCGTCCGCCTTAAACACGCCCGCGTCCGCCAAGACGCGCGCGCACTTGACCGCTAGCGCGCTTCGAAGGGCCGCCTGCGCCTGCGCGTCTGTCAGCGCGCAGCCACACGTCTTAGCGATCTCGCGCAGCCATTCGTAGTGCTTAAACAGCGGATCTTCCGGGCTTGGCGCATCCGCGAGCGGCCGCGCGCCGGTCAAGTAGGCGCGTGCCTGCTGAAGTTCGCCCAGCAGCCGCCCCGGCAGGATGAACAGCCCCATCACCTCGATCAGGCCGATGTTCTCCTTCTTGACGTGGTGCAGGTCCGCGTGTGGGTGGAAGATGCCCAGCGGATGCGCGTCGCTCGTGCGGTTGTTGCGCAGGACCAGGTGCAGGATCCACTTGTCCCCGGCCCGGCGCACGATCGGCGTGATCGTGTTGTGCGGGGCGTCGGTCTGCGCCAAGACGCCCAACGCGGCGTCGGAATAACCGCGCCACGCGCCAAGCATCCGCTCGCCTTCGTCAATCAGCGCCTCGCGGCACGCGCAGGTCATGCGAATGCAGGTCATGGGCCAATCGACCACGCACGCCTCGATGCGCTGATCGGGCGCGCCAAGCGCGATCCGCGCGCCCGCCCTGTCCATCGGAAAGATGTGGCGTCCGCCCTGAAAGTGGTCGTGGCTCAGGATCGAGCCGCCCACGATCGGCAGATCCGCGTTCGAGCCCAGAAAATAGTGCGGGAACTGCCCGACGAAATCGAACAGCCGCTCAAAGGTGCTTCGGTCAATGCGCATCGGCACGTGCGCTTGATTGAGCACGATCGAGTGCTCCTCATAGTATAGGTAGGGCGAATATTGCAGGTAAAATGGGTCGCCCGCCAGCGTGACTGGGATCAGCCGATGGTTCTGGCGCGCGGGGAAGCCGTCGCGGCCGGCATAGCCCGGGTTCTCCACGCACAGCATGCACCGGGGGTAGGAAAGCTTGGGCGCGGTGAGCGCCCTTGCGATGTCGCGCGGGTCCTTCTCGGGCTTGGACAGGTTGATCGTGATCTCAAGCGGCCCGGCCGGCGAATCGGCGGTAAAGCGCACGTTTTTTTTGATGTGATCCACGCGGATGTAGTCGCACGCGCGGCACATCTGGTAGAACCAATCGGTGGCGGCCTCGGGGCCGTCCTGCTGATAGCGGCGCGCGAACTGCGCGCGCACCTGCGCGGGCGCGGGCGTCACGGCGCCCGCCAGACGCACGCCAAAGCGCTCCCGCGCGTCCTGCGTGTCCGCCACCAAATGCTTTTCGACGGCGATCTGCGCCAGATCCGCGAGCAGCGTCGTGAGCGTATCGGGCACGGCCACTTTCTCGCACGGCTCCGGCGCGTCAAGCGCCATGATGTCCAAAAGCAGGTTGCGCGTGTACGCGCGATCGATCGGCTCGATCAAAGCGCGCTGCTGCGCGAAATCCAACATCCCCTCAATCAGCGACGTCGCGTTATGCGCCATGGCGAACACCTCCCGTAACGTTTTCTACAACTTCTAAGTGTAGCATCTTTTCCCCCACATTTCAAGCGCGCATTGAAAAAGTACGCAGCATTGAAATGGCCTTGCCAGTTCAAAGTGCGGAAGGCTAAATTGTCCTGCTTTCGCCAGGCGATCCCGCGCATTGAGCATCGGAACCGCAATCAGCCGGCAAAGCTTTGCGAGAGGATACGATAAATTTCTGGCGTTAGTCGAGTGAAAGCAACTTGTTTGACCTCATCAACTCGGTCAATCGGGCTCTTATCGCATTTTAAATAAGCAAGTATCGGCTCGAATAGCGCAAATTGAACGGCCTTTGGGTGTAGTTTTAGATGGAGTTGAAAACTTATAATCTGTGCAACACGCAATCGGAAAAAATCGTCAAACAGCGCCCATTGCGCCTCGGGCAGCGAATATTCTGAGGTGTAGCCCGCGCGAATATGTGTCAGAATGCCATCCTGCCCCAGCATACAGTCGCGGGCAGTCATGTCGGGGCGAGGACCTGCATAGTTGGGACCATGAATGAAGATATGCGCCAAGGAAACGATGTCGTACATAAAATAGCCATAGCTACAATCGTCGAAATCAAACGCCCAAAGTTCACCCCAATCGTAAAACAAAGTGCCGTTTTGAAAGTCTCCGTGAATCATGCCATACCAGCGAGGGTCGCGGGGAATACTTTGTATCTTTTGCAGGACAGCCTGCGCGTCCTGCTGCACATCCGACGCAAAACTCCCCTCAAAGCACGAAAAATCGCAGAAAGTGCTTTCGTCCCAGTGCCTCCGCTTATAGCGAAAGCCACGCTGATACCCCTCGCTTGAGATGCGGTGAATTTTCCCGAGCAAAGCGCCTGCATTGTAAAAATGATCTGTGTTCCACTGGGTGTCTGGAAAAATAGCCCCATTCGCTTTGCGGAACATGGTCACAAGATAGACGGTTTCGCCAACAGCAATTCTCTCTACCAGGCGGTTTCCAAGCGACGGGATTGGCTGGCAGATGTTGTGAATGTCGTTTTTTAAATCGTCCATCCACATCAGCTCACTTAAAATATCCGGAACGCCGCGCCGAGCGGTTTCTGCTTCCACCCGAATAATTGCGGGGAAGCAGCCCTCACCAAAGATAAACACATAGTTGCGTAAACTGAACGTACAGGATACCGTGGAAATGTCGCGATGAAAGCAGTCCAAAATACCTTGCCGCAAAATCTCCTTGCCTTCAATCGACAGAGCCTCAAATGTAAAAGTCATAGCGTACCTCCTCCATTATATTTTGGGTTGCGTTAGGAACTTCATACAGCTGTTGCGTAGTACACGGTCACCTCCGCGGCGGTGAATGCAATCCCCTCTATTCATTATACAAAATGAAGCGTCGGGAAAACGTCGGGGATTTTGAGAAAAAGCGCGTTTTTGCGAAAAAAAGGCAAGCCCGTCGCATGGGGCTTGCCTTTTTGAATTTAGCGTTTCGGCCTTAAACTTTGCGGGAGCCGAGCCATCAGCAGTTTGGCGACGGTGCCGGTGGCGGCGCCGGTTACGGCGCCTACGAGCATCAGGATCGCCATGTAGTACACGAGGCGGTTGGTGTTGAGCACAATCATCGCGAGGCCGACCTGCCCCACGTTGTGCATGACGCCGCCCGCGACGCCCACGCCGATGGGGCTGATCGACTTAAAGCGCGACAGGATCGCCATGGCGATCATGCTGAGCAGGCCGCCCGCAAGCGAGTACATCATGGCGTTTACGCCCGCGAACAGCAGCCCCGACAGCCCCACCTTCGCGACCATCAGCCCAAAGGAGAGGGGGATGCCCAGCCAGTAGATCGCCAGCAGCAGCACGCCGTTTGACAGCCCCAGCTTGATCCCCGGCACCGGGCCGGTCGGGATCATGTTCTCGATGTAGCCAAGAATCAGCATGATCGCGACCAGAAGCGCGGATAGCGCCAGATTTCTTGTGTCTTTCATCCGAAAATCAACCCTCCAGTGCCCTTGCTTCCTCGGCGCTGAGCAATTGCAGCATCACCTGATTGGGCAGGCAGATGATCATGTCGTACAGGATGCGGCTGTCGCGGTTCTCAAGGGTCATTTCGCCCTGCTTGACGCAGTCCTGATTTTCGCAGCTGGACGAGTGCATCTTGACCGAATTTACGCCGATTTCGATGATGTTGCTCTGGTCGCCCTGTATGAGGTTGAACTTGCCGGGCTTGTTGAGCGGGATCAAGTCGTACTCGCCGGTCTTCGAGGACACGCGCAGATAGCTCTCGGCAGGCTCGAGCGTGGGGCGCGGCGTGGCCGCGAGCACCGCGGGCGCGTCGGGCGCGGCGACGTACTGAACCTTTTTCGCAACCGGCGTGGGCAATGCGTCCGTCGCCTCGGGAATCGCGGTCACATCGGGCGCGGGGGTCACATCGGGCGCGGGGGTCACATCGGGCGCGGGGGTCACATCGGGCACGGGGGTCACATCGGGCGCGGGCGTCACATCGGGCGCGGGGGTCACATCGGGCGAGGCCGTCACATCGGGGATCGCGGTCGGCGCGGGGGTAGAAGTCGCCTGCTCGGGCGTGCCCTGTGGGGCCAGCGTGCCGTTGGACGTGCCTTCGTGTTTTCCGGATGATGGATTGAGCGTCATGCTGTATTTTGCGTATCCCAACAGGCCGAGCGCCAATGCGACGACCACCACGATCACCAAGACATCCCTGCGTTTCATCTACACATGCTCCTTCTTTTTGCGCTTCACTTGACAATAGATAAATTATGACGCAATGCGCCCCGGAAGTCAAGCATTCCTATGTCAAGCCTGTATGTCAATCTTTTGCAAAGGGCAGGCCCCCGCTGTGCCGGGGCCTGCCCTGAGGGATTGTGTGTGCGACCGGTTATTTTTTCTTAAACGCGGTCAGCAGGCCGGAGGAGATGGCCTGGCTGTCGGTGGTCGCGCCGCTGATTGCGTCAACGGCCATGTCCTGCTGCTCGATGATCGACTGGGTGTAGGCGGCGAACTGCTCGTCATTCATGAACATGTTCGCGCGGCCTTCGCCGGATTCGATCTTGGTGAGCTTGCCGCCCTCGACGGTGTAGCGCACTTCAAACGGCTCGTGCAGGCCCTCGACGAACTTGCTGTAGGTGCCGTCTTCCGCGGTGTCCCACGGATTGCAGATCTTCATGGCGACGCTGGGCTTGAGGTCGGAGCGCGCGTCGAAAGCGGTGTTGATCGCCGCGCGGCCGGACGCGATGGCTTCGGCCAGGTAGGTGCCGTTCTGGTAGAGGTTGCACACGAAGGAGCCTAGCTCGCCCGCCTCATACAGGCCGGGGATGGGCCGGTCGTCCCAGTCGAGCACGCGGGAGTGGATGTCGCGCTTTGCGCCGCCGGAGGTGGCGGGCAGCGTCGGGTTCATGTTGACCGCGTAGAACGGCGCGGTCTCGATCTTGGCCATCGACTCGATCTTGCGACCGAAGTCCTCGTCGACGCCCTTGTCGACCAGTTCGTTGTAGCGGTCGATCGTCGCCTTGAGCACGGCGGGATCGCGGTTGAGCTTGGTCGCCAGTTCTTCGATGGTGTCGCCCTTGACGATCCAGCCCTTTTCGATTTCGACCGAGTTGTCCTGACTCCAGGCGTAGGCGTTGCGCATCGTGGCCGGGTAGCCGATCCAGTTGTTGACGATCGGGCCGCCGGTCGTGCGCATGGTCTCGTCAAAGATGAAGGAGACGGGCAGCGACTTAAAGATCGGAACGTCGACGTACTGGCCGTTCTCTTTGTACTTCATGTGCTGGCGCTGATAGCTCTTGGATTCGTTGTAGAAGCGCTGATCGTTCGCGCCCACTTCCAGCCAGTTGCCCGCGGTCGGGTAGAACTGACGGATGAACGTGGTCGGGTAGTCAGGCACCTTGATGCCGTTGAAGTAGCCGCAGGACATCGTGTGGTTGTCCATGTGCCACATCTGCGCGCCGACGCTCTGCAGCATCTTGATGCCGTCGCCCGTGTTGTAGGGGGAACCGGCGCTGAGCACCTGATCGCCGCCGTTATAGTCGGCGAGCATCTGCATGTTGTTTTCGTAGCCGCCGCAGGCCAGCAAGACGCCCTTGTCCGCCTTGACGGAGAACTCTTTGCCGTCCGGCTGGCGGGCGATGACGCCGATCACCTGCTGGGTCTCGGGGTCCTGAATAAGCGCGACGACCGGCGTCTCGTATTCGGGCGCAATGCCGCGCACTTCGCAGGCCGCCGCAAACGCGTTCCAGCAGCCGCCGTTTTCAAAGACCACGCCGCCGTCCTTTTTGCGCAGATGGCCGGTCGCGCCACGGAAGTTGGAGCCGGGGATGTCTTCGAACTCGATGACCATCGAGCCCCAGCGCAGCGGGCCGCCGCCGGAGTAGCCGACTTCGTAGTTGGCGCTCTCGCAGACCGCTTCAATCCAGGTCAGCTGGTCGGCCATCTCGTTGGTCAACCACTGGAAGTTCTCCTCAGAGAGCACCTGCGGGTAGTTGAGGTTCTGCATGTAGGTCTGGAAGGTTCCGATGTCCTTCGGGTCGGGGAAGAGGATGCACTGGCCGGAGCCAATGGCGTTGCCGCCCGCGGCGGTTGAGGGCGATTTTTCAAAGATGGCGATCTTCGCGTCGGGCGCCACTTCGTGCGCCTCGACGGCCGCCGCCGTGCCCGCCATGCCGAAACCGACGATGACAAAGTCCACTTCACGATCCCAGGTTGTCACTTTCTGTGCCGAACGCACCCAGCTGCTCGCAGCCAGCGCGGGCACCGCTGTCAGCACCATCAAAAGCGCCAGCAACATCGCCAAGGTTTTCTTCATGAATTGACCCTCCTTATTCCACTTGGGACGGATCGCTTGGGCACGTGCCTTGCGCCATCCGTCCGATGAATACAGCATAAGCCCTCAAGCTACTTGAAGGTCAACAGGCGATTGACAATATTCTATCAAAAATACGAAAAAAGTTGATTTTAGCCGATTTGCACAAAAGCCCTTGCGGCGAAACGGATCATTTCTGAAACGATTGGGCGAAAAAACCGGAATTGAGTCGAAAATGGCATTGACAGCGGCAGGCAAACGGCGCTACAATGAAAAAAACAGTGCAGGGGGAGAAAATGGCGATGGACGACAAGAGCCACAAGGGACTGAGCATCGGCCAGCTTTCGCGTGCCTTCAACCTGAGCAACGAGGCCATTCGCTTTTACGAGACCAAGGGCCTGTTGCACCCCCGCCGCGACCCGGAAAACGGCTATCGGACGTTCGGACACGCGGATATTCAGCTGATTGGGCTGATCAAGCGGATGCAGAACCAGGGGTTCTCGCTGAGCGAAATCACGCCCACATTTGCGCCGCACACGCAGGCGGAGATTCAAGCGCTGTTTTCCGAAAAGCTCAAGTCGCTTGAGCAGCAGGCGAAGTATCAGGCGCGGCTTCGGGAATTTACCGGGAAGGTGACGCGCGCGCTCAGCTGCCCGCCCGCGCCGCCAACCCTTCATGAGGCCGAGCCGATTTACTACCGCGCGTTTGAAAGCGTCGCGGCATTTTGGCGGGTGGCGCTGCGCAACTCGCTGTACGCGACGCTGCTCACGCACATGCCGCTCACCTCGTTTTCGACCTTTGTGTCCGGCCTTCCGGGCAGCGCGCACATGCGGCGCGGCGTGATGATTGGGCAGGCGGATCTGGAACTGATCGGCATTGCGGCGCCCGACGGGTTTGTCTTTCAGCCGGGCGGGGCGGCGCTCGTCGCGACCTGTTTTATGGAAGAGACAAAATTTGGGTTTGACCAGTTGGTCAAACCCTTTGAAGCGGCGCTTTTGAAGGAAGGGCTGTCGCCCGCAGGCGAGTTGTACACGCGGCAGGTGGCGGGGTATATCGCGCCAAGCGGCTGCTTTGTCCATGTGGTGGAGGCGATCCTGCCGGTCAAATAGCCTGCGTCAGTTGGGCGCGGCGGACAAAAACTGCATGCAGTCCAACGCGAAGAGCGTGGCGCGCGCGCAGTCCGCGTCGGTCGGACGGCCGCCAAACATCCCCTTGAGCGGCGTGCTCAGCGTCATATCGAGCACCTCGATGCCGCGCTGGGTCAGCGCGGCGCGCATCTGCCCCAGCGCGTTGGCGTCCTTGCCGCAGTGAAACAGCGCGGTGTGCGTCACGCGGTCAGGGTTGATCAGCGCGGCGCGCATCTGCCCCAGCGCGTTGGCGTCCTTGCCGCAGTGAAACAGCGCGGCGCGCGCCACGCGGTCCGGGTTGAGCACGGAGATAAAATCAAGCGTCACCTTGTCGGCCTTGGTTCCCTCGCACCCGAGGAACATGATCCCGACGTTTTCTGGCATGTAGGCGGGCAGCAATGGCTCGCAGGCGCATTTGACCGCGCGGGCAATGGCACCGGCGATTTTTTCCGCCGAGCCTTTGGGGCTCACATAATATACGCGTGTCCTCATAAAATTTTCACCCCTCTCACATATACCATGATAGTACACTAGGGTGTTAAGGCGCAAGGCTGGCGCCCATTGTTCACCATTATGACACACAACTGACCAGATTGCGCGTCAACTCGATGCAACTTATCCAATTTGAGGGAAAAAGGAGGCCGCCCTTGCCGGGGATTCAGTCGCGCTGGACAAACTCGTCGTAGATCGCGCGCACCGCGTCCTCAAACTCGGGAATGTCCACGCCTACGATGATGTTGAGCTCGCTTGACCCCTGATCGATCATGCGCACGTTGACGCCCGCGCGGGCCAGCGCGGAGAAGAGGCGCGCCGCGGTGCCGGGCATGCGCACCATGCCGCGTCCGACGGTGGCGATCAGCGCAAGGCCGCTGGACAGTTCGACCGAGTCCGGGTGTACGCTCTCCTCGATGCGCTCGATGATCTGGTCGCGGCGCTGGTACAAGTCCGCGTCGGGCAGGATCACGCACATCGTGTCGATGCCGGTGGGCAGGTGTTCAAAGGAGACGCCGAAATCCTCCAGCGCCTGCAAGACGCGCCGGCCAAAGCCGATCTCGCTGTTCATCATCGCCTTCTCAATGGACAAGAGCGTAAAATTCTTGTGGCCCGCGACCCCGGTGATCGAGCCGCCCTCGCCGCAGTCCTCGCCGTTTACCAAGATGAGCGTGCCGGGATCGTCCGGCTCATTGGTGTTTCGGATGTTGGTGGGGATGTTCGCCTTGCGCACGGGGAAGACGCTGTCCTCGTGTAGCACGGTCGCGCCCATGTAGGACAATTCCCGCAATTCGCGGTAGGTGAGCCGCTCGATGCGGCGCGGGTGATCGACGATGCGCGGGTCGGCCATCAAAAACCCGGACACGTCGGTCCAGTTCTCATAGAGGCTCGCGCCCGCCGCGCGCGCGATGACCGCGCCGGTGATGTCGGAGCCGCCGCGCGAGAAGGTGTGCACGTCGCCGCCCGGGAGCGATCCGTAAAAGCCGGGAATGACCGCGTGCGCGTGCTTTTTAAGCTCGCTCGCGGCCAGCTCGTTGCTCCACTCCGCCGCAAACGCGCCCTGCCGGTCGAATTTCAGGATATCGGAAGGATCAATGAAATCCCAGCCCAGAAAATTGGCCAAGATGAGCCCCGAAAAGTACTCGCCGCGGCTGGCGGCAAAGTCGGGCGACGCGGTGCGCAGTTGCTCGCCCGCCTCCTGTAGCAGCGGTTCAATGTTGAAATCAAGCCCCAGATCGCGCACGATGCCGGTGTAGCGGTCGATGACCTTGTCAAACAGGTTGGCGTAGGACTGCTTGCGCTGTGCGAGCCGATGGCACTGGTAGAGTAGATCGGTGACTTTTTCGTCGTCCTTTGTGCGCTTGCCCGGTGCGGAGGGTACCGCAAAGCGCCGCGCATCGTCGGATAAGAGGATGTCGCGCACCTTCCTGAATTGTCCGGCGTCCGCAAGCGACGAGCCGCCAAATTTGCATACCTTGAGTTCCATTTAAGAATCCTCCCCCTCGGCCTTCTTCGAGCGCCCGCCAACGCGGGCCTCATCTATGCCTGAATATCGGGCCGGGTTCCCCGGTTCGGCCACTTGGTGAGACATTATAAAGAACATTTGCGCCCGCGTCAAGTCCGTTTATGTCATGCTATGACGAAACTTGGGCAATGGTGCCGGCGCGCGATTTATTTTTTGCGTTTGGCGGGCAAATGGTGTACAATAGCGGGCATAAAGGGAGGGATTGGATTGCCCAAGTTGGAAGCGTATCACCGGGATCTTTCGTATAGCTACGCGCTGGGCGTGTTCCCGGCGCTCAACCTCATCAAGGCGCGGCCGGAAAAGGTGACGCGACTGCTGCTGCACCCGGACGGCGCGCGCAACGAGGGGGTCGCGCAATTGCGCGAAAAATGCGCGGAACTGGGCGTGCGCGAGGAGGAAGCGGAGAAGGTGCTCAGGCGCGAGGCGCACAAGGACAACTGCTACGCCGGACTGGTGTTTGAAAAGTACGAGGCCGCGCTGCGCCCGGACAAGCCGCACGTCGTCTTGTGCCAGATATCGGATCTGGGCAATCTGGGCACGGCGCTTCGGGCGTGCCTGGGGTTCGGCTTTGAGGATATCGCGATCATTCGCCCGGCGGTCGATCCGTTTGATCCGCGCGTGTTGCGCGCGTCGATGGGCGCGTTTTTCCAGATGAACGTGCGCGTCTACGACGATTTTTCGGCCTATCGCGCCAACTACCCCGCGCACGCGCTCTACCCGTTCATGCTGGACGGCGCAACCGAATTGCGCGAAGCGGTCAAGGGGCGTCCGCCAAGGTACGCGCTGGTGTTCGGAAACGAACAGACCGGCCTTCCCGCCTTTTTTAAGGACATGGGAAGCCCGGTCTTCATTGCGCAAAGCGACAAGATCGATTCGCTGAACCTCGCCATGGCCGTCTCGATTGCCACCTACGCCTTTGCCGGAAAATGACCGAGTCGCCGCCAGGGGAGGCGCGGGGACGAGGCGTCGGGGTTCGAGAGAACGCGGGAGAGAACGCGAGGAAAAACGCGAGAAAAAACGCGGGGCTGTGACACGAAAGAAGTTTTGTGCCGCAGCCGCTTGTTTTGAGGATCAAACAGATGACGGGGAAGCAGGGGCGGGGGCGGAAGGTTTTTGGGCGATT
>JAVXNW010000055.1:0-17316 GCA_036645575.1 Clostridia bacterium | reverse complement strand
GCGTACAGCTCGAGGGGATAGTGTGAAAGGGGGCGAGTAGCCCACCTTTCGCGTTCAATAACCCGCGTGAGCGCAGCCCGGCACCGCCGTGCCGTACTCCGCTTTTCTACTGCGGATTGGCGATGTGCGCTTTGAGCGCGGGAAGGTAGTGCCGGGAGACCGGCAGCACTTGGCCGTCGATCAGCGTGATTTCACAGGCCTTAGCCTCCATCTGCTTTGCGTGGAGCCAGTTCACCACGTAACTTTTGTGGATTCGCTCAAACCAGCCGGGCTGCAATCGCTCCGACAGCTTGGTCAAGCTCTCCCGCCATGTGACAAGGCCGGTCAGCATGTGCGCCGTGACGTATTCGCGCTGCGCCGCAATGTACAGGATGTCGCGCTGGTCGATCTGCATGAGCCGAGAGCCTGCGTGAATCGTGAGCGGCGTCATCGGCGCGCGCAAGAGCGTCTCGCGAAAGACCGCGTTGAGACAGCTCTCCAGCCGCTCCAGCGTATAGGGTTTCTGCACAAAGTCGAACGCGTGTGCCTGGCAGCAGTCAAGCGCGTACTCCGGATAGGCGGATATGAAGATGACGTAGGCCGTCGGGTCGCTCTCATGGATCGTTTTGCACAGATCGACGCCCGATAGGGACTGTTCCAGCACCAAATCGAGCAAATAGACATGTATATCGGGCGCGCCACACTTGGCATACGCCATGACGTCCCGCGCGTCGGTCGCAACCAGCGCAATCTCGATATCCGCTTTCAGCCTGGGTTGCAGTTGCGCCAGATGGTGCGAAAGCGTCTGGTTGTGCAGCGGATTGTCGTCACAGAGGATAAAACGGAACAATGGATTTCCCTCCAATGTATGTACGTCATTCGTTCATGCTGGGCAATCTGATTATACCAACTTAGTGCGCCTTGGGGCAAAGGAGGACGCCGACTCAAAATCGGCGTCTTCCTTGCGCAATATTCAAGCGCTTAGCGATTGCGACCCGCCTGTACGGCGCCGGTCGCCAGCTCGTCGCAGCGATTGTTCTCCTTGTTGTTGGCGTGACCCTTGACCTTAAAGAACGTGAGCTTGTGCGCCTTGGCAAGCGCGAGCAACTTTTCCCACAGGTCGCGGTTCTCGACCGGCTTTTTGTCGCTCTTGAGCCAGTTGTTTCTCTGCCAATTATCCAGCCAATGCTTTTGAAACGCGTGCGCAAGGTACGCGCTGTCGGTGTACAGAAACACCTCGCACGGCTCCTTGAGCGCGCCCAGCGCCTCGATCGCGGCGGTCATCTCCATGCGGTTGTTGGTCGTCGCGCCCTCATAGCCGGACAATTCGCGCCGAAACTCGCCAAAAAGCAGCACCGCGCCCCAGCCGCCCGGCCCGGGATTGCCCGAGCACGCGCCGTCTGTGTAGATCGTCACCTGCTTCATGCCTTGCCCATGCCCTCGGCCTTTTCCGCCGCCGCGACCGCCGCGCCGATCACCGCCGCGCGCAAGCCCTTTTCCTCGAGCGTGCGCACCGCGACGATGGTGGTGCCGCCCGGCGAGCACACGTCGTCTTTGAGCGCGCCCGGGTGCCGCCCGGTCGTCAGCACCATTTCCGCGCTGCCCTTGAGCGTCTGCGCCGCCATCTCAAGCGACTGCGCGCGCGTAAGGCCCAGCAGCACGCCCGCGTCCGCCAGCGCCTCGATGAACAGGTACGCATAGGCCGGCCCGCTGCCGGACACGCCGATCACCGCTTCCATCTGGTACTCGTGCACCCATTCGAGCAACCCCAGCGAGCGGAACATGCTTTCGGCAAAGCCCTTTTCGTCCTCCGTCAGCGTGTGCGCCAGGCTGAACGCGGTCATGCCGACCCCGCACAGCGCGGGCGTGTTGGGCATGACCCGCAAAATGCGCGTCGCGGGATCGAGCGCCTTGGCCAGCATCTCGGTCGTCCAGCCCGCCGCAATGGATATGAGCGCCTTGCCCGAAAGCGCGCGCCGGTACTGCGCAAGCACCTTGCCCGCGACGTTGGGCTTGACCGCCAGCACCACCATGTCGCAGTCCTTGATCATCTTTTCGCAGTCGCACGCCGGCGTGACGCCCAGCCGCGCCTGCATTTCGCGCGTCTTTTCGGCATTGATGTCATAGACGTGCACCTGCCCGGCGGGCAGTACCGCGCCCTTTACCGTGCCGGTCACCAGTGCGCTTGCCATATTGCCCGCGCCGATAAATCCAAGATTCATCTCTGTCCCTCCGATTCTGTGCTGCCCAGCAGCCGTCTGCTCTTTTCCAACGCGCGGCGCTCCAGCCGCGAGACCGTCATCTGCGATATGCCCATCTGCTCCGCCACCACGCGCTGGCTCTCGCCCCGGTAATAGCGCTTGATCAGCACCTCGCGCTCGTCCGGATCTAGCTGCTCGAGCAGCCGCGTGACTTGATCGCTCTGCTCAAAGTGCCGATAGCCCGTGTCCTCAATGCCCAAAAAGGTGTCGAGCGGGGAGGTCTCTGACTCGAGCGCCGCGGTATCGAGCGACGTGGGCGCGGCCGCGCCCTGCATTTCAAGCGCCTCCAGCACCGTGTCAAGCGGCGTGTCCAGCGCCTCCGCCAACTCGACCGGCGTGGGCGAGCGCATCAGCTGCTGCTCGAGCGTCTCCCACGTGGTTCGAATGCGCTTCATCAGTTCGGACCCGCGCCTGGGCAGCGTGATCAGCCGCGACCGATCCCGGAAATAGTTTTTAACCTCGCCCACCATGGTTGGCGTGGCGAAGCTGGAAAATTTGATGCCCTTGCTCGCGTCAAACCGCTCGATCGCCTTGAGCAGCGCCAGCGACGCAACCTGATACAGATCGTCGTATTCGACGCCGCGCCGCGAAAACTTGCGCGCGACGATGTTGGCAATATAAAGGTGCATCGTCGCTAACTGCTCGCGCAGCGCCACATCCCCCGACATCTGGTATTGGGTGATCAGCGCCTCGACATTGGGCGGTGTGCTTTCGTACTGCATAGCCACCCCCTACATCGGCAACTGCTTGCGCAGATCAATGGCCCGAAGGCAGCGGTCGTCAAACGTGAGCGACACATCGTCCGTCAGCGAAAGCAGCACGCACCGCACGACGGCAATCTCCTCGTCCGTGAGGCCGGTCAGGCAGTCGCGGCAACTGCACGCGCTGGTCTGCGCGTGCAGGCGAAAGGCCCGCTCCTCCACCGCATAGGTGACCGTCAATTGCTCGCAGCCCGACGAGCGGATCAGCGTCGCACACGCCTCCTCCGCCGCCATCTTCATGTCGTCCATCGCGTCCATGGACAGGCCCGCTCGCGCAAGCACCCCCGCCGTCGTGAGCCGGATCACCAGCATCATCTGCTGTTTGGCCGGAACCGTGAGCGTAATCTGCCCCTGATCGCATGGCCCGCTCATTTTTCTTCCTCCTGATCCCCTGCTTCTTGCGCGTCCGCATCGTCTTGCGCGCAATCGGCGTCATCCGACGGCTTCCTGTCCGCGTCCAAGCGATCCGCGTCCGCCAGGTCGTCAAGGCCCTCTAGACCCTCTAGATCCTCAAGATCCGCTTGCTCCGCCCGCTCGCCTGTGTCGCCCTCAAATTCTGCGTCCTCTTCAAACATGAGCATCTCGCGTCCGTCTAGGTTTGCCTGCGCGACATAGGCGTTGGCCGCGTCGTTGACCTTTTCGGCGGTATCGTCGGGCAGGAAGGGCGTCAGGTTTCCGCCGTCCATCCACAGCCGTTCAATGTTGTAAAACGCGCGCTCCTCGCTATGGAACACGTGCACGATCACCGACGCATAGTCCAGCACGACCCAGCGCGCGCCCTGATAGCCCTCTTTGCGGCGCGCCTCGATGCCCTCTTTTTCCAGTTCTTCCTCGACCGTCTCGGCCATTGCGCGCACCTTGATCGTATTTTGCGCGCTCGCAATGACGAAATAGTCGGTAATGGAGGTCAGGTGGCTGACCTCCAGCACCATGATGTCCTCACCCTGCTTGGTGTCAAGCACTGCGGCGATTTTCTGAGCCAATTCCTTTGAATTCATGTCGCACTCTCCTTTTTTCGCTGTTGCTGCTCGATGCTGCCCAGCAGTTCCAATGTTCGCTCATTGAGCGGCATACCCCTTGATCGCACGTAGTCCACCGTCCTGCGCGCGGCGATCGCCATCGCCTCATCCAGATCGCGCTCGGCGGCCTCGCGGATCAGGTCTAGTCCCGGGAAAAAGCGGCGGCCTGGCTCGATCATGTCCGCAAGGTAGATGACCTTGTCAAGCGCCGTCATGCCGGCGCGCCCGGTCGTATGCCACCGGATCGCGCTGAGCACCTCCGGGTCGTCCACGCCAAACTTTTCCTTGGCGAGCACCATGCCCGCCGCCGCGTGCAATAGCGCCCGGCTCTCGTCCTCGCCGGGCGCGGTCTGCGCGTCGGCATCTTTGACCAGTTCCACCATCTCGTCCATCGGCATGTGTTTTGCGCCGTCGTGCAACAGCGCCGCCAATTGCGCCTTTCGAACGTCCAGTCCATTTTTCTTGGCCAGGGCGATCGCCATCTCCTCGACGCCCAGCGTGTGCTTGTAGCGCGCGGGGGTCATCGTGCGCCGCAATTCCTCCAGCATGGGCTGGCGGTACAGCTTGTGCGCGCGAATGTAGTGCGCAACCGCCGGGGGCACCAGTCCGTCAAGCGCCTGGTGGCGCGCCGCGCGATACCGAACCTCGGTTGAGGAAATCCGCGACACCGGCTTATCCAGCACCTTGACCATCACGCCGTACTGCGCTGAGATGCGCTGTGCCGTTGACAAAACCGTCTCGCGCCGGTCGCCCGGGCGCGGCACCACCGCAATCGCGGAGAGCAGCTTGGCCACCTCGGGAAAATTGCGCCACGTCTCAATGACCATCAGCGTGTCCGATCCCACGACGTACAGCCAGCGGGTTCGGGGCGCGCGCAGCGTAAGCTCCTTGAGCGTCTCCACCGTGTAGGTGACGCCGGGCCTGTTTAGTTCCGTCTCGTTGGCCTCAAATCCGGTGTGCCCCTCAATGGCCAAGCGCACCATGTTCATTCGATCGCGCCCATCTGCCAGCTCACCCTTGTGCGGAGGATCGCCGTCGGGGATAAAGAGCATCTTCCGGACGCCCATTTCCCGCACAACCGCCTCCGCCATTTCCAAATGTCCCAGGTGAATCGGGTCGAAGGTTCCACCCAGGATGCCTGTCGTATCCAATCGATCCATCGCTCCTAATCTTAATTAGGCTTATTATATACCATTTTGGCCGATTAGAAAAGCGGAATATGCGCACAATATGGAAAAAGATGCGGAGGAAATGGGCATGAGCCGGCGAATTGACCGAATCGTCACCCTGATTTGCGCGTGCGTCGTCGCGCTTTGGCTGTTTTTGAACGCAACCGGGCATTTGCCCGCGTCGCTTTTTCTCACCTGCCTATGGGGCGCGCTGGCCGCCTGGGCGCTTGATGCCTACGACCGAAGCAAGCCCGGCGTCAAGCGCCGCGAGCAGGCCAAACGGCTGCGCGCGGCCAAGGCGCTCGTCCTAAATTGGGCGATGACGCCAAGTGAAGTGGACGCGCGCGCGCACATCGTCGCCCGCTACCCCGAATGCGCCCGCTGCCATTTCGTTCTCTTGGCGCGCCATCCGTCCGCTCCGCCCCTTGACGCAAGCGAGCTGTTGGCCATCTGGCGCGCGCACGGCGGCGCGCCGACCCTGCTCCTTGCCGCTACCGGCCCGGTCGCCCCGGCGGCGGCGCAGGTCGCGTCCGCCCTCACGGGGCCCCGCGTGCGGCTGCTCGACGGCGCCGCGCTTTCCCACGTCCTTGCGCAAAGCGGCCTGCCCATTGCCGAAGCGCCCCTAAAGCGCACCCGTCCCCGCTTTTTTCTGGGCAGAAAAAGAGCGCCGCTCATGCTGCTCTACGCTCTTTTCATGTTCGTATTGTATTGGCTGATCGGGCAGATTCTATACCTCGTGCTGGGCCTTTTGCTGCTGGCCGCTTGTGCGGTTGCGCTTCATGGCGCGCGCCCGCCCGATCGCCTGTTTTCGTGAGCGCGCCGCTTGGACGGCCGCGCTTGCCGGCTTTTTCGCGAGCGCGCCAATTGACTTTGCGCGCTTACAGGTTGTCCAGATCGATCTTGGAATTTTCGCGCGCCTTGCGGTAGATCACAAAGCGGCTTCCGATGACCTGCACCGCCTCCGCGTGCACCCGCTCGCACAGCGCCTCGCACGCCTCTTTTGCGTCCATCGGCGCACCCTTTTGCACCGTAACCTTGATCAGCTCTCGCGCCTCCAGCGCATCCCACGCCTGCTTGGCCAAGTTGTCGCCGATGCCGTCTTTTCCAATGTGCAAAATCGCGTCCATCGTGTTGGCCATTGCGCGCAATGCCGCCCGCTGCTTGGTTGTCATCTCTTCTTCTCCTCCGTCACCCCATGGGGATTCGTATCTATGTTGGTTAGCTACTTTAGTCAGGCTCGGGCGCGCGGAATTATTCGACGAAGTCGAACTCCATGTCCTCGATTGACACCGTGTCGCCCTCGCCCGCGCCCGCCGCGCGCAGCGCGTCAATCACGCCCCAGCGCCTGAGCATCTTGTGGAAATACCCCATCGACTGCTCGTCGTCAAAGTTGACCGACGCAACCAGCCGCTCAATCGACGCGCCCGACAGCTTGTACAGGCCGTCTTCCTTGACGATGGTGAAGGGCGTCGTCTCGGTCTCCTCGACGAGCGCCTCTTCGTAAAACGGCTCGACCGGGGGCAGCGCGTCCAGCCGCTCGATCGCCGCGCGCAGGAGCCCTTCAAAGCCCTTGCCGGTCGCCGCGGACACGGGGAAGATCGGAATGCCGCTGCCTGCGAGCTTTTCTTTGAGGCGCGCGAGGTTTTCCTCGCCGCCCAGATCGATCTTGTTGGCCGCGACCAGCACCGGCCGGTTTTTGAGATCGCCATAGCCCGCCAATTCCTTGACGATCGCGTCGTAATCGGCAAGCGGATCGCGCCCCTCGCTGCCCGCGATATCCAGCACATGAATCAGCAGGCGCGTGCGCTCCACATGGCGCAAAAACGCGTGACCCAGCCCGATCCCCGCCGCCGCGCCCTCGACCAATCCCGGAATATCCGCCAGCACAAACGACTTGTCGTCCTGGAAGGCGATGCCCAGATTGGGCTGGAGCGTCGTAAAGTGGTAGTTGGCGATCTTGGGTCGCGCCGAGGTCACCACCGACAGGATGGTGGACTTGCCCACATTGGGAAAGCCGACCAAGCCCACATCCGCGATCGACTTAAGCTCGAGCAGCAGTTCGCGCACCGGCGTTTTTTCGCCGGGCTTGGCAAAGGCCGGCGTCTGGCGCGTGGGCGTGGCAAAGCGCGCATTGCCAAAGCCGCCGTTGCCGCCGCGAAGCAGCACCTTGCGCTCCCCGTTTTCAAACAGGTCTAGGATCACCTTGCCGCTTCCCGCGTCGCGCACGAGCGTCCCGCAGGGCACCTCGATCACCACGTCCGACCCATCTTTTCCCTTGCAGCGCCGGTTCTCCCCATCCGCGCCCGACTCGGCCTGGAACTTGCGCCTGTAGCGGAAGTCCATCAGCGTGTGCATCCGCTCCGTCGCCATAAAGATCACATTGCCGCCGCGTCCGCCGTCGCCGCCGTCCGGGCCGCCCGCCTGCACATATTTTTCCCGGTGGTAGGCCACGCAGCCATTTCCACCGTCACCCGCCTTGCAGGTGATATTCACCACATCGACAAATAATGCCATCGTATCCCCCAATATTCTGGTAGTCCCCAAAGCTTGAACTTTGCGAACTACGTGTCCGTGCTATCCGTAGTAACTTGCGCCTGTCTTGCAAAATACATGCAGTTTTCTTTCGCGAGCGGACATGCGCCGCACGCGGGGCCGCGCGCGTGGCACATGCGCCGCCCGTGCCAGATCAGCAGGTGGTGCGCGTGGGACCAACACGCCTTGGGCAGCGCGGCGCGCAGCGCGACCTCGGTCTTATCCGCCGTCGCCTCGTCCACAAGGCCGATCCGGTTCGCCACCCGGAACACGTGGGTGTCCACCGGGATCTGGTCGTCGCCAAACGCGGCCAGCAGCACCACGCCCGCCGTCTTCTGCCCGACGCCCGCCAGCTTCATGAGCTTCGCCCGGTCGTTTGGCACCTGTCCTTCGTATTCCTGCGTCAGCATCCGGCAGGCCGCCACAATGTTTTTGGCCTTGTTGTGGTAAAGGCCGCACGTCATGATCCACGGCTCCAGTTCCGCCGGCTCGAGCCCGCCCAGCGCCTGCGCGTCGGGATACGCCGCAAACAGCTTTTCCGTCACCTGATTGACGCGCTTGTCGGTGCACTGCGCCGAAAGGATCGTCGCGATCAACGTCTCAAACGGATTGCTGAAATGCAATTCCGCCTTTGCCTCGGGATACAGCGCCTCAAGCGCGTCAAGAACCGCCTGAACCTGCATCAAAAGGCGCCCCCCATCTCTCTTTTGCAAAACACTGCCTTCATTATATCACAAATCGCGCCCACAAAAAGGGCAGATAGGTTATTTCACGCGCCCCCGCCCGCGCCGGGAACGCCTGGGTTCCAGCGCCGCGGGATTTATTCAGCGGTTCCTTAGGGAATCGCTGATTAAAGAACGTGCGTGATGGCGAGTTGAATTTTCGCAAGCTTCGTCATGCAAAAGCCGAAGGCGTAGCAGCGCTACGTCGAGGAATTTGCAGGGCGGAGATGGCGGAAATGCAGCCGCCAGCGCGTGCGGGATTTATTCAGCGGTTCCCTAGGTCAGGTCAGTACTGCCTGGCCAGCGCGGTGAGCACGGGACGGCCGCCGCTTCGCCGGTCGATCTGGTACATGCCGATGAGGTTGCCGGGGCGCACCCGGTCCAGCACCTGCATGACCGCTTGGGCGTCCTCGATCTTAAACTCAACCGACAGGCCGCACCCGATCGCCACATCCCGGGGCGTCGAGATGATCTTGCTTTCAATGCCCGCGCGCCGAAGCGCTCCGTCAAAGTTCATCACCTGTTGCCTAGACCGAAACGCGGCGACGCCGCTTACCTCGTTCATATTCTTCCCTCCTCAAGTCAGCGCCGCGCCGCATATGCGGTTCTTGGCGTCCGTATATTGTACGACGCAAGCCCGTGACGGGTGCGAGGAGGAGGAACGCATGGAAATTTATCTGGACAATGCCGCCACCAGCCATCCCAAGCCCGAATGCGTGCTGACGGCGGTCAAACGCGCGTTGACCAGCGTCAACGCAAACCCGGGGCGCTCGGGTCATCCGCGCGCGTTGGCGGGCGCGCAGGCGCTCCTTTCCTGCCGCACGACGCTTGCGCGGATGCTCGGCGCCAAGGACCCGCTGTCGGTCGTCTTCGCCTTCAATTGCACCGACGCGATCAACCTGGCGATCAAGGGCAGCCTGCGCCCGGGCGACCATGTCGTGAGCACGATGCTCGAGCACAACTCCGTGCTGCGCCCGCTCAAGACGCTTGAGCAGGCCGGCGTCATCGCCCTTACGCTTGTCGAGCCGGACGAAATGGGCATCGTCTCCCCCGCCGCCATCCACGCGGCGCTGACGCCCCGCACGCGCCTTTCTGTCGTAACCCACGCGAGCAACGTCCTGGGCAGCATACAGCCCATCTTCGCCATCGGGCAGGTGCTCAGGCAGGCGGGCGTCGCCTTTTTGGTGGACGGCGCGCAGGCGTTTGGCAGCCTGCCGGTCGATGTCGAGGCGTTTGGCGCGACGATGTACGCCTTTCCGGGGCACAAGGGGTTGCTGGGGCCGCAGGGCACGGGCGGATTGTACCTCGAAGACGACTACGCGCTTCAAACGCTGCGCGAGGGCGGCACCGGCTCGAGTTCCGATTCGATGCTGCAACCGACCGAGCGCCCCGAGCGCTACGAGAGCGGCACCGTCAACCTGCCCGGCATCATGGGGCTGGACGCGGGCGCGCGCTACGTGCTTCAAAACGAACTGACGCTGCGCGCCCGAGAGCGCGCGCTCACCCGGCAACTGCTCGAAGGCCTGCGCGCCATCGCGGGCGTGGACGTGTACGGAAGCCCCGACCCGCGCGCGCGGGTGGGCGTCGTCGCCTTCAACGTGGGCGACGATCCCTCGGGCGCGGTCGCCGACGCGCTAGCCCGCAAAGACATCGCGGTGCGCGCGGGCCTTCACTGCGCGCCCGGCGTTCACACGCTGCTGGGCACGCTCTCGCGCGGCGCGGTGCGCGCAAGCGTCGGCCCCGAAAATACCCCGCAGGAACTGGATCGCTTCCTGGCCGCCGTCACAGACATCGCCCGAAACGGAACCAATCTTGAATTGTTTGATGATGCGAGATAACGTAGGGGCGAACTGTGTTCGCCCGCTCTGTGTTCGCCCGCTCTGTGTTCGCTTTGTGGGCAAGGTTTAGGGAAGAGATTTGCCGTAGGATACGATCAACATATCCTACGGCAAATCTTCAGGATGGAAAACATCCTTTATTAGGCGGACGCCTTTGCGGGGCGCTTATTTTCGGAAGATTCCTTAGGCGCGGTACTGGCTGGGGGTCAAGCCGGTTTGCTTTTTGAAGACCTTGGCGTAGTAGCTTTGGTCGGAAAAGCCCATGGCGAGCGCGATATCCACCAGCGCGTAGTCTGTCGCGCTCAAGAGGCGCTTGCTCTCCTCGATGCGCACTTTTCCGATGTATTCCTTGAGGCCTATGCCCATGTGCTTTCGAAACAGCGCCGAGAAATACGACGGGCTTAGCCCCGCCGCGCCCGCGACGACCTCAAGGGTCAGCGGCTGCGCGTAGTGCTCCGCGATATAGGTGACCGCTTTTCGCACCGCGCCGCCATGCCCGTCGCCTGAAAACATCGCGCTCATAAAGCTCTCGACGATCATTTGCAGCCGGTAGCACAGTTGTTCCATGTCGCCAATAGCGGAAAGCTGCGACAGAAATTGGTTGTTGAGCCGGTAGATCGCGTCGGTGAGCGCGCCACCCTCGATCGCGACGCGCGAAAGCAACGTGGACAATTCGAGCGCCCGGTTCTTCATCGTCTCAATCCGCCCGCCCTCGCAAAACAGCACATACCCCAGCAATTCATTGAGCACGCCCTTGGCCTCGTTCACGTTTCCGGTCTTCACCTTGACCAGCAATTCCTTTTCCAGCTCATAGGGGTATCCGCTCTCCTCATGCGCGCCGCCGCGCTTGACGACCTGAATCGTCTCGTTGATGCGCGACTGCTGATAGAGCGTCTGCTGGCGCTGCTCGCGCGCGGCGCGCTCCGCCGGAAAGAGCGGGAGCAGCAAGTATTCCATGAGGCGCGCGACGTGCTCGACCTTGCTTGGCGCAATGACCGTGAGCGCGCGCAGTTCGTCGTACAGTTCAAGCCCCACAATCGAGGACAAGTCGTACTTCTCCACCACGTCGCCCACCAGCGTCGAGTCCGCCTCATCCATCAAAAAAGGCCCCGCCAACACGCTGCCCAACAGCTGCCCGCAGTTGGTGAGCGGAAAGGCGATATGATTAAGGTTGCCATGACAGGTAAAAATATAGGATCTGCCCAGCGTCTGCGCGCGCTGCCCCGCCTGAAAATGGGCGCTTGCGCACGCGGCGCGCGCCTGCGCACACTTGCCCAGCAGCGTGCAAAAGCCCGCATTTTCGCCAAACGCGCTCAACTGCGCGCCCTTTTCGTCGAGCAATTGCACCGGCAGGTCGATGCAGCAGTTGAGCGTCTTCAGCATCTCGCCAAGTGCCTGCCGATCGATCAGTTGAAACAACGCTTCGCTCATCAAATACACCTCGAATAATTCCCAATAGTCGTCTGTTTTTACAAGCATCGTATCTTGTATGTGATTATACTATAAGAAACAGGAAAACACAACATTTTGATTGGAGGGTTTTTTTCATGGATATGCAAGAAATTTCGCTCAAGCTTCAGGCCGGCAAGGCCAAGGACGTAAAGCTCCTGGTGCAACAGGCGATCGACGAGGGCATTCCCGCCGAGCAGATCCTGGAGGAAGGCCTGCTCAGTGGCATGAGCGTGATCGGCGAGAAGTTCAAAAACAACGAGGTGTTTGTCCCTGAAGTGCTGGTTGCGGCGCGCGCAATGAACATGGGCGCGAGCCTGCTCAAGCCGCTGCTGGCGGCGGCGGGCGTCAAGGCCAGCGGCAAGGCCTGCATCGGAACGGTCAAGGGCGACCTGCACGACATCGGCAAAAACCTGGTCAAGATGATGCTCGAAGGCAAGGGGCTCGAGGTGATCGATCTGGGCACCGACGTGTCGCCTGAGACCTTTGCGCAGACCGCGCTCGACCAAGACTGCCAGCTGATCTGCTGCTCGGCGCTTCTGACAACCACCATGGGCGTCATGGCGGATGTGGTCAAGGCCGCGCAAACTGCGGGCATCCGCGAGCGCGTCAAGATCATGGTGGGCGGCGCGCCCGTGACCGAGGCGTTCTGCCGCCAGATCGGCGCCGACGTCTATACCTCCGACGCCGCCAGCGCCGCGGACTGCGCCGTGCAGCTGTGCGCGTGCTGATTTGCCCCATCTTTTGGCTTAAGGAGCGACTGATATGACGCCCAAAGAGAATCTGCTTAGCGTTTTGCGCCATGAAAAAACCGAAAAGCTGCCGTGGCTGCCCTTTGCCGGCGTCCATGCGGGCAAGTTGACCGGCGCAAGCGCCACGATGGTGCTTACCGACGAAGACACCCTGTTTGACGCGCTGATGGCGGTTCATAAATTCTACCGGCCGGGCGGCCAGCCGGTGATGTTCGACCTGCAAATCGAGGCGGAAGTGCTCGGGTGCGAGCTTGTCTGGGCGGACGAGGTTCCGCCCTCGGTCAAGACCCATCCGCTCGAAAACACCATGACGGTGCCCTGCAAGTGCACGCTGCCCACGCCCGATGACGGGCGCATCCCGATGGTGCTGCGCGTGATGGCGCGGATGAAAGAGGCGGTCGGAAACGATACCGCGCTGTACGGCCTGATCTGCGGCCCCTTTACGCTCGCGTCGCATCTGCGCGGAAATGATCTGTTCATGGACATGTACGACGACGACGAATACGTCATGCAGTTGCTCGACTACTGCGCCGAATGCTGCGTGCGGATGGCGGGGTATTACCTGGACGCGGGCATGGACGTGATTGCGGTCGTCGATCCGCTGGTCTCCCAGATATCCAGCGCGCACTTCGAGGCGTTTTTGTCAGCGCCCATGACCCGCATCTTTGGCACCATCCGCTCGCGCGGCGCGCTTTCCTCGTTCTTTGTGTGCGGCGACGCCTCGCGCAACATCGAGGTCATGTGCAAGACCGGCCCCGACAGCATTAGCGTCGATGAAAACGTAAACCTGCCCGCCGCCAAGCGCGTGACCGACCGGTACAACATCGCCATCGGCGGCAACATCCCGCTCACCTCCGTCATGCTGCACGGCACCCAACAGGACAACATGAAATACGTGCTGGACATGATCGACAGCCTGGAGGACACCAAGAACTTCATCGTCGCGCCGGGCTGCGACATGCCCTACGCGGTGCCGGTCGAGAACGGGATCGCGGTCTCGCAAGCGGTGCTCAACCCCGAATCGACGCGCGAAATTCTCAAAAATTACGTGGCGGTCGTCGAGGATATTCAGGTGGATCTGCCCGACTACGCGCACCTCCCCCGCCCGCTCATGGAGGTCTTCACGCTGGACAGCGCGACCTGCGCGGCCTGCACCTACATGATGGGCGCGGCAAGCGTCGCAAAGGCGCACTTTGCCTCGTCGATCGACATGGTCGAGTACAAGTTTACGCTCAAGGAAAACATCGCGCGCTGCAAGAAGATGGGCGTCAAAAACCTGCCCTGCATCTACCTAAACGGGCGCCTCGCCTTCTCCTCGATCATTCCAAGTCGGGAGGAATTGCAATCGGCGATCGAGGCCCTGCTCTGATGGACGGCACGCAACTGCTCTTGGTGACAGGCTTTCTGGGCGCGGGCAAGACGACCGCGCTCAGGGGGCTTTTGCGCGTCTTGCGTGGCCAGCGCGTCCACGTGATCGTCAACGAATTTGGGCGCGTGGGCTATGACGGGGCCATGCTGCGCGACCTTGCCGCGTGCCTGAGCGAGATTGACGGCGGATCGATCTTCTGCGCCTGCCGCTTAAATCAGTTTGAGCAGGCGCTGCGCGACGCGCTTTTGCAAGCGCCCGAGTGGATTCTGGTCGAGTCCTCCGGCCTTTCCGACCCGACCGCCATTCGCGCGATCGTCGAGCGCCCGCACGCGTTTGAGGGGCTTATCTACCGTGGCTGCATCGCGCTGGCCGACGCGACCCGGCTTTACAAGGTGCTTGACACCATGCGCGCCGCGCGGCGGCAGCTCTCGGTCAGCGACCTTATCTTGCTCAGCAAGACAGACATTGCGACCCCTGAGCAAGTGGCGCTCAGTCAAGCGGCGCTTCACGAAAGCTACCCGCTGATCCCGGTCGAGTTGATCGTCGGGGGCGAATTTTTGCTCAAATGGCTTGCCGAACTTGCGCCGACGCACGCGGCGATCGAGGAGAGCGCCGCGCGCGACCTGTCGCTTCAGCGGCGGCTTTTGCTGATTGCGCCCGCGACAAGCTTCGAACAGCTGACCGCTTTTTTGCGATTTTTCGCCGAGGACACCTGCCGCGTCAAGGGCGTCGTCGCGCTTGCGCAGGGGCGATTCAGGGTGGACTGCGTGGGCGCGCACATCGAAGTGTCTCAGGATTTCACGCAAACGCCGGCGTTGGGGTTGGTCGTGCTGGCCGGCGAAGGACAGAACCTGCGCGCGCGACTGCGCGAGGCGCGCTATCTATATCCAGAGATTGTACGGGAGATGAGTGAATGATGTTGGACGATCAGATCCTCCAGCGCGCGATGGCGCTTGGGGCAAAGCGCGCGTCGGCGCTGGATGTCGCGGCGATTCCGCTCGACCGGATGTTCCGGGATGTGTGCGCCACCAATACCTGCGGGCGCTACGGCCGGTGCTACATGTGCCCGCCCGACGTGGGCGATATAGAAGATCTGATGGCAAAAGTGCGCGCGTACCGGCGCGCGGTGCTCTTTCAAACGGTGCGCCCGCTCGAGGACTCGTTTGACATCGAGGGGATGCAGGACGCGGCCAAGGCGCACGGCGCGCTGTGCCGCGCGCTGCGCGTCGCGTGCGAAGGCATGATGCCCGAACCATTTTTGGTGCTGGGCTCCGGCGGCTGCGGGCGCTGCGACACCTGCGCAAAGGTCGAGCATCTCCCCTGCCACTTTCCGGACGACGCGCTAGCCTCGCTTGAGGGGTATGGCGTGAACGTCTACCAGGCCGCCTGCAACGCGGGCCTTCCCTACATAAACGGGCAAAACACCGTGACCTATTTTGGCTTGGTGCTCTATGGTCAAGCGCCGGGCGCGGATTCTGAAGCGCCGGAAACGGTCGCCGAAGCGCAGGGCGCGGATTCTGAAGCGCAGGACGCGGTCGCCGAAGCGCCGAATGCGGCGAGGAAATCCCCATGCCAATTCTGACGATATGGCGCGCAGGCACGCGTGCCCGCGTGGCCTTTGAAGGTACCCCGCTGCTGGGCGATGTGCTCTTGGCGCACGGCTTCGCGCTGAGAAAGCCGTGCGGCGGGCGCGGGCTGTGCCTCAAGTGCTTGGTATCCGCCGAGGGCGCGCTTTCGGAAGCGACGCCGGCCGAAAGGGCTGCGGGCGGGCGGCTGGCCTGTCAGACGCGGCTGCTCGGGGACGCGACGGTTTCCCTTGCGGGCGAGCGCGCGCTTCAAAACATCGCGGTGTCCCAGGCGCTTCCGTGCGCCCCGGTTCATCCGGTTCCGGGCGAATATGCGCTGGCCATCGACGTGGGCACGACCACGCTTGCGGGCGTGCTGATCGCGCCCGGTGCCGGGCGCATGCTCGCAAGCGCGAGCATGGACAACCCGCAGTGCGCGGTGGCGGCCGACGTGATCGGGCGCATCGCTTCCGCGCTTGACGGGCAGGGCGCGCGCCTTCAGCAAATGCTGGCCGGCGCGCTTGACCGCCTGACGGCGCAATTGTGCCAAAGCGCGGGCATTTCGCCCGATTTAATCGCGCACGCGGTGATCGCGGGCAATACGACGATGCTGTATCTACTGAGCGGGCGCTCGCCCGAGCCGCTGTCGCACGCGCCGTTTGACGCGGACTGCCTGTTCGGCTGCGACGTGACGGGCGCGCAGCTGGGCCTTGACGCGCTCAAGGACGCGCGCATCTACCTGCCGCCCTGCCTGAGCGCCTTTGTCGGCGCCGACATCAGCTGCGGCGTGCTGGCGTCCGGCATGCGCGCGCCGGGCAAGACCCACTTGCTGATTGACATCGGCACAAACGGCGAAATCGCGCTGTGGACGGGCGGCGCGCTCACCTGCACGGCGACCGCCGCCGGGCCCGCGTTCGAGGGCGGCGAGATCCGCATGGGCGTGGGCAGCGTGGTAGGCGCCGTCGACCGGGTGTGGCTGGAGGCGGACGCGATTCGCTTTACGACCATTGGCGAGGGCGCGCCGGTGGGCATTTGCGGGTCGGGACTGCTCGACGCGGCGGCGACGCTTGTCAAGACCGGCGCGATCGAGGACACCGGCGCGATGAAGGCAGCCGCGCAAATCGCCCCGTCGGTCTTCCTCTACCCCGAGGATGTGCGCAATTTGCAGCTTGCCAAGAGCGCGATTGCGGCGGGACTTTTGACGCTGTGCCAAGTGTCGAGCGTATCCATGCGGGATATTGACGCGCTGTTTATCGCGGGCGGATTTGGGCAACACGTGAACCTTCAAAGCGCCGCCGACATTGGCCTGATCCCGCGCGCGCTGATCCCGCGCACGAAGACGCTGGGCAACGCGTCGCTCTCGGGCGCGCTCATGCTGCTGCTTGACGACAGGCAGCGCGGTGCGCTCGAGGCTTTCTCGCGCGACGCGCGCACCGTCGCGCTCTCCGGAAGCGCCGCCTTTTGCGAAAACTACCTGGACGCCATGATGCTGGAGCCGCTGGAGGATTGAGCGATATCCCCGGCTTGGCCCGCTTTGGGCGCTCATGGGCGATACCGGCAGACGCAGAAAAGCCCACCGACCCGAGAAAAAGCTTCGAGAAGCAGAGGTGATTGCTATGCTGCGAATTGCTGTCTGCGACGATATGGACAATGACCTTCGGCGGATCGTCGCGCTGACAAACGAGTACCTGACCTCGCGCAGCATGAGCGCCGAGCTGCGGGCGTTTTCACACCCGGATGCGCTGCTGACGGTCTGCGAGAAAGAGAGCCATCATATCTTCCTGTTGGATATGGTCATGCCGATGGTCAGCGGCTTGGAACTGGGCCGGGAGATACGCCTGCGCGCAAATCATCTACATCACCACCGAACCGGGCTTTGCGCTGGACGCTTACGCGGTTA
>JAVXNW010000054.1:0-17537 GCA_036645575.1 Clostridia bacterium | reverse complement strand
GTCCAGGGGCAGCGCCCCGGCCGCCGGAGGCCCCCCGTCCGCCTCCCCTAAATATACTTCCCGCCTCCTGGTTCCCCTCGCCTCCTCCTCGCCGCCTCCCTTAATTATCTTCCCGCCTCCCGGTTCCCCCCGCCTCCTCCTCCCCTCCCCGCCCCGCTACTCGATGGGCTGACCGGCTTCGGGGAGTTTGATTTGGGTGCGGGGGTCGACAGGGACGCCGTCCTGGCGCATTTCGAAGGAAAAGCCGACGCCATCGATTGAGCCCGTTGCGCCGGAGCGTCCGATCATAGCGCCCTGGCGCACGGTATCGCCGATTTTCACATAGATCTCGGACAGGTGCGCGTACACGCACGTAATGCCGCCGCCGTGGTCGATCACGGCATATTTGCCCAGTGCGGTCGCGCTTGCGCCGCACGGATCAATCAGTTCACCGGCGGCATTGGCGGTCTTGGGGTAGTCGTGCGCGCAGTCGTCGCTGACGGAGAGCACGGTTCCGCGCGCGGAAGCAAGCACGAACACGCGCTTGCCGCCCGCCGAAAAGTCGATTCCATGCTGCGCGGGATTGCCCACGCCGCCAAAGTCCTTGGCGACATAGGATGCGCCGTTGCGCGCGACCGGCCGGGCAAACGGCGCGTCGGGCTCGCTCGACTTACCGATCCGGATGGGCACCCACCGATCCAATTGTTCAAGCTCGGCGACCGCCTCCATGCGCACATTGTCGCCGGCCTCAAGCGGCTCCGCGCCGACAACCAGCGACGCGTCGGCCCGCGCGTAGAGGATATAGCTGCCGTCCGGCACGCGCACAGCGCGAAAATACTGGCTCATGCGGTCCTTGACCGCGTGGGTCTGCACGTTCGCGCCCGCCTTGAGTCCGCCCCTGCCGCGCGCAATATCCACAAACCGCTTTTTTGCGGTCATCGGGTGTATCGTAAAGGTCTTGTTGCTGGCCGCCGCCACGATAAAGCGCTGGTCGCGCTCGCCGGTAAAATCGCGCACCACCAGGTTGTCGCTCTTGGACGTGAGCGTGCGCCCGACCGTCAGCGTCTTGCCGGTCTTGGATAGCCGGAACGTATATAGCCCCTCGGGAATCTGCGCCGACTGCTCGCACACCAGCACCTCAATTGTAACCTCGCGCCCCTTGGCCGAGCTTGCCGTGACCTGGGTCGCGCCGTAGAGCACGCCGCTCACCTGCCCGCTCTGGTCCACAGTCGCGATCGCCGGATCGGCGCTGCGCCACGTGATCGGCGCATCGCCGTCAAAAAAATTGACCTTCAGCCCGCGCGTCTTGCCCGGAAAGAGCAGCAGCTCGCTCGACGACACCTCGCACGTCACCTTGCGCACCACCCGCGACCGGTACATCATCTGCTCCTTGGTCTCCTGCGTCACGTCCACGCGCTCGTTAAACCAGTAGTCCTCGTAGAGGATCGCGCCCGCGTCCTCGCCCACCTGCCCAAGCGCGGCGTCACGCGTCGTCTCCTCCCAATAGCCCGAGTCCGCCCGCACATGCGCGCCCTGCTGTTCGGTCGCCGAAGCAAACCAGGCATCATGCTGCGTATTGTAGTAGACATACCGCCGATAGGTCCACGTAAAGTGATCCACGCTCAGCACGCGCGACGCGCGCTCGGTCTCCAAATTGGGCTGCGCGGGAATCGGCTGCGCCTGCCACGCGCCCCAAGGCTCGTATTCCGCCGCGACCGCCGACACCATTTCCTGCGCGCTTGCGGGCACGCAAAAAAGAGACAGGCTGAGCAGCAAAACCGACAGTACAACCCAGCGTCTGTACATGCCGTGCCCTCCCTCCCGTCTCATCTAGCGCTGACTATTTGAGCAGCATCGCCTTAAAGCGGATCCTATCTTCGCCATCCGCCTCGCCAATCCCGGCAAACTGCTCTCCTAAATAGACGCGAACAAACGTACCCGGGTTCAATCCACCCTCATGCTTTATGGGATTTCCGTTTTTTACCGCGTGCCGCTGCGCCTCATTTAGGCGCACCTCCGGCAGATACCCAAGCGGCGCATCCAGCGGATACAGCAGCTTTTCCATGTCGCCCGCGTCGCGCATCTGTTCAAGCGTCGCCGCGTCCTCGAGCGTAAACACCCCCGCGCAGCTGCGCAGCAGAAAGGACATATGCCCGCCGCAGCCCAGCAATTGCCCCAAGTCGTGCATCAACGTCCGGATATAGACGCCCTTGCGGCATACGACGCGCAACATATAACGATTGTAACCTGATGTACTCAAATAGTCAAGCGAATTAACCACAACCCGCCGCGCCTCGATCGTCGGCGCCGCGCCCTTGCGCGCCAGCGCGTACATCCGCTGCCCGTCGCGCTTGATCGCGGAATACGCGGGCGGCACCTGATCGATCGCCCCGACGAAGCCCGGGAGCAGCGCAAGGAGCGCTTCCTTTCGCACCTCAACCGGCTTCTTTTCGACAATCAAGCCGGTCGCGTCCTGGGTATCGGTGGCAATGCCCAGCGTGAGCTCGCAGATGTACTCCTTTTCCTTGTCGATGATGTAGTCGAACAAGCGCGCGCCCGCGCCGACGCAGATGGGCAATACGCCCGCGGCATCCGGGTCGAGCGTCCCGCCGTGCCCCACCTTGACGCCGCGCGGGAGCATCTTGCGCACCGCGAGCACCGCGTCCGAGGAGGTCATGCCCGGCGGCTTGAGCAGGTTCAAAAAGCCGTCCATCATGCCCGCGCAACCTTGAGCACCGCGTCAAGCGCGACGTCATAGGCCTCCTCGACCGGCATCGGCAGGTTCATGCCGGCCGCGTTTTTATGCCCGCCTCCGCCAAATGCGTGCGCCACTTTCGACACGTCGATTTCCCCCTCCGAGCGCAGCGAAAACTTGGTCGATCGCCCCTCGTCGCGCGCCTCCACCGTCATGCCCACGACCACGCCCTCGATGTCGCACAGGCAGTTCACAATGCCCTCCGTGTGCGCCTGCTCCGCGCCGCACGCGTCAAACATCGCCTGCGTGATGCGCGCAACCGCGACCCGGCCGTCCAGATAGAACTGCATTTCGCCCAGCGCCTTGCCCAGCAGCTTCGCACGCGGCATGGCGCGCAGGCGAAAGAGCCTGCGGTTCAGCGTATTTAGGTCAAACCCGGTCTCGAGCAGCCGCGCGCACTGGCGCAGCGCCTCCGGCGTCGTGTTGGAAAAGCTGAAGTTGCCCGTATCGGTCGCAATCGCCGTATACAGGTAGACGGCCAACTGCTCGTCCAGCGCAAGGCCCAACTGGTCGATCAAGCGCATCACCAGAATGCCGGTCGCCGAGGCGTGCCCGTCCACCACCGACACCTCGGCAAAGCCTTGGTTGGTCTCGTGGTGATCCAGGAGCGCCCACTGCGCGATCGCGCCCGACAAAATCCCCTTGTCGCCCGCGCGGTCAAAGGCGGCCACGTCGTCAAACAACAGCCCGTCCGGCTGAAAGGGCAGCGCATTCGGGGAGAAGATGTCCTCCTGGCCCGGCAAAAACGCGTACATCTGCGGCAGCGCGTCAACGCTGGCCACGCACGCCTGCTTTCCTAGGCGCTTGAGCACCAGCGACAGCGCGAGCGCGCTGCCGATCGCGTCGCCGTCGGGCGACACGTGCGGGATCACGCAGATGCGCGCTTTCCCGTCAATCCACTGGATGAGTTCGCTGATCGTCTGCATTGCCCTGCTCCTTTAGTATTCGATTGATTTTGTCCGCGTAGGCAATGTTTATGTCCTCTTCGAATAGCAGTTCCGGCGTGTAGCGCAGGTCAACCGCCTTGCCCAGCGCGCGCCTGATGTACCCCGACGCGCTCTTGAGCGCCGCCATCAGCGCCTCCCGCTTGTCCTCCTCAAATACGCTCACGCGCACCTTGCAAAAGCGCAGATCGCGCGTCACGTCCGCGCGCACGATCGACCATGTGCCCGCAATGCGCGGGTCGTTCAGTTCGTCCCGAATGATGTGATCCAGTGCCTTGCGCACCTCCTCTGAGATGCGGTCCGTGCGATCAAAAGCTGGCATATGCTAAACTCCTTTTTTTGACAAAGCCCGTGGGCTTAGCGGCCGCTACCGCGGCCGCCATGCCTACGGGCTGACAGTGATTGATTTTATTGAGCGATCTCTTCCATCTCGTAGCACTCGATGACGTCGCCCTCTTTGACATCGTTGTAGTTCTCAAGGCCAATGCCGCACTCAAAGCCCGTGGCGACTTCCTTGGCGTCGTCCTTGAAGCGCTTGAGCGATTCCACCTTGGCCTCGTGCACGACGATGTTGTCGCGCAAAAGCCGCGCCTGCGCGTTGCGCACGATCTTGCCGTCCGTCACATAGCTGCCCGCGATCATGCCCACGCCGGTCACGCGGAAGGTCTGGCGCACCTGCGCGCGACCCAGCACGTTTTCCTTGAACTTGGGCGTCAACATGCCCTTCATCGCCGCCTGAATCTCCTCGATTGCGGTGTAGATGACGCGGTACAGGCGGATGTCCACCTTCTCGTGCTCGGCCATGTCGCGCACGCTGTTGTCCATGCGCACGTTAAAGCCGATGATGATCGCGTTTGAAACCGAGGCCAGCATGACGTCCGACTCGTTGATCGCGCCGACACCGCCATGAATGCACCGAACGCGCACCTCTTCGCCCGAAAGCTTCTCAAGCGACTGCTTGACCGCCTCCACCGAACCCTGCACGTCCGCCTTGACGATCAGGTTCAAATCCTTGATCTGGCCGGCCGAAATTTGGTCGAACAGGTCGTCCAGCGTCGTCGTCTGCTGGGGCTTGACCAGCGCCGCGCGCAGTTTGTCCTTGCGCTCCTCGGCCACCTGGCGGCTCAGCTTGTCGTCGTCCACTGCCGACATCGTGTCGCCCGCGTCCGGCACATCGCCAAAGCCGATCACCTCGACCGGATCGGACGGGCCTGCCTCCTTGACGCGCTCGCCACGGTCGTTGACCATCGCCCTGACGCGGCCATACGCCGTGCCCGCGACCACCATGTCGCCAATGCGCAATGTGCCGTTTTTGATCAGCACCGTCGCGACCGGCCCACGGCTCTTGTCAAGCCTCGCCTCGATGATGATGCCGCGCGCCTTGCGGTCGGGGTTGGCGCGATAGTTCTGAAGCTCCGCCACCAGCAGGATCATCTCCAGCAACTTGTCAATGCCCGCGCCGGTCGTTGCGGATACCTCCACCATGATGGTGTCGCCGCCCCATTCCTCCGCAACCAATCCGTACTCGGTCAGCTGCTGGCGAATGCGCTCCGGGTTCGCCCCCGGCTTATCCATCTTGTTGATCGCGACGATCGTCGGCACGCCCGCGGCCTTGGCGTGGTTGATGGCTTCAATGGTCTGCGGCATGACGCCGTCGTCGGCTGCGACGACCAGCACCGCGATATCGGTCGCCTGCGCGCCGCGTGCGCGCATGGCGGTAAATGCCTCATGGCCAGGCGTGTCAAGGAAGGTGATCTTCTTGCCGTTGATGTCCACCGTATAGGCGCCGATGTGCTGGGTGATGCCGCCCGCCTCGCCCGCCGTGACGCGGGTTTCGCGGATGTGGTCAAGCAGCGACGTCTTGCCGTGGTCGACGTGACCCATGATGGTGACCGCCGGCGCACGCTGGACAAGCGCGCCCTCGGTGTCGGTGAAGTCCTCCTCCTGCAAGGAGTCTTCTGCCGTCTTGTCAAGCTTGAGCTCAAGCTCGACGCCAAACTCGGAGCACACGAGCAACGCCGTGTCGTAATCCAGCTCGTTGTTGATCGTCGCCATGATGCCCAGCAACATCAGCTTTTTGATGATCTCGCCCGCCGGCTTTCCGATGCGCTCGGTCAAGTCCTTGACCGTAATGCTCTCCGCCGTCATGTACGCCTTTTCGATCTTGATCGGCTCCGGACGGAACGCGGTCATCTTCTTTTTGCGCTTGCCGCGAATGAACTCGTCGTCTCCGCCAAATCCGCCGCCACGACTCATCTGACGCTGACGGCTCTTGGCGCGCTCCGGGTCGTTCGGGCGCTGATAGTTCTTCTTGTTCGGGTCGTAGTTGGAGACGCGCTCCTTCTCGACCGTGGGCGCAAGCTCCGTGGGCTTAGGCCTGCCAAAGCCTGTGCGCGCACCGCCCATCGGCGCGCCGCCGGCGGGACGCGGACCGGTTCCGCCCATGCCGGGCCGTTGACCGGGCTGCATCGGCGGGCGACCATATTGTCCGCCGCCCTGACCGGGCTGCACCGGACGGCCATAGGGGCCGCTTCCGGCGGGTTGCACGGGACGGCCGTAGGGGCCGGCCTGACCGGGCTGGAACGGCCGCCCATAAGGCGCCTGACCTTGTCCCTGTCCGCCTTGGAATGGCTGACCGCCTGACTGCGCGCCCTGGAATGGCTGGCCGCCCTGTCCGCCCTGGAATGGCTGCCCACCGGGCTGCACGGGACGGCCGTAGGGGCCGCCTTGTCCGCCTACCGGACGACCGTAAGGGCCTTGTCCCACCGGGCGGCCGTACGGGCCACCGGGCTGCGCGGGACGCGGCTGGAAGGGCTGCCCGCCCTGCGGCGGCGTGCCACCCTGGAAGGGCTGCGCGCCTTGCGACGGCTGAACCGGGCGGCCGTAGGGGCCTTGTCCAACGGGACGGCCGTAGGGGCCGCCGGGCTGCTGTGGACGCGGCTGGAAGGGCTGCTGCGGACGCGGCTGGAAGGCCGGGCGATCCTGCGGCATGGCCGAATGATCCTGCGGCTGCGCAGCCGAACGATCCTGCGTGGTCGGCTGCTCCTGCGTGGCCGGACGCTCTTGCGTGGTTTGATCCGACGGGGCAGAACTGGCCTGCTCGGTCGGGTGATTTTCTTGTGCCGGACGCGCCTGTCTCTGCGCGACCATATCGGCCGTCTCAGGCGCCTTCTCGGGCGCTCGATCGACCCCTTCGCTCTGAACCACTTGAGCCGTTTGCGGAGCCGTTTGCGGCTTTTCGACCGGTTCGGGCACCTGCTCGGTGGAATAGGCGGTCATGAAAGCAGCCGCGGCCTCATACTGCTTGGAAAGTTCCTCGCGCTTTATCTGCTCCCGTTTCTCCCGCTCCTGTCGGCCCATGTCATCCGACAGCTTTTTAAGCGCCTTCAGCGTCTCTACTGCCTGCCTGCGCGATTGGCCCACCGTGCCAAGCAGCTTCTCCGCGCTCGCGCTCAGTTCCTTTGTGGCATCTTGCACCCTAACTTTGGTCATTCCCTACATGCACCCCCGCAATCCCTCTGTTGATCCAACAACTCGGATATTCTCTCAGCGAACCCCTTATCCAACACGACGCACGCCATACGTCCGGGTCGCCCGATCGCCGCGCCCATCGCCCCTGCGGGCAATTCGCGCATTTCAACGCCTATATACGCACAGGCATCGGATATGGCCTTTTTAGAGCCTGCCGAGGCTCCCCCATCTACCAGCGCAAGGTGTGCGCCCCCGTGCTTAATCTGTGTCTCGCACATGTCAACGCCGGTCTTGACCGCGCCTGCCCGGGTACAAAGTCCCAGCATGGAAAGCGCCTTGGTAAGTGTCTTGGCGCTCTGGTCGGACGCATTCCCCCGCGCCCCTTCGGTCAAATCTTGTCGCACATTGCCTCCAATCGCGCTTCGAGCTGGTCGTAGACGTCCTCGGTAATCTGTGTCTCCAGCGCGCGCGCCAGCGACCGTTGCTTGCGCGCCTTGGCAAGGCACGCGGCGCTCACGCACACGTAGGCGCCCCGGCCGGGCTTTTTCCCAACCGGATCGAGCGAAAGCTGTCCGTCCGGCGCCTTGACCACGCGCATCAGCTCCGCCTTGGGCTTCATTTCACGGCATCCCACGCACATCCGCAGGGGAATTTTGCGCACCTTGGGCATCGATTCAGTCCCTTCCTTATCCCAACCCATGGGAATCCATCCTGCGGGCGACCTCGCGATTGCACCGCGCCTTCCGCTTGATCTTCCGGCCTATCGCGCTTGCGCTTCGGGCCTATCGCGCCGGGATTCGCGGGCGCGTGGCCTTTGGCGCTTATGCCTGTTCTTCGGCCTCCGCTTCGGCTTGCGCTTCGGCTTGCGCTTCGGCCGCCGCTTCGGCCGCCTGCTCGTTTTGCTGGTTTTCCTTGAGCAGCGCTTCGGCTTGGCTCTGGCTCTTGATGTCGATCTTCCATCCGGTCAACTTGGCGGCGAGGCGGGCGTTCTGCCCCTCCTTGCCGATGGCCAGCGAGAGCTGGTTGTCCGGCACCACGATGCGCGCCGCCTTTTCCTTCTCGGAAACAAACACGGAGATGACGCGGGCGGGGTTGAGGGCGTTGGCAATGTATTCCGCCGGGTCGCTTGCCCACTTGATGATGTCGATCTTCTCGGTCTTGAGTTCCGCCACCACGTTTTCAACGCGCATGCCGCGCGGTCCCACGCACGAACCGACCGGGTCGATCATCTGATCGGTGGAGTTGACCGCCATCTTGGTGCGGTAGCCCGCCTCGCGCGCCATGGACTTGATCTGCACGATGCCGGAGCGAATCTCGGGCACCTCGATTTCAAACAGGCGCTTGACAAGGCCCGGGTGGGTTCGAGACACCAGCACCTGCGGCCCGCGCGCCAGTTTGGACACCTCCAGCACATATACTTTGATCCGATCGCCGGGCGCGTATTCCTCGCCGGGCATTTGTTGGTTGGGCTCGATCAATCCTTCGGTTCGACCCAGCTCCACAAACACCTGCCGGTTTTCGACGCGCTGCACAATGGCGGTCAAAATCTCGTTTTCCTTCTCGATGTACTCCTCGTAGATCACGCCGCGCTCGGCCTCGCGGATGTGCTGCACCACCACCTGCTTGGCGGTCTGCGCCGCGATCCGGCCAAAGTCGCGCGGTGTCGCCCGAATCTCGGCCAAGTCGCCGATCTCGTAGCGGGGATGAATGACGCGCGCGTCCTCCAGGCTGATCTCGCTCTGGCTATCGGCCACTTCCTCGACGACCGTCTTTCGCGCAAGCACCTCGACCTGTCCGTTCACGCGGTCAATCGTCGCGCGCACGTTGGCGTTTTTGCCAAAATTCTTCTTATAGGCGGAAATCAGCGCCGATTCGATCGCGCTGAAAAGCACTTCTTTGTTGATTCGTTTTTCCTTCGCGAGCGCCTCCAATGCGCCGACAAATTCGCCCGGATCAATCGACTGGCTCATGCAACGGTTCCTCCTCGTCTTCGGATATCGCTTCATCCGGCTCGTCTTGTCCGTCTTCGCCCAATTCGGCCTCGTCAAACACGCTCAGCGCGTCCTCGTCAAGCACCTCCAGCAGGCTTTCATCCAATTCAAACACGATTTTGACCAGCGCGACCAGCTTTGTGTCAAAGGTGATCTCCTCGCCCTGCGCGCCTTCAATGGTCAGGTTTTCGTCCGTGCGCGCCATGAGCAGGCCGGTAAATACCTTCTGGCCGTTGATCGGACGGTACAGCCTGACCTCGACCTTCTCCCCCATCGCCTCGTCAAAATCGGCTTGGCGCTTGAGCGGGCGGTCGATGCCGGGCGAAGACACTTCCATATAATCGTAATCGATGTCGTCCATCAGCTTATTCACTTGGCGATGAAAGGCCTCGCAGTCGTCCAGGGTCACGCCGTCCGGCTTATCGATAAAAAAACGCAAAAAGCGGCCGGTTGCTTCTTTAACCAGCTCAACGTCAACCAGCTTGTAATTCATCTGTTCGGCCAACTTAAGCGCCCTTTTTTCCGCCAGTCCCACACCCGTAGGCTGTTTCGGCAAATCAACACCCTCTATTCGTCTTTAACTCTACTGGTCTATCGCGCAAAGCAAAAGCAAAGAGTGGGCAAACCCACTCTCGCGTGCCCCCGCCGGCATATCCTACTCGACATACCATTCAGAAGCTATTATACCACACCTTGCCCTCGAAAACAACCGCAAAGCAAGGCGCAACTCAATAATTTACCTCAACCACGGCGCGCTTTGCCCGCTTTCATGTGGATTTCGGGCCTATTCGGCCTTATCAAGCGCCAAAATCACCTTGCCGGTCAAGTCCATCGCGCCCGCCTGCGCGGCCGTCTCAAAGACCAGCACGCCCGACGGATCAAGCACCATGTCGCTCATCGGTTGCGCGTCGATGACCGTCTTTCCGTCCTGATCGACGACCGCGATCTTTCGCGTTCCCTCAACTTCGCTGAGCGTCCGCCACGCCTGATCCGCTTCCACTTCCTCGGTGACCTCAAAGGAAATGCACGCGTAGAGCGTCCTGCCCTCCGCCTGCCCAAGCAGGCGCACCTGCTGCCACGGCCCGCTGATCGTCTTTCCGTCGCGCCCGCACAGCGACATGCAGTTTTCGCCCCACTCGCCCTGTTGCACGATCACGCGCCCGTCCATGGCGCTCCACGCGTCAAACGTGGCGTCCAGCCCGCTTTCGATCAGCGTCCTGCCCTCCTCGTCGATCAGGCAGGTGCAGTCGTCTTTGTACAGGACCGCAAGCGCCTCGTCAAAGTAGGCGGAAAAATAGATGTCATCGCCCTCAAAGGCGCACTTTTGCGCAAATGTCTTGGGGTCAAGCAGCAGCACTTTGCTCCCATCCTCCTGCACCAGCACGAGGCGCGCGTCTTTTCCGCTGCGCCCGACCGCCGCGTATTTGGGCGTGACCAGCCAATTGCCCTGCCGGTCGATAAACCCGCTGCCCGTGAGCAGCCCCGCCTCCGCGGCGCCCCCGATAAACTCGCCCGCAAACTCGTACTGCGCCGTGATCGCCCACTCGCCCCGGGCGTTTAGGTACCCCATCCGCCCGTTGAGCGAGGACATCACCGGCATCAGCCCCTCCGAAAACGCGCCCAGTCCATAGCGAATCTTGACGCCCGTCGCGCTCTCGGTTCCGTCAGGTTCGATAAAATATACGCCGTCCGGCCGCTCGTCGTAAGGGTCGGAGTCGAGCGCCAAAAAGCCCTCGTCGCTCTTGACCAGTTGGGTGTATTTGCACGCAACCAAGGGGTTGCGCCCGACATCCATCGCGCCCGTCAGGCCCCCCTTTGTCATATAGAGAACGCCGTCCCCGGTCTGATAGATGGTCTCAAACGCTTCCTCAAGCAGTTGCTTTCCCGCGCTGTCCAGCAAAAAGCATTCCTCGCGCGTATATCCGGCAAACAGCCGGTCTTCCGGCGCGGCCTCCGGCGTCAGAACGTCGATGCGCCAGTAAGCGCCCCGCTCGGTCAGCGCCTGCCCCTGCACGTTTGCCAGCACGTTGTCCGCGCCAAGCGGCAGCACAAACGCGCCCGCCGCCTCGCCCCGCGCCCCGGCCGGCAGCAGCAATAACCCCATCGTCAAGACCGCCGCCAACCATTTCTTCATGCTTACCCCTCCAAAATTATTCGCATACTTCTGCCGCTAAGACGAAAGCTTCGCCCAAAAGGTTCACGCCCCCGCGCGCCATCTTATGCGCTTGGCGGCCCGTCAAGACGCGCGCACAGCATCTCCATATCCGTCAGCAGTTCCCCCTCGTCATAGAGCGGGCCCGGGTAATTGTCGCTAAAAAAGCCTTGGATCGTGTGATCCCAAGAAAAGCCCAGCCGCTCATAAAACGCGACGCGCGTCCTGCCGGTTCCCACGTACATCCTGCCGCACGGCCGGTATATCTCCATCAGGTGCCTGACCAGCAAGCTGCCAAGCCCCATGCCCTGCCGCCCCGGCTCGGTGGCCAAGTTCTTGAGCTCGCAGCTGCCGTCCGCGTTTTTGACGATCACCGCCTCCGCCGCCGGGGTTCCCCCCTCAAACAGCACGTACATGTCGCCCGCGTCCAGATACCGGTCGATCATCCGCTCGTCGGGGTCCGCCAGCATGAGCAGCGCCATATGCCCGCGCTTGTCCGCGTCGATCCTGCGAATCTCCCGCACGCCCAGGTTGCCCGCCTTCCAGTGCTTGCGGCACAAGCTCACGTAGCGCTCGCTCCCGCCCAGCTCAATCTGCGCGCCCTCCCTGACCATCCGCCCGTCTGCGATCCGCGCGTTGCAGGTGGCCTTGCGCCCGCACCAGCACACGGTCTTGATCTCCTCGATCGTGTCCGCCCACGCCATCAGGCACTGGCTGCCCGGGAACAGTTCGCCCCGAAAGTCGGCGCGCAGCCCGTAGCAGATGATCGGCAGGTCCTGCGCGTCCACGATATCCACCAGTTTTTTCACCTGCTCCCGGGTCAGGAAGTGCGCCTCGTCCACGATCAGGCAGTCATACGCGCTCAAATCGAGCGCGTCCAGTTCCTCGACATAGGCGCACGGCGCGCTCAGCCCGGAGCGCGACTTGAGCGTGCGCGCGCCGTCGCGCACCTCCAGTTGGGGCTTGAGCAACAGCGCGTTTTGCCCGCGCTCCAGATAATTGTAGCGAACCATGATGGCGTTGGCCGTCTTTGACGACCCCATCGTGCCATAGCGAAAGTATAATTTTGCCACCTCGCAACGATTCTCCCTTCGTGTCATCGCTTGCCGCATGCCGCCGCGTCCCCCGCCCCCCACTTGGGCTTTGCCTATTCCCCGTGCCGATCAGTCGCGCGCGATCACCGCCGATTGGTCGTTGGCGGGCCACACCATCACGTGTTGCGTTATGCTGTCCGTGTCAGAGATTGACCCTTCGTAGACCTTGGGCGCGGCATAGTCGTAAATCTCGGAAAGGCTCACGCGCATGTCGCCATTTGTGTCGGCGTGCAGAACGGAAACCTTGGGATTTGCCTCGTCGTCAAAGCCAATTCCCTTGCCCAGATAGTAGGTAAACAGCCCATGCTTGTCCGTCTCCCACGCAAGCTCAAGCGGCCTTGACGCGGTCAGGATCATGTATTTTTTCGAAACCGACGAATCGGGCAGCGGCTTTTTCGCCGTCGCGCCCGCGAACGCCGCGATCACCGCCTGGTTATAGTCCTTGGCCGCCTCCGCCTGCTCCCTTACGGATTTTTGCTCAATGAACTGACCCGACAGGCAGCTGTCTAGGATCACCAGCACCCTGCCCGGCACCTGATCAAGCGCCGCGCGCACGCGATCGACCGGCACGTTGGCGTCGTCCACACAGTACAGCGCGCCGCGCAGCGCCGGGTCAGATCCGCCCTCGCCATGCCCGCTATAGTAGAACACGCTTAGGTCGTCTTCGTCCGCGCCGCTCTTCGCCATATCGCAAAGCACCTTCATCACTTGCTTGCTGCCCAGGTTTTCGTGCACAAACACCTCCGCCGGAACCCCCGCGAACGAGGCGTTTTTGTAAGCGCCGCTCAGGATCTTTTTGTCGGTGATGGGGCCGTCCAGGTCGATATTCGTGCCCGGATAATCGCTGTTGGCGATCACGTAGACGCGGCAGTTGACCTTTTTGGGGCCGGGTGCCTGCGCCTTGACGCTCACCTTGAGCGTCACCTTGCAATGGCTCCCGTCGGTCGCCCGGCCGGTCAGCGTGGTTTTGCCCGCGCCCACCGCCCACACGTTTCCGTCCGCGTCGGTCGCGGCCACCTCGGGGTTTTTGCTCGTCCACGAGAGGCGCACCGATCCGTCCGGCGCAACCGCGTCCGCCATCAGCGGCTTTCCGGTGACGACATCCGCCAAATCATACAGCACGTCGCCGCCCGGAATCAAAAGCGAATTGACTTGCCGCGTGAGCTTGGTGAGCCGGATCTCTTCCTTGACCGTCACCTTGAGCTTGGCAAACGGGCCGACGACTTGCATTTCCTCGTTTGCGACGCCCGCACGGATATAGGTGCTGCCCGCCCGGTGCGCCTTTAAGTAAAAGCGGCCCTCGGGCGTCTTCTCGACCGACACGATATCGGGGTTTTCGCTTACCACGTCATAGGAAAAGGATGCGCCACGGTTGGGCTTACACGTGAGCACCACCGGCGTCACGTCGTTTTTCGTGTTCGCGCCGCGCGCAAGGCCCAGTACCTTGGCCGTCTTGGCAAGCGAGATGCTGCGGGGGCGCTTGTACAGGCGGCTTTGAGATCCGTATTTTGCCATCTTGCCCGGCGCGTCCCACTGCGCCATCGCCTGATGCGCATCCGCGCCCGTCCATTCCTGCGCCATGGCCGCCGCGCCAACCGCGCCCGTCATCCCTAGCGTCAAAGTCAACACCAACAAGATGGCTATCCTACGCATAGACACTTTCATGAACGCACTCCTATCTTCTCACCCATCCCAGATGAATAGACAAATTATACCATAGCGTCCTTTGTTTTACAACGGGCGGCTCAATGAAGGGCCCGGAAGCTCGTGGCTTCCGGGCCCTTGGCGGCGTTTTGGGAATTTACTTGGCGGTCGCGGTCGCCATCAGCTGGGTGATCTGCTCGACCGTCTCGCCTTCGCGCAGTTTGCGGCCGATCACAATCAGGCGTCCGTTGTCCTGAAAGTAGCTGCAAGTGACCAGCGAAAGCAGGCTGTCGGTCGGGGCGATCTCGACCGGGATCGTGAGGTACGAGCGCTCCAGGAGCGTTGCCACGTAGGCGGTCATGTCCGCCTCGTCGTCAAAGTTGGGTCTGCGAATCTTGAGGTAGTCCTTGTTGCCGGGATCCATCGACGCGTCCAGCACCGCGACCACGGCATAGGTGGAAGGCTCCGCGTCGTAGATCGACTGAAAGGTGAACACCGGGTGCGCCTGCACGTACTGAACCTCGCGATAGTTGGCCAGGTTTCCGAACATGGCGCCGCTTTTCATGTTGTGCCCATAGATCAGCAGGTGGCTATCGAGCGGGTTTAGGTGGTTGCGCTCGTCCAGAAACAGCGCGCCCGCCTCATCCTCTTTGCCGTCGGCGTTGTGAATCATATAGAAGTCGTTGTTGCCCGCCTGCATGACCGGCAGGTCGATGATGTCAGGCGCCTTCAGAAAGCCGATCAGCTCCGGGCGCTCGGCCACCTGCTGGGCAAATGCCTCCTGCACCGGCAGCGGCTCGATATCGGGAATCTTGTCCGCGGGGGCGACCAGTTCTCCGCCTTCGACGGCGGGCGCGGCCCACGCCGCGGGCACAATGGTCTCTGTCTTGTCGTCATAGCCGGTCTTGGGCACCGCGTCCTCGGTGACGACCATCGTCGCCTTGGCGCTCTCGCCGTCCTTGATGCGCACGCGGTTGACGAAGGTATCGCCTTCCTCGGTCCAGTCCGGCACATAGGCCCTGAACGTCAGGACGACCTTGTCGTCGGCCGGCACATCCACATACCAGACGATCCGGTCTTCGCGGCTCAGATACTCGCCGTCGTCCGAGATGTGCTTGGTCGAGATGTCCAGATCCTCCGGCAGCGAATCGATGATCTTCACATCGGTCGCGTCGGCGTTTCCGTCGTTGGTCACGGTGATCGTGTACTTGACCGTGGTGCCCGGGCCGGGCGTGCGGTTGTTGACCTTCATGGCGATATCCAGTTCCGGCTCCGGCTCATAGGCGGTGACGGTCGAGGACGCGGTCACGTCCTTGGCCTGCGCAATGTTGACAAACGTGTCGCCTTGCACCGCGTCGTCCGGCATGATTCCGACAAACGTGCGCTCAAGGCGCGCTCCGGCCGGCAGGTCGAGCGTCCAAGTGATCACGCCGTCCAGGTATTGCGCGTCCGGCGACAGGCTATTGAGGTCGATGCT
Source organism: Clostridia bacterium (assembly GCA_036645575.1). Taxonomy (GTDB): domain Bacteria; phylum Bacillota; class Clostridia; order Christensenellales; family Aristaeellaceae; genus JAVXNW01. The sequence goes on along the minus strand of JAVXNW010000054.1, from coordinate 2,030 downwards.
CATGCCCTCCGGCACGTAAGACCTGAGCGCCAGCGCTTTTTCGTTGGCGGTGCCTTGGTTTCCAAGGGCGACGACATACTTGACCGCGTCGCCTGCCTGCGCGCGCTTGACGTTTGAGGTGATCTTGACGCGCAGGTCGCTCACCGCGATCGTGGCCACGCCCGAGGCGGTCATCTGCGCGCAGGTGGTGGTGAAGACGAATTGCGTGCCTTCCCGCGCGGTCTCCGGAAGCAGTGCGTCAAAGGTCATTGTGGCCATCTGGCCCTTTTCAAGGCTGACCGTCCAGGTGAGCTGTTCGGGCGCCGCAACGCGGTAGGTGAACAGGTCCACATCCACCGGCGTCGCGCCCCTGGGCAGTTGGCACACGACCGGCAGGTCCTTGACCGCGTCGCCGGTGTTCTTGAGCGTAATCTGGCCGCTCACCACGCCGCCGGGCGCGACCTTGAGCGGAACCAGCACCATGTCGAGCTTGAGACCCGGCACGACGCCCGGATCGACCGGGTCCGTGGGCGGGATCGGGGTGATCGTCACCTCGTTAGAAATAACCGGCTCGGCCAGCGCGGCCGGCATCGCGCATCCCATCATCAAGATCAGCGCCAGAATAAGCGCGCCCAATTTCCTCGTCATAACTTATCCCTCCACATTCGGCGTGACAATCAGGCGATAGGTGTTGGCCGCGTTGTCCTCGCTGAGTACATATCCATAGGTGGCGTCCGTCGCGCCTTCGACGTTGGACCAGTCGCTGTCCGGGGTCTTGGTCTGCCACTGGTAGGCAAGGCGCGCGCCGTCCGGCGCATCGGTGACGGTGGACAAAAGGGTAATCGCGCTTCCGTAGTGCGGCGCGTCGCCTTCATAGGAGACCAGCACGCTCACCGCCATGTTGCTTTCCGGCGCGACCGGGACTGCGCCGTCCTCGGCGGGCAGCGTCTCAACGCCTGCGTCGTCGATCTCCGAAATTACCTCGGCGGCGTCCGGCGCGTCTTCCACTTCGCCTTCCGGCGCAATCGGCGTTTCATCCTGGGCGGGCAGCGTCTCAATCCCGGACTCGTCCTCGGCAATTATTTCGGCCTGCGCATCGTCCGGCTGAACGGCCATCTCGGCGTCCACGTCGGCTTCCGGCTCGGCTTCGGGCTCGGCTTCGGGCTCCGCTTCCGGCTGGCCGATCTCTATGTCCTGAATGACCTCGTCTTGGGGAACGTTTTGCTCCAGCTCCGCCGGAGGCGTTTCGCTCGGCAGTTCACCGATGACCGCGCCTTCGGGCGGCAGGGTGAACGCGTAGGGGTCGCTGGTCATCAGCGTTCCGTCGGTATCCACGAAGAACCAGACGGCGTCAAACTGTGTCCAGCCATAGGTTGCCTCCGCCGCAAGCGCCGCGAAGGGCATCGTGAGCACCGCCACGATCAAGGTAAGCATCCAGAGTTTTTTAAAAGTTTTTTTCATAGGGAAAGCTCCTTTCTGGTAACGGCGCGCAGACCATCCGGTCTTTTCACGCCTTTCCCCCATTGGACGAAACTGCCAAGGAAAATGATCCCTCGAAGTCATCATAACAAATATTTCCATTTGGGCACAGGTGATGCGATTCGGACGGTAATAATAGAAAGGATCGGCGCAAAACACGGGACAATGGGGCGAAAAAAAAGGCAATGCGGCGCGGCGCGGGGGAACCCGGCGGCAAAAAGGGCAAGGGGGACGGCGCCGCCGTATGGGCGCAGCGCGCGAAGGGTTGTGTGAAAGGGGGCGCGCCGCCCTCTTTTGCGTTCAATCACCGCATATGGAAAGCCCGGCGCGAAGTCGCGCGGCCCCGCCAAGGCGGATTCTCGGCATTTCTTTCCCCTGAGAACGCAGGTTGGGGGACGCAGGCCGGCGAGGCGGGCAAAGTTGCCACGGTGTTGACACAAAAAAACCGCCTGATGCAACTTCCGCAGGGTGACGCGCGTCTTAGAGACAACAAAATACCAATTGACACCAGATAAAGGGTGATTGTATGAAAAGTAATTTAAAGACCACACTTTTGGGAACATTGCTGGTTG
>JAVXNW010000053.1:0-17897 GCA_036645575.1 Clostridia bacterium | reverse complement strand
ATCCTCCGCCTTTTTCTTGTAGAGGAACACGCTTAAGACCTTGGAGAGGTAGGACAGCTTTTCGATCTCCTCTGCTGTCCACACCCGGCGCAGGTAGCAATCGTCAAACCCAATGAACCCAAAGGGGCGCTCGTCGTTGATAAGCATCACCTGCAAGGTGGCCAGGACGTGCTGCTTTTCCAAGACCGCCCGCAGATAGGCGGGCAGTTCCCGCACATCGCTGCAGTAAAGCAGCCCGTTTTCGTCGAAGCAATCCAGTACAGACGCATCCCCCGAGAAAAGCGCCAAGTGCTGCCTATTTTCAAACTCGGCGCTGACGCCTTCACTGCACCACTCGTAGCTATTGCGGGTGGTTTTCCCATCCTCGCTGTGTTCAAAGACGGAAACGCGGCTGACGGCATACTGCCGCCCGATGGCGGCCAGCGCCATGTTGATGCTGCTCTCAAAGTCCCGCGCGGTATAGAGCAGCTCGAAGATATAGGCCTCCAGCGTGCGGGATTTTTTGAGGTTTAGCAAATCCTCGCCGTCCATCTTCGTGCTTGCAATGGGATAGGCGTTCGCGTCGCTCGCCTGATAGAGCACAAACCGATCCTTGCCGCTCTGCTTTGCCTGATAGAGCGCGGCGTCCGCCTTTCTAAACAGCGTTTCAAAGGAATCCCCGCTTGTGCCCGCCTCCGTGATGATGATGCCAATGCTGCAAGAGATTTTGTATTGCTGCTTTTCCCCCACATAGGTCTGGTGAAACAATTCGGACAGCTCCGCAGCCTTTTTGAGCGCGCTGCTGGTGTCCGGGATGTTTTTCATCAAGACGGAAAACTCGTCCCCGCCGATGCGCCCGACGATGTCGTTGCTGCGAAAGGCGGTTTTCAGCTTGGCGGACACGTCAATCAGCACCAAATCGCCAAAGGCATGACCCAACGTGTCGTTAATGCCCTTAAAGCCGTCAATATCCAGCACCATCAGCGCGTGCCGCCCGTAGGGGTATTCGCTTAGCCCCTTGTTGGCAAGCGTCGCCATGGCGACCTTGTTGTAAAGCCCCGTCATGGGGTCCTTTTGCGCTTGCAGCTCCGAATGGATCGCTTGGCTCTTGATGGCGTCGATGTCTGAAACAAAGCCGACCAAGTGCGCGGGCGCTCCGAATGCGTCAAATGTCAGACTCAGATCTATTCTGCACCAGAGGTAGCTGCCGTCATGCCGGCGCAGCCTGGCCTCGCAGCCCGTGATCGTATTGTGCGCCAACTTTTTCATCTCGGCCATGACGGCCGCGCAGTCGTCCGGATGAAAGAAATAGCGGCTTGCCGCAACCTCAAATTCGTCGTGGGGCAAGGCCGCAAGCCATGCGGTTTCCGCCAGAATTTTTTCGGCATCCACGCCAAAGATGCGCCGCGCATTTTCAAAATGGGTATAGACCTGCCGCCGAATGTCCAGTTCAAAGAGCGCGCCGCTCGAGGCGTTGACGGCCACGGAAAACCGCTTTTCGCTCAGCCGCAGCTCCTCCTTTTGCTTGAGCAGCGCGCGGTTGTGGCGGCGGTTGCCCAGCACAATCCACAAAAGCACCAGCGCCGCAACCAGCGCAAACTTTGCCATCAGCGCGTAGACGATCTGCTTGTTGACCCTTTCGTCCTGCAACATGGGCGCGTCCGAGGAAAGGCTGAAGGTGTACCAATCGTTGACGGCGGAGGGGGTAAAGCTGACAAAGCGCCGCTGCCCCTGATAGCGATAGGCAAAGCTGCCGCTTTCGCCCTTGCCTATGGCCTGTATTAGCTGCGCCATGGAGAACGTCATAAAATCGGTCTTCTCAAAAAACGTAAGCAGGTTTTTGCCGTCCACCATCTTGTCGCTGTGGTCGCTGGAGAGGATAATCGATCCGTCCGGCGCGACAATATAGCCGTAGCCTTCGCTGTAATAGGTGGTGTCCAGCAGGTGATCCCCGGCAACGGTGAGGGGATAGCCGCCCAGCAACACCCCGGTCACCTTTCCGTCATGGCGCACCGGCACGGCGACGATGATGCTCTCCTCCGCGCCGGACGCAAGGGTCAGCGGCTCGCTGACATCGGCCTTTCCGCTCATGGCCTTGCGGAAATAATCCCGCCCAGACACATTGTTTCTTATGCCGTCATTGGAAAGGCTCATGCCGTCTGCGCGGCAAACCGCCATCTTGGTAAATCCGCCCTCGTTCACCGCGTTTTGCAAAACACCCATCACTTCCTCGCAGGAGGAGCCATGCGCTTCCGACAGATGTCCGGCCAGCATGTTCATGGTCACGATGGTCGCTTTAACGCGGTCGTTAAACACCTTGTTGTAGGTCTTTGAAACTTCCGAGAGCGTCCGATAGGTCTCCGCCGTCAACGCGCGCTGCACTTGATGGGAAAAATCCATGATCGTCAGCATCGAAGCGCAGAAAAGCAGCAGGGCGCAGACGATTTTTACGACAATTTGGGGATGTTTCATAGGGTCCTCCCGTTTCTTCTGTTCCGATGGCTTCTTGCGCCGCCCGATTTCTTTTCTCCGCGCTGCGGCGCAGATGATCGCCCCTTGCGTTCGTCCCCCCTGTTTCCCTGCCGTGATGGGGATTGCCCTTTTGTCCGCATCCGACTGGCTGGATGCGGTTTTGAGCCAGTCCAGCGCCTACCCGATAAACCCGCCGTCCACCAAAATCGTCTGGCCGGTTAGGAAGGAGGCGCGATCGGAGGCGAGAAACTCGATCACCTCGGCGACCTCTTCGGGGCGGCCGATGCGGCACAGCGCCGCCTGATCGGCCAATTCCGCGCGCGTCTGCGCGTCCAGTCGCGCGTTCATCGCGGTGTCGATCACGCCGGGCGCCACGCAGTTGACCCGTATGTTGGAAGGGCCCAATTCGCGCGCCGCCGCCTTGCTTAGCCCGATCAACCCCGCCTTGGCCGCCGAATAGGCCGCCTCGCACGAGGCGCCCGACACGCCCCACATGCTCGACACGTTGACGATCGCGCCGCGCTTTTCTGAGATCATCCCGGGAAGCGCCGCGCGCATCATATAAAACGCGCCGTCCAGATCGACCGACAGGACGCTCCGCCAAGTCGCGTCGCTCGTCTCGGTCATCAGCCCCATCGAAGACACGCCCGCGTTGTTGACGAGCGCGTCGAGGCTTCCTAGCCCCGCAAGCGCCGAATCGACAGCCGCGTCCGCCTGCGCGCGCACCGACACGTCGCAGCGAATCGCCAGCGCGCCGCACGCGCGCGCCAGCGCCTCCGCCGCCGCCGTGGCCTGAAAATAGGTGAAGGCGACCCGCCAGCCGCCGCGCGCAAACCGCCGGACCGTCGCCTCGCCAATGCCGCGCGACCCGCCGGTAATCAATACATTCATTTTTTCCCTCCGCCCTCCGATTCCACTTCTTCATTATAGCCGAATTGACTATTTTTCGCAATGCAATTGACAGAAAATCGCCTTTGTGATAGAATCATTATCGTTAAATACTGCCCTTGCAATGTGGCACATTTACGATTATCCCATAAGGAGGTTTCCCCCATGAAAATGGCAGTTTTGGTGGCCAACCGCGGCTTTTTCCCGAGCTCAGTGATCGAAGAGGCGCGCGTCCAGATGGCCGACGCGCTCAAAAAGGCCGGCATTGAGCCGATGATGATCGACAAGGACGCCGTCCGCTACGGCGCGGTCGAGACCACGCAGGAGGGCCTTACGTTTCACGACTTTCTGGAATCGCATCACGGCCAATACGACGGCGTGATCATCTGCCTGCCCAACTTCGGCGACGAAAACGGCATCAAGGCCGCGATCAAGGACGTCACCGTTCCGATTTTGCTTCAGGCCTATCCCGATGAGATCGGCAACATGGACTTTGACCATCGCCGCGACGCGTTTTGCGGGAAATTGGGCTTGGGCAGCGTGCTCAAGCAGATCGGCACCAAGTTCACCTCGTTCCCGCCCTTCGTCGTCCATCCGTCGAGCGACGAATTTCAGGAGCAGCTTCGCAAGTTCTCCTCGATCTGCCGCATCGTCAAGGGCATGAAGCACCTGCGCCTTGGCGCGATCGGCGCCCGCACGACCGCGTTCAAGTCGGTTCGCTACGACGAAATCGCGCTTGAAAAGCACGGCATCGACGTGGAAGCCATGGACCTCACGATGCTGATGAGCACCTTTGACGCGATCAAGGAGGATTCGCCCGAGGCGCAGCTGTGGCTCAAGCGCATCCTCGACTCCGCCAACCTCGGCTGCATGCCCAAGGGCAAGGAGCTGCTGCTTGCGCGCATGGGCGCCGCCTTTGAAAAGATCATCGCCGATTGGAAGCTGGACTGCGTCGCGGTTCGCTGCTGGGACGAGATGGAAAAGACGCTGGGCATTGCCCCGTGCTGCCTGCTGGGCATCCTAAACCAGATGGGCATTCCCGCCGCGTGCGAACTGGACGTGACCAACGCGGTCGCGATGACCGCGCTCAACCTGGCGAGCCAGACCCCCGCGGGCCTGCTCGACTGGAACAACAACTACGGCGACGATCCCGACAAGTGCATCCTCTTCCACTGCGGCCCGCTCGCGGTCGATCTGATGACCGGCAAGGGCACGATGCAGCAGCACCTGATGTTTGCCAAGACGTACGGTGAGGGCAGCGGTTGGGGTCTCAACGTGGACAAGATCGCGCCCGGCCCGATCACCTTCACCAGCTGCCGCAACGAGGATGGCGAGGTTCGCTTCTACGTGGGCAGCGCGGAAATCACCGCCGATCCCATCGAGGAAGCCTATTTTGGAACGCCCGGCGTGCTGACCACGACCAACCTGCAAAATAAGCTCCAGCACATCTTCGAGGGCGGCTTCCGCCACCACGTCGCGATCACGCGCGGCGACATGGTGGACGCCATCAACGAGGCGCTGGTCAAATACCTGGGCTACACCAAGATCGACATCGAAAAGTAATTTGTCTTAACCGCAAAACTGGAGCCTCTCGCCCGTGCGGGATGGCTCCGGTTTTTTAATGCGCAAAAGCGGCTCAATGCAGCCGTTCGCCGGATCTTTTTTAGCGCAAAAGCGCCCTCAATACCATTCGAACATCCGCTGGATCTTTCCGATGTCGCGCGTCTTGGTGAGCGCAAGCATCAAAAGCACGCGCGCCTTCTCGGGCGACAGCGTGCCGGCGGCGACGGTGCCCATCTCGTCGTCGGGCATCCCCGCGCCGCGAAATACCGCGCCATCGGGCACCCGCGTCGCGCGCACGATCGGATAGCCCTGCCCGGCCAAGCGGCGAATGCGCCTTTCCCACGCGAGGCTCACCTGCCCGTCGCCCGCGCCCTCGATGATCAGCCCGTCGTGCGTGCCGGCCAGGTAGTCCAATATCTCCGGCCGCGCGTCCACGTGGAAGGAGGCCACGCCCACCGCAGGCAGGCTCTTTCGCCCGCACACGTCAAACTCGGTCTCGAGCGTGTGCTTCTTGAGCGACTTGTGATAGAATATCGGCGTCTCGTCGCGCATGAGGCCAAGCGAGCCCATGTCGCCGCCGGTGATCGCGTGCGTGCGGAAGGAATTGCCCTTGCGCACGTCGCGCGCCGAATAGACGCCCTCGTTGAAGGCGACCAGCACCCCGTGCCCGCGCGCCTCGTCGCTGGCCGCAAGCGAGATCGACTGCAACAGGTTGAGCGGCCCGTCGGCGCTCGTCGCGGTCGCGGGGCGCATCGCGCCGGTCATCACGACCGGCGCGCGCGTCTTGACGGTCAGATGAAAAAAATACGCCGACTCCTCCAGCGTGTCAGTCCCGTGCGTGATCACAAACCCATCGCAGGCGTCTTCGTCCACAAGCGCCTGAATGCGCCGCAGGATGTCCAGCCAGTTGCCTTGCGTGATGTCGTCGGAATTGAGGCTCAAAAACTGCTCGCCGCTCACCTTGGCGATCGTGTCGACGTCCGGAAGCCCCTCCACCAGCTTGCCAACCGACAATACGCCCGGCGTATAGCCCTGCGTCTGTCCCCGCTCGCCGACCCCCGCAATGGTGCCGCCGGTCGCCAGAATATGTATGCGCTTTCTCGCGTCCTTGTCCATTTTGTCCGGCAAGTTGACCGCCTCCCCCGCTCAAAAGACTTTTTTAAACCCGCGCGATCATCTCATGGGTTCTGGCAGTCCAACTGCGCCATCACAAACCGCGCGATCGGCTCATCCGCGGGCGTTAGCGGCCATTGCTCAAGCGCCTCGCCCGTCACCCAATCAATTTTGTCGTGCACCGTCAGGCGCATCTCTCCCTGTTGCCAGTCAAACGCGTACGCCTTGAGCAAAATCGCGCCCTTTTCATACGCGTACAAGCTGTCGGTCAGGTGCGCCCCGACAATGCCTTCAATGGCCAACTCTTCCCGCAGTTCGCGCGCAAGGCAGGCGCGCTCGTCCTCGCCGGCCTCAAGCTTCCCGCCCGGAAATTCCCAATAGCCCGCGTGATCCTGTCCAAGCGCGCGCCGCGCGACCAGCACCCGCCCGTCGCGCACGATGACCGCCGCCGTCACAATTTTTGCCACGTTCCATCCTCCCGCGTCTTTGTGCAAATTGTAGCACATTGCCGGGCGTGATGCAAGCGAGGTGCGAACAAACCGCACGCAACAACTTTATTATCCAAAACAGCGCGCGGCGCTAGGAGTTTATGGGGGCGATGTAGAATGATTTATAGATGATCTCATATAGAACAAGGAGGCTTTTTTATGCGCTTTGATCTTTTGCATCCTGCCGATCAGCTGATTATGCTGATGGCGCGCATCTACCGCTATGGCATGACCACGACGTCCGGCGGCAACCTGTCGGTTCGCGACCGCAACGGCGACATCTGGATCACGCCGTCCGGCATCGACAAAAATTCGCTCGCGCGCGAGGATATCATTCAGGTCAAGCCCGATGGCACCTGCATCGGCATTCACAAGCCCTCCGTCGAACTGCCCTTTCACCGCCGCATCTATGAGATTCGCCCGGACTTGGGCGGCATTGTGCACGCGCATCCGCCGACGCTCGTGGCCTTTTCATTGGCGCGCAGGATCCCCAACACCCACTTGACGCCCGACGCGCACCTGGTCTGCGGCGGCGTGACCATGGCCAAATACGACGTGCCCGGCAGCGAGCAATTGGGCAAAAACATCGCCGAGGAGTTCGCCAAGGGCTACAATACGGTTCTGCTTGAAAACCATGGCGTGGTGTGCGGCGCGCGCGACGTGTTCCGCGCGTTCATGGCCTTTGAGACGCTCGACTACTGCGGGCGGCTAGAGATCGACGCCAACAAGATCGGCACGGTGCGCACATTGACCGACGAGCAGATTCAGATGGACGCGCAGCAGTCCTTCCCCACGATGGACGCGTTCGTATCGCGCACGGTAACCAGCGAGGAGTGCGCGGCGCGGCGCGACATGTGCCTGATGATCCACCGCGCCTACGACCAGCGCCTCTTCACCAGCACCCAGGGCACCTTCTCGCAGCGCCTGTCAGACGACTCCTTCCTGATTACGCCCTACATGAAGGACCGCAAGTACCTTGAGATCGAGGACCTTGTGCGCATCAAGGGCGGCATGTGCGAGACCGGCAAATCCCCCAGCCGCTCGGCGCTTTTGCACCAGCGCATCTACGAGACGCACCCGGACATCCGCTCGATCATCATCGCGCACCCGCCCGCAATCATGGCCTTTGCGGTGACCGACGCCGAGTTTGACTCGCGCACGATCCCCGAGAGCTACATCATGTTGCGCGACGTCAAGCGCGTGCCTTACGCCTCCACGACGCTTGACATAGAGGGCACCTGCGGCATCTTCAGCGAGTCCTCCCCGGTCGCGATCGTGGACAACAAGTGCGTCATCGTGACCGGCGCCACGCTCCTCAATGCCTTTGACCGACTGGAAGTGCTGGACTACTCCGCCTCCGCGATGATCGCCGCCCGCGACATCGGCCCGCTCGTCATGATCACGCCCGACGAGGTCGAGGCGATCAAGGTGGCCTTCAACCTGAACTGATACTTTTTTGACAAGGGGTCGTTTTTTCTATGAAAGAGACATTGGGCTGTCTGCGGCGCGCAGATCAGGATTTTCACATGATCGAGTCGGGTGATCGCGTCGCGGTGGGCGTTTCGGGCGGCAAGGACAGCCTGCTATTGCTCTACGCGCTTGCGCTTTATCGCAAGTTTTCCGCGCATCCCTTTACGCTGACGGCGGTGACGCTGACGCTGGGGCTCAAGCCGTTTGACCTAAGCCCGGTTCGGGCGCTGTGCGAGCGGCTGGAGGTGGATTACCTCGTCAAGGAGACCGAGATCGGGCGGGTGATCTTCGAGGAGCGCAAGGAAAAAAATCCGTGCGCGCTGTGCGCCAAGATGCGCAGGGGCTCGCTCAACGAATTGTGCGTGAGCGAGGGGTTTAACAAGATCGCGCTGGGGCATCATTTAGACGACGCGATCGAGACGCTGTTTATGTCGCTGCTCTATGAGGGGCGCATTCACACCTTTCACCCGGTCACGCACCTGGACCGGGTCGGCATCACCCAAATTCGCCCGCTCATCTACCTGCCCGAGCGGCACGTGATCCACATGGCGAAGGTGCTCGCACTCCCGGTCGTTCAATCGCCCTGCCCGGCCAACGGCCACACAAAGCGCCAAGAGATGAAGAACCTGCTGGACGACTTGTGTAAAAAATACCCGAACGCGCGCACGCTGCTGCTTTCGGCGCTACAAAACGAAGCACAATACGGATTGTGGGAAAAGGAGAAGGGATCAGAAGGGGACAGGGGCCTGGAATAGGAGATGAGGTTTATGAAATGTATCGTCACCGGCGCGGCGGGGTATCTGGGTTCGGTGCTGGTTCGCACGCTTTTCGAGGCGGGGTATCAAGTGTCTTCCTTTGTGCTTCCGAGCGAGGAGACCGACCATATCGCGGATTGCTCAACGCTGGTCTATGGAGATGTGCTGGATGAGGCCAGCCTGCGCGCCGCGTTTCAGGGGATGGACTGCGTCGTCCACATGGCGGGGATCATCGACATCGGCTCGGGCAAGCGGGCGCTCATGCACCGCGTGAATGTGGGCGGCACGCAAAACGTGATTCGCGCCTGCCAACTTTCAGGCGTCAAGCGCCTCGTGTACGCAAGCTCGGTTCACGCGATCCCGGAAAAGCCGGGCGACCAGTCGATGGATGAGGTCGCGCGCTTTGATCCGGCGCTGGTCTATGGCGAATACGCAAAGACAAAGGCCGAGGCGACCAACGCGGTGCTTGGCGCAAAGAGCGACGCGCTTCAGGTGGTCGTCGTGCATCCATCCGGCGTAATCGGCCCCGACGAGCGCACGCCGTCCAACCTGGGCACGATGATCACCGCGTTTTTGTGCGGGGAATTGACCGCCTACCCGGCCGGTCGCTACAGCTTTGTGGACGTGCGCGACGTCGCGCGGGGCACGCAGCTCGCCATCGAGCGCGGGCTGTCCGGCGAATGCTACATCTTGGGCGGGCACGTGGTCACGGTCGAGCAGATGCTGCGCGTGGTCTCCGAAACCAGCCAAAAACCCATGCTCAAGACCTGTCTTCCGCACTGGTTCGTGCTGAGCACCAGTTATTTGGCCGAGCTGTACTACAAGATTCGAAAGCTCAAGCCGCTCTACACGCATTATTCGATCGTCACGCTGTTTTGCAATTGCAACTTTTCAAGCAAAAAGGCGGAAGAAAAACTGGGGCTGACATTCCGCCCCTACGAAGAGAGCCTCCGCGACATGACCCAGTGGATTTTAGCCCATTTCGTCGTAAAAGAGGGCGATAAATTCAAGCGCTGCGCCTATCGCCCCTAATCCCGCGCCGCAAAAAAATCCGCCCCGCGCGTGCCCTGTGGACACATGCGGAGCGGTTTTTTTGCTTGCTCAAAAGCGCGGCGTGCGGAAGGATTTTTTAGACCTGCGCAGGCGCGACGCCTGAGGCGATATCGCGGGCCACGATCACGCCGGTCACGGAGGCCTGCATGAGGCCGCGCGTAATGCCCGCGCCGTCGCCGATGGCGTAAAAGCCCTTGAGCGCGGTCTCCATGTTCTTTTGAACTTTGAGCTTGGAGGAATAGAACTTGACCTCCACGCCGTACAGGAGCGTATTTTGGGAGTACAGCCCGGGCGCGATCTTGTTGAGCGCCCGAAGCGTCTCGATGATGCAGGTCAAATGCCTGTGCGGCAGCACGAAGGACAGATCGCCCGGCACAGCGGTCGTGAGCGTGGGCACCGTCGTGGACTTTTTGAGCCGCGACCAGTCGGTGCGCCGCCCCTTGAGCAGGTCGCCCAACCGCTGCACCATGATGCCGCCGCCGGTCAAGGTGTTGCCCAACTGCGCGATATAGCGGCCGTACTCGATCGGCTGATTGAACGGTTCCGTGAACTTGGTCGAGACCAGCAGCGCAAAGTTCGTGTTGTCGGTGTGCAATTTGGGGTCTGCATAGCTGTGTCCATTGACCACCGCAATGCCGCCCTCGTAGTGCTCCTCGCTCACCAGCCCGCCCGGGTTCATGCAAAATGTGCGCACCTTGTTTTCAAACGTATCCGCGTAGTAGACCACCTTCGCCTCGTAGAGGTGTTTGGTCAGGTGATCCATCACGGAATTGGGCACCTCGACGCGCACGCCGATGTCCACTTCGTTGTTCGCCGTCTCAATGCCCTGCTCGTGCGCAACGCCCGTCAGCCACTGCGCGCCGCCACGGCCGGGCGCCGCCACCACATAGGGCGCATAGGCCTTTGCCTCGCCCTGCGGCCCTTCGAGGCACACGCCTACGACGCGCCCGTCGCGGGTCAGCAGTTCCTTGGCGGTCGTGCGCTCGAGGAAGGTAAATCCCGCGCACTTGTCCAGCGTCTTAAACATATTGAGCAGCACATTAAACCCAAGCTCGGTGCCCATGTGCCGGATCGGGCAGCCTATCAACTTGAGGTTGTGCTTGGAACACTCGTATTTGATCTCGTCTACCTTGGGATCGCCCCGCCCGAACACCTCTTGCTGCGCGCCGTGCTCAAGGTAGATCGCGTCGGCATAGGCAATCAGCTCGCGCACCTGGTCAACCGGCAGGTAGTCGGTGAGATTTCCGCCCACTTCTTCGCTGAGCGACAGCTTGCCGTCTGAAAACGCGCCGGCGCCCGCCCATCCGCTCATGATGTTGCAGGGTTGGCAATTGACGCAGTGCCCGACCTTGCGCGCGGGGCACGTGCGCTTTTCGATGCGCAAGCCGCTGTCCACCACGAGCACCTTGGCGTCGGGGCGAAGGCGAAAGGTTTCAAGCGCAGTAAATATGCCGGCCGGGCCGGCGCCAACGATAATCAAGTCATAATTGGACATGGTTTAATAACACCTCATTGCTTACTCTACTCATTATCATAGCGAAAAACCCGCCTGTTGTCAAGGCTGTTGGGCTTTGCAAACCTTTGCCTTCTAAATTAAACTAAATCTTGCTTGTATTGCCCGGCGCAATTTTGTACAATACCCGACAAAGGGAGTGATAAAATGGATATACTAAAGCAACGAATTCTTGAAGACGGCAAGGCGCTTGGCCGCGACGTGCTGCTGGTGGATTCCTTTTTAAATCATCAGGTGGATTCCGAGCTCATGCAGCAGATCGGCGAGGAGTTTGCCCGGCTGTTTGGCGGCCTTGGCGTCACGCGCGTCGCGACGATCGAGTCCTCCGGCATTGCGCCCGCGGTCATGACGGCGCTCATCCTCAAGGTGCCGCTGCTCATCATGAAAAAATCCACTTCGACCATCCTGTCGGAGGAGCTTTTTCAGACTGCGGTGCATTCGTTCACCAAGGGCACCAATTATCAGCTCACGGTCAAGCGCCGCTTTTTAAGCGCCGACGATCGCGTGCTGTTTATCGACGACTTTCTCGCCAACGGCGAGGCGGCGCTGGGCGCGACCAAGATCATCACCCGCGCAGGCGCATCGGTTGCCGGCATTGGCATCGTGATTGAAAAGGCGTTTCAGCCTGGCCGTTCGCGCCTAGAGGCCGCCGGATACAAGCCGGTTTCGCTGGCCTCGATCGCGTGGATGGACGAAGGCCAAATCGAGTTCACCAAGGAAGTGAGCGAGCAAGGAGCGGATCATGCCAACAATTAAGGACACGAAGTGCTTTTTGCTGGATATGGACGGCACGTTTTATCTGGGCAACAACATCCTGCCCGGCTCGCTCGACTTTATTGAGGCCGTCACAAAGAGCGGGCGGGACTACCTGTTTTTGACCAACAACTCCTCGCACAACGCGCAGTACTACGTCGGGCGGCTCGCGCGCATGGGTCTTTCGGTCACGGCCGACAAGATCCTCACATCGGGTCAGGCGACCGCGCTCAAGGTGCGGCAGTGCTTTCCGGGCAAGAAGGCCTTTGTGCTGGGCAACCACTACCTGATGGAGGAGCTTTCAGAAGGGGGCGTCCTGATCGATCAGGCGCAGCCCGATTACGTGATCATCGGCTACGACACGACGCTTGACTACGCGAAGATGACCGCCGTGTGCGATTTTGTGCGCATGGGTCTTCCCTATGTCGCGACGCATCCCGATTTCAATTGCCCGACCGAGACCGGCTTTGCGCCCGACATCGGCGCGATCATCGCCTTCATCGAGGCCTCGACCGATCGGCGTCCCGACATGATCGTCGGAAAGCCGCATTCCGGCATTGTGGAGGCGGCGCTTGCGCGCACGGGCCTTCAAAACGCGCAACTGGCCATGTGCGGCGATCGCCTCTACACGGACGTGGAGACCGGCCTGCGCAACGGCATGCTCTCCGTGCTCGTGCTCAGCGGAGAGACCACGCCCGAGATGGCGGCGCAGTCGAGCACCAAGGCGGATCTGACGCTTGAACGGCTGTCCGATCTGATTCCAATGTTATGAACCGGATTTTATAAACGCCATGACAGGCCGTGGCCGCGCTGCTGCCGACAGGCGACCGATGGCCTTGCTTAAATGAAAGAGGTGAACGCATTGGCTAAAAAGCTAACCGGCGTGGTGTTTTTCTTGGCGCTACTCATCTTTACGCTGTCGCCCGGGCACGAATTGCGCCTAGGCGCCATTCAATCGACGATCGATCAAAGCGTAGCCGGCAACGTCGCCAGCCGCCCCGACGATCCGGCTTCCCCGGAAGGCGGGCCGCGCTTTACACCGGTTCCGACGCCCGACCCGACGCCCGACCCGACCCCGTCGCCCACGCCATCGCCCAGCCCCACGCCTAGGCCCACGCCGATCCCGACGCCCAGCCCCACGCCAATGGTCAAGGGGATGAAAAACGACGACGTCAAGGCGCTGCAAGAGGCGCTGATCGCGCAGGGATTCTTGGAGGGCGAGGCGGACGGCGCCTACGGAAACGCGACGGTCACGGCGATCAACAACCTCAAGGGGTTTTTGAACGAGCAGTATAAAAAGACGGTACCGGTGCTGCCGGCCGCGGTCTTCTCCGATCCCAACGCCACGCCCGAACCGGTGGCCGAAATCGTGCTGCCCTACGACGTCAATGGCGAGGCGGACGCAAAGATCATGGACGCGCTCCAGAATGTCGATTTCAGCGAGTTTTACGAGACGCTTCAGGAGGGCGACGAAAGCGGCGCGGTCAAGCGCGTCCAGTCGCGGCTGACATCGCTTGCGTACCTGTACAAGGGCGCGGACGGCGCGTTTGGCAAGACCACAGCGGACGCCGTCGCGAAATTCCAGTCGCTCAACGGACTGGCTCAGACCGGAATCGCGGACAAAAACACGCAGGCGCTTTTGTTTTCCCAGAACGCGATCGTAAACGACACGCCGCTTCACCTGTACAAGGTGATCGTGGACATCTCGAGCCAGCGCGTCATGGTCTATAAATGGAACGAAAGCCAGCAGGATTACACCGACCTTGAGAAGAAGTTTAAATGCTCCAGCGGTACCGGTAGAACGCCCACGCCGCTTGGCACATTTGACGAGACGGTGCGCAAGGGCGAGCAGTGGCACTGCTTCACCGGCTACAGAAGCACCTGGGCGCAGTACGCGATTCACATCGACCCGACGGGCAACATCATGTTCCACTCGGTGCTCTACAACCGCAAGGGCGGCCGGCCGACCAGCGGCTCGGTCTCGGCGCTGGGCAGTCGCGCCTCGCACGGCTGCGTCAGACTCGCGACAAAGGACATCAAGTGGCTGTATAACGCGATCACCGACGGCACCACCGTCATCATTCGAAAATAAGAAGCCGGCATCTTATGATACGGACCAAGCCAAGGGGGCATGGCAGAAGTTGAAAATCTGCCATGCCCCCTTGGCTTGGTCATGGTTTTTATTGCGTCACGATGCCGTCGCCGTTTTCGACGATCTGCAAGATCGTGTGCTCCGCGCCGGTCTGGGTGTCCAGGTAGATCAGGTAGCGATTGCCGCCCTCGAACTGCGCCTTGACCTCCCAGCACTGCGCCTCGCCCGCTTCGAGCGGGATCACGCACGGGCGAATCTGCTCGATCATCAGCGCCTGATTCATGGCTGCAATCGCCTTCTCTTCGGGAATGAGGGGCGCAAGCAATTGGCGCGGCGCATGGTTGCGCAGGTAATTGACCGCCTCGATGCCGACGACAAGCCCGTTTTCCATCGACAGCTGCAATTTTATCAGATCGGGGTACAGGATGACCCCGTCCTGCATCGCGGCATAGTTGACGGTCAGGATCGCGCCCTGCTGCTGCCAATAGCTGACCTGCATGTCGCGGTAGCCGCGCGACGCCAGA
The DNA here is from genome assembly GCA_036645575.1 of Clostridia bacterium. Lineage (GTDB taxonomy): Bacteria > Bacillota > Clostridia > Christensenellales > Aristaeellaceae > JAVXNW01. The sequence continues at coordinate 3,234 of JAVXNW010000053.1, read as the reverse complement.
AAGGCTTGGCCAAGGTCGATGCACTCCGCCCAAGAGAGCTTGGGGGTTCCGCCTGATGTGTCGGGCAGCATGTACACGACGTGCCCGCCCGCCTTGGAAACGCCGGCCGATAGCGTGCCCGACTCGGTTTCGGCCTCGAACTCGTAGCACGCCGACAGGATCGTGGATTCGCCCGCGGGCGTGAGGCGCGCAATGCGCTCTGCGCCAATGAAGGCGCGCAGGCGCTCGGCGGCCTGCTCGGGCGACACCGGCGCACCGCCCATCTTGACCTCGCCCGTATCCCGCGCATCCGAAAACGGCCCGTCGTATAGCATCACCGGATAGCTGATGAGCGGCTCCACCTCGTTGTCGGCGCGCGTCGGGAGGCTGTTCATCTGGGCGCTCTTGGCCGGGTCAAAGTCAAAGTCGCCCGACTCGTAGCGTGCAATCTTGTCCGCCAAGTATTGGTTTAATTTTACGCAGCTTTCGTGCATGGCGGCGACCTGCGTAAGGTCCTCGGGCGTGAGCGCGCCGCCGTTTGCCAGGCGCTCGCCCAGCACCCGCGCATAGTCGCCCACCTGATTGACGAACTTGATGGCGCCGTCGTAGGTCTCCTTGTCCGGCGGCAGCATGGCGAGGTTTTCGCAGACGCCGTCCGCCTCGCGCGCAATGCCCGAAAGCAGCGCCTGCCGCCCGGTCGCGCTGCCGGAGACCAGCAGCTTTTCAAGCCCCAGCTGCACGCCGGTCATCAATTCGCCCGTCTCGTAGAGCGCCTTGTGATACGAGGCGCTCACCTGCAACGTCAGCGCCGCGACCTTTTGGTTCTGCGCATACCCGGTCGCGCCAAGGGCGACGCATAGCACGATCAATATGGCGATCAACGCCTCGCGCCGTTTGATGTTTCCCGACAAAAATGACATATTGACCTCCTCCTATGCGGCGAATGAGTGGTTGCCGATCACCGTCTTGATCGAGCGCGTCCTGATCCACTTGTCGTTTGTCTCGCGCGGGTTGTAGAAGTAGAGGCACCCGCCGGTCGGATCCCAGCCGTTGAGCGCGTCGCGCGCGGCGCGGATGGCGTCGTTGCCGGGCGTCTTGTTGATTTGGCCGTTGCTCACGCAGGAAAAGGCGGTTTTCTGGTAGATGACGCCGGAGATGGTGTTGGGAAAGGAGGAACTCTTGACCCGGTTCAAGACGACGGCGGCGACGGCGACCTGGCCTTTGTAGGGCTCGCCGCGCGCCTCGGCGTGTACGAGCTTGCTGAGGAGGCGGTGATCGCTCGAGGAAATGCTGGCGGTCGCCTTGCTCGCCTTGCTCGAGCCAGAGGACGAGGAGCCGGAAGAGAGCGTCACGCCCATCTTGGCGGCGGTTCCGGGCCCCACGCGTCCGTCAGGGTTGATGCCGCTGTTTCGCTGAAATTTTTTGACGGCAGCCTTGGTCTTTGCGCCGTAGACGCCGTCGGCGGTTCCGGTCATGTATTGCCACTTAATGAGCTTGGCCTGCACTTTTTTGACGTTTTCGCCGCGCGAGCCAATGTCAAGAACCACGGCGGCCTGCGCGGGAAGCACCGGCAGGACGCACAGGGTCAGCAGGATCGCCGCGTAGAAGATTGCGATCACCCGCTTCATAATATTGCCCCCTTAAAAAGCGTACTCAGGTAGTCGCCAATGCGCGTGTAGAAGTGCACGGCGTCGGGGCTTGATAGCGCCTGCGCGCAGGCCTCCTCGACCGCGCACAGCTCGGGATAGAGCACGCACCACCAGTTGTGCCCTTTTCCGGTTCCGAGCACGACGCGCACAGCGCGGTAGTCACCGGCGGGTACCAGCTTGTCCCCGTACTGCCGGTCGTCAAACGGGTAGACGCCGGTCTCGACCCGCACATCCCCGTTAAAGCGCTCGCGGCGCGCCGCATGCCGGGCGACGCGGCGCAACGCGGGCTTGGCGCGCGACAAAATCGCAAACGCCTCGCCCGCGCTGTGCGCCTGGCCAGCCAGCCGCGCGGCCTTTTGTCGAATGGCCTTTACCACGCACAACTTGACCCGTTGTGCCTCATCCAAATCGCTGTCGGCCAGCACGTGCAACCGCACCAGCGTTTCCTCATAAAAAAGTCGAGCCTGCATGTCGTCTCCTCCGCCTTCTGAGATGACATTAGCCTCGACCAAAACAAGTCAAATTATGCGCGATTGCGCCTATTTTTATGGATACGTCCGCGTCAGGATCGCCTTGTAGCCGAGGACGGCCTTGGCGGCCTGCGCGCCTTCCAGCGTTTCAAATACGCCATAGACGGCGGAGCCGCTGCCCGACATCTGGGCAAAGATGGCGCCCAGATGGGTAAGCTGCTCGCGCGCGGTCCATATTTCGGGCATGAGGTCGATGGCGGGCGGCTCGAGCGCATTGCCCGCCAAGGTAGAAAAGCGGCGCATATCCCCGGCCATCAGCGCGCGCTGGGCGCCGTCCAGGTCGAGATTCAGCGTCTTTTCGCCGTTTTTGTCCCATTGGGCATAGACCTGCGCGGTGGAAAGGCCCATGCCGGGGTGCACGATCACGAGGTAATGGCGCGCACCGGCCTGCATGCGCAGCAGGCGATCGCCCACGCCAGACACGCGGGCGAGACCCTGTCCCATGCAGAAGGGGACATCGCTGCCCAACGCCGCGCCGACCTGAACCAGCTCGCGCAGCGGCATATTGAGCCGCCAGAGTCGGTTGAGGGCGAGGAGCGTCGTCCCGCAGTCAGCGCTTCCGCCGCCCAGTCCCGCGCGCACGGGGATGCGCTTCATGAGGGTGATATGGGCGCCGTGCGTGCGGCCGGTCGCGTGGATCAGCGCCTCGGCGGCGCGCAGCACGAGGTTGCGTCCGTCGCTTGGCACATTGCGCCCGCCGACGCGCAGCGTAAGTTCATCGGCGGACTCGAAGGTGAGTTCGTCGTAGAGCGCTATGGACTGCATCAGCATATCGAGTTCATGATAGCCATCGCCCCGCCTGCCCAGCACATCGAGCGACCAATTGATTTTAGCATAAGCGCGTTGGGTAATCTTCATACAAGCTCCTTGTGCCCTTTGTAGAGATGCTCATAGTATACCACGCCGCGCGCGCGACAGCAAGTGCGTACAGCTCGAGGGGGTGGTGTGGAGACAATGCCGTCAACTTAAGGATCGGGCGCTGCCTCCCCCGCGTGAGCGGAGCTGTGGTCAAGGCTTCAAGCCTTGCGCGAGCCGGCCGCGTAGGCCGGTCGCGTGTCGCGTCACGCGCACTCCCC
>JAVXNW010000052.1:0-18800 GCA_036645575.1 Clostridia bacterium | reverse complement strand
GGGACTGTGCGCGATGAGCACCTCGCGCCCCGAGACCGGCCAGTCGAGCGTCACTTGGCGCGCCACCTCGCTGAACCGCTGGTCGAGCGAATGCGCTGCCGGGAGCGGCGCAGGGGTGGCGTGCGGCTTGGGCGGCGCTGGCAGGACGCGCTGCCGCGCCATCACGAGCGCGCCGCCTAGCATCAAGAGGCAGCCGGCAAGCGCAATGGCAAACCCCCGCTTTTGTCCAAATGCCCGCGCGCGCGCCCACCATTTGCGCAAAAAAATCCGCCCATCGTTCATTCTCAATCACGCTCCTTTGCCCTAGGGAACCGCTGAATCAATCCCGCACGTGCTGGCGGCTGCATTTTAGCCATCTCCGCCCTACAAAATCCCGGGCGTAGTTCCGCTACGCCTTCGGCTTTTGCAGGACGAATCTGGCGAAAATTCAGCTCGCCATCACGCACGTTCTTTCATCAGCGCTTCCCTAAGTATCGCCACACACCACGCGCGTTATGCGCTGTCGGCGCGCAAAAACGCCCGCCCCATCATGTGGTGGGGCGGGCGCGATAGCGGGATTACGGGAGAATCTTGAGCGTGACGTCCAGCTTCAGCGTCTCAAAGGAACTGCCTAGGCCGCTGTACTGGCCGTTATACTGGTTGCCATACTGATTGCCGTACTGGTTGCCGTACTGGCCACCGTAGTTTCCGAAGAAATCGCTATAGTTGCCAAAGTAGTTGCCGTTTCCGTTGCCGTTGCCGTACTGGCCGCCATACTGGCCGCCGTAGGGGTTGTTGCCGGACTGGTTGTTGTAGTTGTTGGCCGGGGCGTTCTGGCTGGCGTAGAGCTGGGCGGCGTTGGCGTAGCGAACCACGGTCATCGTGACGACGTCGCCTTCCTTGTGCTTGTCTAGTTCAGTCGTGAGTTCGGCCAGCGTGGTGACGCGCGCCCCGTCGATCTCGGTGATAAAGTCGTAGGGCTTGAGGCCGGCCGCAGCTGCGGGGCCGTTGTCAATCAGCGAGTACACGCACACGCTCGCCGGGGGGATGTTGGCCATGGCCTGATCGGGGCCTGCGTAATTGGCGACCGTTACGCCCAGCTGCGGGCGCTGCACCTTGCCAAATTTGATCAGATCCAGCGCGATTGGGTAGGCGGTGTCGATCGGGATCGCAAAGCCCAGTCCTTCAAAGGAGGCGGTGGAGAACACCGAACCCGCATACTTGAGCGTGTTGATGCCGATCAGGTTTCCGTTGACGTCAAACAGTGCGCCGCCGGAGTTGCCGTTGTTGATCGCCGCGTCGTGCTGGATGTAGGAGATCGTCCGGGTGGTGTTGGTGGTGTTGACGCTCGTGCGCTCCAGGGCGGACACGATGCCGCTTGTGACCGTGTTGGCCAACACCTCGCCGCCAGGGTTGCCGATCGCGACGACGGTGGAGCCCACCACGAGGTCAGCGGAGACGCCGATCTGGGCCGGAACCAGTTCCTTGGAATCCACCTTCAGCACCGCAAGGTCGGTCGAGGCGTCGGTTCCAACCAACTGCGCGTCCGCGTATTGGCCGCTGGGCAGAATCACCTTGTAGGTGTTGCCGCTTTCGACGACGTGGTTGTTGGTCAGCACGTAGCCGTCTTGGATGACCACGCCCGAACCCTGCCCGATCATCTGCGTGCTCTCGCCGCCACGCTGCGACCACGTGGTGCTGTTCGTAATGATCCCAACCACCGACGCGGCGTTCTGCTGCGCGATGTGAATGGCCGGGTTGGTGTCGTTCATGATGCCCTTTGCCGCAGGCTCTTCCGCGAGCACCGCGCTTCCGACCATTACGCAGGCCAGCGCCAACGTCACCAGTAGCGCAAGCATTGCGGACAACGAATGCGATTTGCGATTGTTTTTCATCTGAGATGCACCTCCATTTGGTTGATGATCAAAGTATACAAAACCATTATAGCCAAACTATGAATGAACCGTGAACAGTGCGCAAAAACCCAAAAATGTTTTTCTGGAAAATGCTCGCGCAAATTGACACGCGCGGCCGCGCCGTCTATAATAAATCTATTATGACCCGCGCGGCGCGGCGGAAGAAGGGAAAAAACGGCAATGACGATGGCAGAAATGACCGATGCGGCGCTCGCGCTTGTGCGCGCACGCGCGGGATGCAGGCTGATTGCGATTGACGGCATGTGCGGCTCGGGCAAGAGCACGCTGGGGCAGCGGCTCGCCGAGGCGCTGGGCGGGAATCTCCTGCACATGGACGATTTTTTTTTGACCGCGGCACAGCGGACGCCCGAACGCCTCGCACAGGTCGGCGGAAACGTGGACTACGAGCGGTTCGAGCGGACGGTTCTGCGGCCGCTCTTGGCGGGCGTCGCGTTTTCCTATCGGCCGTTTGACTGCGCAAAGGGCGCGCTCGCCGCTGCGGTGCAGGTCGCGCCACGCCCGGTCACCGTGGTCGAGGGCGCGTACAGCCTGCACCCCTACTTCGCAGACCCGTGGGACGTCCGCCTGTTTGTCGAGACGCCGCCCGATGTGCAGCAGGCGCGCATCCTTGCGCGCAACGGCGCAAAAATGCTCGACCGCTTTGTGCGCGAATGGATCCCCATGGAAAACCAGTATTTCAGCCAATACGCCCTGCGCAACCACTGCGACCGCGTCTTGACAAGCGGGGACGAGGCGGGGGAAAACATAGGGAGCTGTGCGAGAATACCACAGTATTAACGTACAGCTCGAGGGGATAGTGTGAAAGGGGGCGAGCAGCCCACCTTTCGCGTTCAATAACCCGCGTGAGCGTAGCACGACGCCGCAGTGCCGTGCGATAATTTCCCTTTTACGACTCAAAGAATAGGAGTGAATCCGTATGAATTTTCCAAAAACGGTGGGCGTGGTGTCGCTGGGGTGCTCCAAAAACCGGGTGGATTCCGAGGTGTTGCTGGGGCTGCTCAAGGCGCGCGGCATTGTGCCGGTGAGCGATCCGGCGCAGGCCGAGCTGATTGTGGTCAATACGTGCGGATTTATCGAGCCCGCGAAGGAGGAATCCATCGAGACCATCTTTGAGATGGCGGCGTACAAGAAGCGGGGCAAGTGCAAGCTGCTGCTTGTGACCGGGTGCCTGACGCAGCGCTATCCCGAGGCGCTCAAGGCGGAGATGCCGGAGGTGGACGGGTTTCTGGGCGTTGCGGCCTATCCGCGCGTGATGGAGGCGATCGAGGCGGCCTGCCAAGGCGATCGGCCGCTCATGGTGGGCGAGTGCGCGCGCTTTTTTGAATCCGAGCGCGTGCTGACCACGCCCCCCTATTCCGCCTACGTCAAGATATCCGACGGCTGCGACAACCGCTGCGCCTACTGCGCGATTCCGCTGATCCGGGGCGCGTACCACTCGCGCCCCTACGCGGACATTCTGCGCGAGTGCCGCGCGCTATCGGACGCGGGCGCGAGCGAGCTTACGCTGATCGCGCAGGACACATCGCGCTACGGAAACGACTTTGCCGAAAAAAAATTGCTGCTGCCCGAGCTGCTCACGCAGATGAACGAGATGGCGAATTTGCACTGGGCGCGCGTGCTGTACTGCTATCCCGACACCGTCGATGAGCACTTGCTGGACACGATCGCGCGCCTTCCGAAGGTGTGCAAATACCTCGACCTGCCGCTTCAGCACTTCGATGGGGCGCTGCTTCAGAAGATGAACCGGCGCGGCTCGCCCGCGCTCATCCGCAAGCTGATCGAGGCGTGCAGGCAGCGCGACATTCTCGTGCGCACGACGATGATCGTGGGCTTTCCGGGCGAGAGCGACGCGCAGTTTGAGGCGCTGCTCGACTTTGTGCGCGAGGCGCGCTTTGCGCGGCTGGGCGCGTTTACCTATTCGCCCGAGGAGGGGACGCCCGCCTGCACCATGCCCGATCAGATCCCGGAAGCGGTCAAGCAGGCGCGCCTTGACCAGCTGATGCTGCTTCAGCAGGGCATCTCCCTAGAAATCAACGAGGCGCGCGTGGGCACGACGTGCGAGACGCTGGTCGAGGGCTTTGAAGCAGGGCACTACGTGGGGCGCACCGCCCTTGAGGCGCCCGAGGTGGACGGAAGCGTGCTGTTCACCGCGAAAGACGAGTTGAAGCCCGGCCAATACGTGCAGGTGCGCCTGACCGGCGCGGACGCCTACGACCTGAAAGGGGTGGCATGTGCGTGAAGATGAACCTTCCCAATAAGCTGACCGTGCTGCGCGTGATCCTGATCGTGCCGTTTGTGGGGCTGATGATGATCGAGACGCCGATGTGCCAGCTGGGCGCGGCGCTCGTGTTCGGGCTGGCCTCCGTGACCGACTGGCTGGATGGGTGGTACGCGCGAAAGCACCACTTGGTGACCGACTTTGGCAAGCTCATGGACCCGATGGCGGACAAACTGCTGGTGATGGCGGCGCTGATCGGGCTGGTCGCGCAGGGGCGCGCGCCGTGGCTCTGCGCGATGGTGCTGCTGGGGCGCGAGTTCGTGATCTCCGGCTTTCGCCTGGTCGCGGCGTCCAAGGGCGTGGTGATCGCGGCGGACACGCTGGGCAAATACAAGACCGCCAGCCAGATGGTGGGGCTGGGGCTGATGCTGGGCGGCGGGTGGTGGGCCGCGCTGACCGTGCCGGGCGAGATCCTGCTGTGGCTGTCGGTCGTGCTGTCGGTCGTGAGCTGCGCGCAGTATATTTTTAAAAATCGAGAGGTCGTGGGCGAATGATCTGTGAAATCCTGTCGGTCGGGACCGAGCTGTTGATGGGGCAAATCGCCAATACCGACGCGCAATACCTGTCTTCGCGCCTGAGCGAGTTCGGCATCAACGTCTATCGCCACACGGTGGTGGGCGACAACCCCGCGCGCGTCAAGGCCGCGCTTGGCGAGGCGCTTGCCCGCGCCGACCTGGTCATCACGAGCGGCGGACTGGGGCCCACCGAGGACGATTTGACCAAGGAGGTGGTGGGCGCGTACTTTGGGCGCGAAATGGTGCTCGATCAGCCCAGCCTGGACGCGCTGAACGCGCGCATGAACCGGCTGCACCCGGACGTCCCGCTCACGCAAAACAACCTCAAGCAGGCCTATTTCCCGGAGGGCGCGCGCGTGCTTCAAAACCTGTGCGGCACCGCGCCCGGCTGCGTCGTGACCCAAGGGGACAAGCAGGTGGCGGTGCTGCCCGGTCCGCCGAGCGAGCTTAAGGACATGTTCGAGCGGCAGTTGGCGCCCTACCTTGAAAAGCTGACCGGGCGGGTGATCCACTCGCGCTTTCTGCGCATTGTCGGCGTGGGCGAGTCGCGCGTGGAGACCATGCTCCTGGATCTTTTCCACTTGGGCACGCCCACGCTCGCGCTCTACTGCGCGGCGGGCGAGGTGCAGGCGCGCATCAGCGTCGCGCTTTGCGAAGGCGCGGACCCTCTCCCGATATTGGACCCGGTCGAAAAGGAGATCCGCGCGCGGCTGGGGCAGAGCGTCTACGCGGTCGGCCGCGACGAGACCATGGCAAGCACGGTGGTCAAGCTGATGCGCGCCAACGGACAGACGCTCGCGCTTGCGGAGAGCTGCACCGGCGGGATGCTGGCAAGCCAGGTGGTCGATTGCCCCGGCGCGTCCGATGTGCTGACCGAGGCGCACGTGACGTACGCGTGCGCGGCCAAGGTGCGGGTGCTGGGCGTCGCGCCGGGCACGCTTGAGCGCGAGGGCGCGGTGTCGGACAAGTGCGCGCGCGAGATGGCGGCGGGCGCAAGGCGGATAAGCGGGGCGGACTACGCGCTGTCGGTCACCGGCGTCGCGGGCCCGGACGGCGGAAGCGCCCAGACGCCGGTCGGCACGGTCTTTATCGGCATCGCCGGGCCGGACGGCGTGCGCGCCGAAAAGTTCGCCTTTCTGGGAAACCGCACGTGGATTCGCACGCTCGCGTGCCTGCGGGCGCTCAATATGCTGCGCGAAGCGCTGATCGCAGACGCCCAGCCGTAACGAAAATGCGCGGCGCGCGGGGCGACAATCGCCAAATTGCCAAGGCAAACGGAATAGGAGAAATACGATATGGTCTATTTTGTCGGGGCCGGGCCGGGCGCGCCCGATCTCATCACGGTGCGCGGACAGCAACTGCTTCAAAAGGCGCAATTGGTCATCTATGCGGGGTCGCTGGTGAACCCGGAACTGCTCAAAAACTGCCCGGCGGACTGCGTGGTGCTTAACAGCGCCTCGATGACGCTGGATCAGGTGATCGCGGCGATCGAGGGCGCGCGCGGTCAATTGGTCGTGCGCCTGCACACGGGCGACCCGTCGATCTACGGCGCGATCCGCGAGCAGATGGACAGGCTGCGCGCGTGCGCGATTCCCTTTGTCGTGGTGCCGGGCGTGAGCGCGTTTTCCGGCGCGGCCGCGGCGCTCGAGGCCGAGCTTACGCTGCCGGGCGTCTCCCAGAGCGTCATATTGACCCGCATGGCCGGGCGCACGCAGGTGCCCGCAGGCGAGGAACTGGAAAAACTGGCGGCGCACCGCGCGACCATGGCGCTCTACCTGAGCGCCGCGCAGACGCGCGAGGTGTGCCGCGCGCTGATGGATGGCGGGTACCCCAAGGACACGCCCGCCGCCATCGTCTACAAGGCGACTTGGCCGGACGAGAAGATCGTGCGCGGCACGCTGGAGACGCTGCCGGAGCGGGCGCGGGGCATTGACAAGACCGCGCTGATCGTGGTGGGGAACGTGCTTTCCGGCGAATATGAATTGTCCAAACTCTACGACCCCGCCTTCTCGCACGGCTTTCGGGAGGGCACGGCGTGATTCTGCGCGTCGCCGCCTTTACCGACGCGGGCCTTGCGCTCGCGCAAAAAATCGGCCCGGCCGACCGCCCGGAAAGCGTCATGGCATGGGCGCGCGCGTGGTTTTCTGTCGCGCAGGCGCTCGTGTTTGTGGGGGCGAGCGGCATTGCGGTTCGGGCGATCGCGCCGCTCGTCGCCTCCAAGCTCACCGATCCCGCCGTGCTCGTGGTGGACGAGGCGGGGCGCTTTGTGATCCCGATCCTGTCCGGGCACGTGGGCGGCGCAAATCAGCTCGCGCGCGCGCTGGCCGAAAAGCTCCACGCGACCGCCGTGATCACCACCGCGACCGACGTAAACCAGCTGCCCGCGATCGACGAGTGGGCCGCGCGATCGGACATGGCGATTGAACCCAGTCAGGGGATCAAGGCCTTTTCCGGCGCGCTGCTTTCGGGCGAGCGCGTCGGCGTCGCGATCACCGAGCGCGAGATCGCGCCGCCCTTTCCGGTCACGCTATGGCTGCGCCCGCGCACGCTGGTGCTGGGCATCGGCACGAAGCGCGGCGTTGAAAGCGCGCATTTACAGGACTGCGTCGCGCGTTTTTTGAAAGACGCGGGCGTGTCGATGCTGTCGGTGCGCGCCTTTGCGACGATCGACCTTAAAAAAGAGGAGCCGGCCATTCTGGCGCTGTCCGAAAGATGGCATCTGCCGCTTAAGACCTATGCCGCGCGCGAGCTTGAGCAGGTGCCGGGCCGCTTTTTAGGCTCCGAATGGGTGCTTCGCTCGGTCGGCGTAGACAACGTGTGCGAGCGCGCGGCGGTCAAGGAGAGCGGCGGCGCGCTGCTGGTTGGCAAGACCCGATTCGAAGGCATTACGCTGGCGCTGGCCGGCAAGGAGGATATATGATTCACATTGTGGGCTTGGGGCCGGGCGTGGCCGCAGGGCGCACGCATCAGGCCGACGCGGCGCTCAACGCGGCCGACGTGCTCGTGGGCTACAGCGCCTACATCGCGCTGATTCGGGACGCGTTTTCCGAAAAAGAGATCTTTGAAAGCGGCATGCGCGGCGAAAAGGCGCGCTGCGTCGAGGCGCTGCGCCGCTCGCGCGAGGGCAAGCGCGTCGCGCTCGTGTGCTCGGGCGACGCGCAGGTGTACGGCATGGCGAGCCTCGTGATGGAGCTTGCCCATGAGGGCGACGACATCGCGGTCGTGCCGGGCGTGACCGCGGCGCTTTCGGCGGCGGCGCTGATGGGCGCGCCGCTGTCGGGCGACTACGCGTGCGTCAGCCTCTCCGACCTGCTGACGCCGTGGCCGGTGATTGAAAACAGGCTGTTGCACGCGGCGCTGGGCGACTTTGTGCTGGCGCTGTACAACCCCGGCAGCCACAAGCGCGTGGGGCATCTGGCCGCCGCGTGCGAGGTGCTGCTGCGCGTGCTGCCCGGCGAGACGCCGTGCGGCGTGGCTCAGAACATCGGCCGGGACGGCGAAAACTGCGCGACCTGCACGCTGGATGCGCTCAAGGACGCCTCGGTGGACATGTTCACAACCGTCATCGTCGGAAACCGCACGACCTACGAAAAGGGCGGAAAGCTGATCACGCCGCGCGGATATCCGCTGTGAAGGCGCTTCGCGAGGGGTACACGACCGGAAGCTGCGCGGCTGCCGCAGCGCTTGCCGCATGCCAATGGATGACGTGCGGCACCTGCCCGGCGCAGGTGACGCTGACGCTTGAGGATGGGCGCGCGTTTTCGCCCGCGATCCTCGCGCACGAGCCGTTCTGCTGCGGCGTGATCAAGGACGCGGGCGACGACCCCGACCTGACAGACGGACTGGAAGTGATCGCGCGGGTGGACGCGCAGGCGGGCGACGGGCCGATCGACTTCTCGGCAGGCTCGGGCGTGGGCACCGTCACGCGGCCGGGGCTTAAGCTGCCGGTGGGCGAGTGCGCGATCAACCCCGGCCCGCGCGCGGCGATTGAGCGCGCCGTGCGCGCGGTGATCGGCCAACGCGCGGCGCGCGTCACGGTGTCCATTCCGGGCGGCGAGGCGCTCGCGCGGCGCACGTTCAACCCGCGCCTGGGCATTGCGGGGGGACTGTCGGTGCTGGGCACGACCGGGGTGGTTCGCCCGATGAGCGAGGACGCGCTGATCGAGTCGATTGAGCTGGAGCTTTCGATGGTGCGCGCCGAAGGGGCGCGCGCGGTGCTCCTCGCCTTTGGAAGCCAGGGCGAAGGGGCGCTTTTGAAGGCCTATCCCGGCGTTCCTTGCGTGCAGGTCAGCAATTACGTGGGCGCGGCGCTTGACAAGGCGGCGCAATTGGGCTTTGAAAAGGTGCTGCTGGGCGGGCACGCGGGCAAGATGACCAAGGTCGCCGCAGGCGTGATGAACACGCACAGCAAGGTGGCCGACGCGCGCCGCGAGGCGATCATCACCGCCCTTGCGCTCGCGGGCGCGCCGACGGCGCTTTCGCGCGCGGTCTACGCCTGCCAGACGACCGACGCGGCGATCGAGGTGATTGGCGCGGCTGACTGGGCGCGCATTTGGGGACAAGTCGCCCAGCGTGCCGCCGCCTACTGCGCGCTGCGCGTTGGGCGCGCAAAGGACGCGCCCCCGCGCGTCCTTTGCGCGGTGCTGGATAGCGCGGGGCGCATCTTAGGAGAAAGCGAGACCTTTTATGAAACCGATGGACATTGAAACGCGGAGCATGGCGATCATCGAAAGCGAGCTTGCCGCGCCGCTCGATCCCGCGCTCGCGCCGATCATCAAGCGCGTGATTCACACGACGGCGGATTTTTCTTACGCGGAAAACCTGCGCTTTTCGCCGGGCGTGGTCGAAATGGCGCGCGATATTCTGGCGCGCGGCGGCGCGATCATCACCGACACCACCATGGCGGCGGCCGGCATCAACAAGCGCGCGCTCGAAAAACTGGGCGCGTCCATCACCTGCTTTATGGCGGATGAGGACGTGGCGCGCGAGGCCATCGCGCGCGGCGCGACGCGCGCGCGCGTGTCGATTGAGCGGGCGCTCGCGCTTACAGGACCCAAATTGCTGGTGTGCGGAAACGCGCCCACATTTCTACTGGGGCTGCTTGAAAACCCGCGCCCCGAAGATACGGTCGTGATCGGCGTGCCGGTCGGGTTTGTGAACGTGGTCGAAGCCAAGGAACAGCTGGCGCAAAGCGGCATCCCTTCGATCATCGCCATGGGGCGGCGCGGCGGCAGCAACGTGGCGGCGGCGATCGTCAACGCGCTGATGTACGGGATCGAGGGGGTGCGCCCGTGCGTCTAATGCTCGCCGGAACCGGTAGCGGCTGCGGAAAGACCACCTGCGCGCTCGCGCTGATGGGCGCCGCGCGCGCGCGCGGGCTTGTGGTCGCGCCGTTTAAGTCCGGCCCCGACTACATCGACCCCGGCTTTCACCGCGCGGTCTGCGCGCGCCCGTCCCACAACCTCGACCAGCACTTGACCGCGCCGGACGGCATTTTCCAGATCCTGACGCTGGGCATGAAAGGCGCGGACATCGGCGTGATCGAGGGCGCGATGGGCTACTACGACGGCCGCGCGGGCACGGACGTAGGCGCGGGCGCGGATGGCGCGGGGATAGGCGCGGGAACGGGCGCGGGCGCGGATGGCGCGGGCGAGAGGGAGGCGGCGTATCCTTGCTCGGCGTATGCGCTTGCGCGCGCGACCGGGACGCCGGTGATATTGGTCGTGGATGGGGCGGGCAGCGCGGCGAGCGCGGCCGCAATTGCGCTGGGCTTTGACCGAATGGTTCCGCGCAGCGGACTGTGCGGCGTGCTGGTCAACCGCGCGTCCTCGCGGGCGCACTACGAGGCGATCAAGCGCGCGGTGGAGCGCGTGAGCGGGCTTGCCTGCGTTGGGTACATGCCGCGCGACGCGCGCCTCAATTTGCACAGCCGCCACTTGGGGCTTATTCCTGCTTCCGAGGTTGAGGCGCTTTCGGATACGCTCGCCCTTGCGGCGCAATTGATCGAAATCGACTGGCCGCTCGTCGAAAAGCTGGCGCGTGGCGCGCGCGCGATCGAGGCGCGGCCGCCGGATTTCGGGCACGCGCTGCGCGGGTACCGCCTGGGCGTGGCGCGCGACGCGGCGTTTGGCTTTCTGTACGAGGCCAACCTCGAGGTGCTCAGGCGCATGGGCGCGCAGCTGGTCTTTTTTTCGCCGCTCGACGACCGGGCGCTGCCGGAAGGGATTGACGGGTTGTACCTGCCGGGCGGATTTCCCGAGGTGTTTGAAGAACGGCTCATGGGGAACCGGGAGATGTGCGCGTCGGTCAATGCGCGCTTGTCGGCGGGGCTTTCCTGCTACGCCGAGTGCGGCGGGCTTTTGTACCTGGCGATGATCGGATTTTTGCCGCTCGAAGTGCGCATGACGCCCAAGCTTCAGCGCTTTGGCTACGTCCAAGTGGAAGACGCGAGCGGCCTGCGCGCGCCGGCGCACGAGTTTCACCACTCGCTCGTCGTCGAAAAGGCGCCGATCCCGACCGCGTTCACGGTGCGCAAGGGCGAAAAGACGTGGCGATGCGGCTACCAAAAGGAAAACACGCTGGCGGGCTATCCGCACCTGCATTTCTGGTCGCACCCCGAGTGGGTGGAAAGGTTGTGGCGGCAATGAAAAGGACGCATGGCGGGGATGTCTGGCGGGCGGGCGCGCCGGACAAGTGGCTGGATTTTTCCGCCAATCTGGCCCCCGAAGGCCCGCCGGACTGGGCGCTTGACGCGCTTTGCGAGGCCATGGGCGCCGTTCAGTATTACCCGGACGAGCTGGGCACGTTGGCGGCGCGCGGGCTGGCGGCGCACCTGGGCGTGGACGAAAGGTGCGTGCTTGCGACCGCGGGCGGCGCGGAGGCGATTGCGCTGGCGGGCGCGCTGGCGGGCGGGCATGTGGTCACCGAGCCCGCGTTTTGCGAATACGCGGGCGCGATCGGGGAGCGCCCCTGCGTGCACGTCGCGCGCGCGGCGCTGGACGCCTTTGCCCTGCCGCGCGGCGCGAACGTGTGGCTGTGCAATCCGTGCAACCCAACCGGCGAGGCGTTTTCGCGCGAAAAAGTGCTGGCGCTTTGGGACAGGGTGCGCGCGGCGGGCGGGCGACTGGTGGTGGACGAGGCGTTTATCGACTACTGCCCCGAAATTAGCGTGCGCGATCAGGCGCAAGGCGCGCGCTCGCTCATCGTGCTGGGCTCGATGACCAAGGCGCTGTGCGTGCCGGGCGTGCGGCTGGGCTACCTGCTTTCGCACCCCGAGACGCTTGCGCAGCTCAAAAAAGAGCGCCTTTCGTGGACGCTCAACTGCTTTGCGGCGCAGCTTTCGGCGCGCCTGCCCGGGCACGCGGCCTATTTTGCCCAGATTGCCGCGAGGAACGCGTTGCGGCGGGACGCCTTTGGCGCGGGGCTTGCGCAGTTGGGCGTGAAGGTCTATCCGTCGCGGGCAAATTTTCTGCTGGTGCGATTGGAAAAGTCCGCGCCTACCGTTGCGGCGGCGCTGGAGGAAAAAGGGATTCTGGTTAGGCCGTGCGAGGATTTTGCGGGACTTAACGACGGCCATCACCTGCGCCTCGCGGTCAGGAGCGAGGGGGAGAACGCGCGAATGCTTGCGGCGCTTGCGGGAATATTATGAAGAGATTTATTTTTGGCGGAACCAGCGAAGGGCGCGCCATGTGCGAAAAATACTTGGCGGCGGGCGATCAAGTGGCGGTGTGCGTGACGAGCGAGTACGCAAAGGCGCTCGTGCCGCCGGGCGCGACGGTGCACGCGCAGGCGATGGACGCGGCGCAGATGATCGACGCGGTGCGCGCGTTTGCGCCCGATGAGCTGATCGACGCGACCCACCCGTATGCCGAAAAGGCGCGCGAAAACATCCGCGCGTGCGCCGAGGCGACGGGCGTTTCGCTCACCCGGATCGAGCGCGCGGGCGCGCGGGAAGGCGGCGAAGGGACGCGTGGCGCGGGCGAAGGGGAAATTGGCGCGGCGGATGGGATTACCTGGGCGCGGGACGCGGGCGAGGCGGCGCGCGCGCTTTCGGATACGCGGGGGAACATCCTTTTGACGACCGGAAGCCACACGGCGGAGGTCTACCTAAGCGCGCTGGACCCGGCGCGCGTGTACCTAAGGGTGCTGCCCACAGCGTCCGTTATGCAGAAGATGGAGGCGCTGGGCGTCCTGCCCGGCCACCTGATCGCCATGCAGGGCCCCTTTTCCGAGGCGCTGAACGGGGCGCTGTACGATCAATTTTCCATTCGGCACGTGGTGAGCAAGGATTCCGGCGTTCCGGGGGGCGTTCCGGAGAAGCTGGCGGCCGCGCGGGCGCGGGGCATTCACTTCATCATGATCGCGCGGCCGGCGGAGATAGGGCAAGCGGCGCGCGAAGGTCAGCGATTGAGCGAGCAATAGGAGGAAGAAAATCATGCGTGGCAAGGGCATTATGATACAGGGAACGGGGTCTTCGGTGGGGAAATCCTTGCTTTGCGCGGGGCTTTGCCGAATTTTTAAGGAGGATGGGCTGAGCGTCGCGCCGTTCAAGGCGCAGAACATGGCGCTCAACTCGTTTGCGACCAGCGAAGGCCTTGAGATGGGGCGCGCGCAGGTGGTGCAGGCGGAGGCGGCGGGCATCGTGCCGGATGTGCGGATGAACCCGGTGCTGCTCAAGCCCACGAGCGACCGGCAGAGCCAAGTGGTGCTGAACGGTCGGCCGCTGCGCAACATGACGGCGCTGGACTACCACGCGTTCAAGGTGACGCTGCGCGAAAACGTGCGCGCGGCGTATGAGTCGCTGGCGGCGGAATATGGGCACATCGTGCTCGAGGGCGCGGGCAGCCCTGCGGAGATCAATTTGCGCGAGAGCGACATTGTGAATATGGCGATGGCGGAGATGGCGGACGTGCCGGTGCTGCTGGTGGGCGACATCGACCGGGGCGGCGTATTTGCCTCGCTGTTGGGCACGATGGAATGGCTGACGCCCAAAGAGCGCGCGCGGGTCAAGGGCGTGGTGATCAACAAGTTCCGGGGCGACGTCGAGATCCTGCGTCCCGGCCTTAAGATGCTGGAGGAGCGCATTCACGTGCCGGTGGTGGGCGTGATTCCGTACATGAAGGTGGATTTGGAGGACGAGGACAGCCTGTCGGATCGGTTCAGCGCGGTGATCGGGGATGGCGACATCAACATCAAGATCGTGCGGCTCGACCACATCGCCAACTTCACCGACTTCCAGTCGCTGACGCTGCAAAACGGGGTCAGGGTGAGCTACGCCACGACGGCGCGGGAGCTGGAGGGCGCGGACATCATCGTGCTGCCGGGCACCAAGAACACGATTGGCGACCTGCTCACGCTGCGCAAAAAGGGCATGGATGCCCAGATCATTCGCCACGCGCACGCGGGCGGGCTGGTGCTGGGCGTGTGCGGCGGCTACCAGATGATGGGCAGCGCGCTCTACGACCCGGAGGGCATGGAGTCGGAGACGCCGGAAGCGCCGGGACTTGGGCTGATTGACATGACGGTGCAGTTCTACCCGGGCAAAAAGACGGTGCAGACCGACCTCACGGTGGAGGACGAGCACGGATGGCTGGCGGTATTGTGCGGGGAGACGCTCAACGGGTATGAGATTCACAGCGGACAGAACACGTTTGGCCCGGAGGCGGTGATCTGGCTGGGGCCGGACGGCGCGCGCAATCCTGCGGGAAACGTGCTGGGCACCTACCTGCATGGGCTGTTTGACCAGGGCGCGTTTGCGCAGACGCTGATCGACCACGCGCGTTCGCTCAAGGGACTGGCGGCGCGCGGCGGCGAAGTGATGACGATGTCGAAATACCGCGAGGAGCAGTTCGACCTGCTGGCGCGCGGCATTCGAAAGAGCCTGGACATGCCGTACATCTATCGGGTGCTGCGGGGCGAGGCGTAGGGCGGGGCGAGCGATACAATGGGGCGTTAGGCGTTGCGCCGGCGCGAAAGGGATGGGGAGAGATGCTGCTTCGGATGTGGGCGCTGGCGCTCGGGTTTGCGCTGGATCTGGCGGTGGGCGATCCGGAGTGGTTTCCGCACCCGGTTCGGCTGATCGGGAAGTACATTTCGTGGATGGAGGGGCTGCTGCGCAGGCGCGCCAAGCGGCTTCGGATCGCGGCGGTGTGGCTGACGGCGTCCACGGTGCTGATCACGATGGGCGCGACGGCGCTTGTCCTGTGGGCGCTTTCGCTGATGGGCGAAGTGCCGCTCGTGATGGGCATGGCGATTGTGAGCTGGCTGTGCCTGTCGGCGCGAAATTTGGCGGATGAGGCGACGGGTGTGGAAGTGGCGCTTAAAAAGGGGGTTGCGCAGGGGCGCGTGCGGGTAGCGCGGATCGTGGGGCGCGACACGGACAGGCTGACGGCGGAGGAGATCATCAAGGCGTGCGTGGAGACGGTCGCGGAGAACCTAAACGACGGGGTGATCGCGCCGATTGTCTATCTGGCGCTGGGCGGGCCGATCGTCGGGATGGGATTTAAGGCGGCCTCCACGCTCGACTCGATGGTCGGGTACATGGACGAAAAGTACCGCGACATCGGCTGGGCGAGCGCGCGGCTGGACGACGTGCTGGGGTATGTGCCGGCGCGGGTGTGCGCGGCGCTGATGTGCGCGGTCGCGCCGCTGGTGGGGCTTGACGGGGGCGCGGCGGTCAGGATGGTAGCGCGCGACCACGGGAACCACCTGTCGCCGAACTGCGCGTGGAGCGAGGCGGCGGCGGCGGGCGCGCTGGGCATTCAGCTGGGCGGCGCGCACGCGTACTTTGGCAAGCTAGTCGAGAAAGAGACGATCGGGGACGCGACGCGCGCGGCGGAAGGGGCGGACATCGCGCGGGTGAACCGGCTTTTGTACGCAACCGCAGGGATAGCCGCCGCGCTGGCCTGCCTCGCGCTGTACGCCCTTGCTGCGCTCACGCGGTGATTGAACGCGGAGGAGGGCAGCCCGGCACTGCGGTGCCGTGCTGACGCTCACGCGGGTTATTGAACGCGGAGGAGGGGCTGCTCGCCCCCCTCCACACCACCCCCTCGAGCTGTACGGCCTTGCTGTGGCATTCGCGCATAGTGCCCTGTATGTCGGGGCGGCGGGGAACGACCAAGCGGGATTTCGCTCGCGGGGCGAACGGCGCAACATACGCAATTGTTTGATGGGAGGAAATTCAAATGAAAATCGCGTTGGGCTCGGATCATGGTGGGTTTGAACTTAAGAATCTGGTTAAGGCGCATCTCGAGGCGCGCGGGTTTACCTGCGCGGACTGCGGCTCGTTTGACACCGAACGCGTCGACTATCCCGTCTATGGCGAAAAGGCCGCGCGCATGGTCGCCTCTGGCGCGTGCGAATTGGGCATTGTCGTGTGCGGAACCGGATGCGGCATAGCCCTTGCCGCCAACCGCGTCAAGGGCATTCGCTGCTGCAATTGCTCCGAACCCTTTACCGCGCAGCTCTCGCGCCGCCACAACAACTGCAATATGCTCGCGCTGGGCGGGCGCGTCGTCGGAGCGGAACTGGCGCTGATGATCGTCGACAATTTCATCGACGCGACCTTCGAGGGCGGCCGCCACGCCGACCGCGTCAACTTAATCGAGGCCATCGACCGCAATTGAGGCCATTTACCCTGTCCATGGATTGCCGCTGGCGGACAAGCCCGCCGTGGGCAATGACCCGATAAATTTTGGGGGAGGAACAACAGACGTGTACAAGATACTGAAAAAAGAGGTGCTGAACGAGCAGGTGTCGCGCATGGTGGTGCTCGCGCCCTACGCCGCGCGCCGCGCACAGCCCGGCCAGTTCATCATCCTGCGCGTGGACGACGAGGGCGAGCGCATTCCGCTGACCATCGCGGGCTTTGATCGCGAGGCCGGAACCATCACCATCATCTACCAGAAGGTCGGCGCCACGACGCGCCAGCTCGACACAATGAACGAGGGCGACTGCCTGCACGATTTCGTCGGCCCGCTCGGCAAGGCCAGCGAGTTCGACGGCATGAAGAAGGTCGCCGTCGTCGGCGGTGGACTGGGCGTGGCCATCGCCTATCCCCAGGCCAAGGCGCTTCACGACCTGGGCGCCGAGGTTGACCTGATCGTCGGCTTTCGCAATACCAGCCTGATCATTCTGTCGGACGAATTTGAAAAGGCGTGCACCAACCTATTCGTCATGACCGACGACGGCTCAAACGGGCACAAGGGCTTTGTCACCCAGGCGCTCGACGAGCAGCTCAAGGCCGGCGTCCACTACGACGCGGTCATCGCGATCGGCCCGCTCATGATGATGAAGGCGGTCAGCGAGATGACCCGCCCCTACGGCATCAAGACGATCGTGTCCATGAACTCCATCATGATCGACGGAACCGGCATGTGCGGCGGCTGCCGCGTCACCGTGGCGGGCGAGACCAAGTTCGCCTGCGTGGATGGGCCCGACTTTGACGGGCATCTGGTTGACTTCGACTCCGCCGCGACCCGCGGACGGATGTTTGCGACAGAGGAAAAGACGGCCCTTGAAAAGCACGTGTGCCGCCTGACGGGGGGATTGAAATAACATGGCCAATATGCAGCTGGAAAAGACCCCAATGCCCGAACAGGACCCGATCCTGCGCGCCAAGAACTTTCAAGAGGTGGCCCTTGGCTACACCAAGCAGCAGGCCGAGAACGAGGCCGCGCGCTGCCTTCAGTGCAAGCATCGCCCCTGCATGAAGGGCTGCCCCGTGGGCGTGCGCATTCCTGAGTTCATCGGCAAGGTTGGCGCAGGCGACATGGAAGGCGCGTACCGCATCCTGAGCGGCGACAACGCGCTGCCCGCGATCTGCGGACGCGTCTGCCCGCAGGAGAGCCAGTGTGAAAAGATGTGCGTGCGCGCGGTCAAGGGCGAGCCGGTCGGCATTGGCCGCCTCGAGCGCTACGTCGCGGACTGGGCGATGGCCGCCGGCATGGCGCCCAAGGCGCCCGAAACCGAGAACGGCATCAAGGTCGCGGTGATCGGATCCGGCCCCGCCGGCCTTTCGTGCGCGGGCGCGCTGCGCGCCAAGGGCTATGCGGTCACCGTGTTTGAGGCGCTCCATACGCCCGGCGGCGTGCTGATGTACGGCATTCCTGAGTTCAGGCTGCCCAAGGCGCTCGTGCAGCGCGAGATCGATTCGCTCAAGGGAATCGGCGTCGAGGTGCTGACAAACGTCGTGGTGGGCAAGTCGGTGACGCTGGACGAGCTGCTCAACGAGGAGGGCTTTAAGGCCGCGTTCATCGGAAGCGGCGCGGGCTTGCCGCGCTTTCAGGGCATTCCGGGCGAGCAACTGTGCGGCGTGTACTCCGCCAACGAGTTCCTGACGCGCATCAACCTCATGAAGGCCTACGATTTCCCGAACCACGTGACCCCGGTCAAGGTGGGCAAGCAGGCCGCGGTGATCGGCGGCGGCAACGTCGCGATGGACGCCGCGCGCTGCGCGCTGCGCATGGGCGCGCAAGAGGTCTCGATCGTGTACCGCAGGAGCGAGGCCGAAATGCCCGCGCGCATTGAGGAAGTGCACCATGCCAAGCAGGAGGGCATCAATTTCCGGCTGCTGACCAATCCCACGCGGATTTCGGGCGACGAGAAGGGCAACGTCACGCAGATGGCGTGCGTCGAAATGACGCTAGGCGAGCCGGACGCATCGGGACGCCGGCGTCCCGTCGTCAAGGCGGGCAGCGAGTTCACGCTGGACGTTCAGACCGTAGTGGTCGCGATCGGCAACTCGCCCAACCCGCTGATCACATCGACCACGCCCGGCCTTGCCACCGAGAAGTGGGGCGGCGTGATCGTGGAGGAGGCGACGCTCAAGACCAGCCGCGACTTCGTCTACGCAGGCGGCGACGCCGTGACCGGCGCCGCGACCGTCATCCTGGCGATGGGCGCAGGCAAGCAAGCCGCCGAGTCGATCGACAAGGCGCTGAAGGCGTAACAACCGCGCCAACATCCATACAAGCAGAACCGCGTGAGCGCAATCCGACACTGCGGTGCCGGATTGCGCTCACGCGGGTTATTGAACGCGAAAGGTGGGCTGCTCGCCCCCTTTCACACTATCCCCTCGAGCTGTACGTTCTT
>JAVXNW010000051.1:0-19135 GCA_036645575.1 Clostridia bacterium | reverse complement strand
AGGGCGCGAAGATCCAAAGGATGGTCGCCACGCCCGGCGTCACGCCCGCGCAGCTCCTGTGCCTCAACAAGAGCGTAACCGATATGGTGAGCGCCATGTCGCTGCTCGAGAGCATCCTCCTGATGAAGCTAAACACCGTAGACTGCCAGATCGACGGAAATGCCAAGTGCTGACAAATGACTAAAGCCGCCCAATAGCGGAAGATCAGGCGAAAGCCCGCCAAGCCAAGGCGCTTGGGGGGCTTTCGCGGGGGATATCGGCGGGCGAACACAGTGCGCCCCTACATTTTTTGTTTTCGCCAAAACACTTCCCGAAACGGGCGATATGTAACCCCAGGAGTAACCGCCGCGGGCTATAATAGGATTATAAGATGACAACAAGGGCAACCGCCCAGAGGATAAGGAGGACTTGAAGATGAAAAACGCGATGAAGGTGCTGGTGGTCATGATGATGGTCCTCGCGATTCTGACGGGCGCAAGCGCGCTGGCCGACAAAAAGGGAAGCAAGCCCAGCGTCAAAGTGGTCATGGAAAACAAAGGCGAACTGAGCTTCGGCGACACCGTGACGCTCAAAGCGGTCGTCAAAAACGCGGGGGACGCCGCCTACACGCTTTCTTGGGAAGTCAAGGAAGGCTCGAAGAGCTGGAAGACCTTGAACGAAGACGGCGCAACCTATTCCTTCGAAGTAACCGAGCAGAACCAGAACTTCAAATACCGCGTCGCCCTCGTCACCGCCGACTGACCCCTCCACCACGCGCCGTCCGCCCCATATTGCGAACTGCCCCAACCAAGCGGGCCTTCCCCATTTTACGAACCGCGCGAATGCGATCCCCCTGCGGGACGGGTTCGTTTTTTTTATGAACGCTCCAGATTATGCCCGCCAGGCGTCCGGTTTAAGGAAGCGCCGAATAATTCAATCGATATTGTGTGGATTCGCGCAAATCGGCGCAAATCGGCGCCTGATTGCATTGTGCTTTCTCCGCCTTTGTAATATAATACAAGTAACCAAATCGATATTGGGTAGGCATCCTTCCCCCGCACGCTAAAGACTTGTCGACGGCAAGCATGTGGCGACAACTTGCCTGATTGCAAGGAGGGTAGAACATGGCCAGCGAAAACAAGAAGGCGAGCGAAACGCCCCGCGAATTTTCACTTAAACCCGCACAAGATTCACTGAGGCGTTGGTCGGGCACGGCTTCCCACAAAACCGTCTTGGTGGTTGACGACAACCAGGTCAACCGCGCGATCCTCTCCAAGATATTGTCCCAGCACTACGCCGTGCTGGAGGCGGAAAACGGCCAGGTTGCGCTCAAGCAGTTAAGCGCGCACAGCGACGAAATCGCCGCCGTGATGTTGGACCTCGTCATGCCGGTCATGGATGGCTACGGGGTATTGGAGGCCATTGGCGAGAACGATCGCTATGGAAATTTGCCGGTGGTTGTGATGACGGGCAGCGGCAATCATGAGCATGAGAAAAAGGCGCTCGCCCTTGGCGCATGGGATTTCGTCGCAAAGCCCTATGACGCGGACATCATCCTGTTCCGGCTCAAAAACGCCATCGACCGCAGCCAGCTCACCGCGCTTAAGGAGCTCAAGTATTTGGCGGACTACGACGCGCTGACCGGCATCTACAACAAGAAAAAATTCTTCGACGCGACGCGCAAGTTGTTGGATGAAAATAGCTTTGAGCGCTTTGCCTTTCTCCGCTTTGACGTGGATCGCTTTCAGCTCATCAACTCTTTCTTTGGCACGGCGGAGGGCGACAAGCTGCTGATCTATATCGCCCAGCAGATGGCGGTCGATGTAAAAAAATTCTCCAAGGCGACCTACGGGCGAATCGAATCGGACGTCGTCGCGTTTTGCGCGCCCTATGACCAACGCCAAATGGAGGAAGTGGTTCGGCAGTCCAAAAAAACGCTGGCTCAATTCAACCCGAACTACGACATCGTGCCCTCTGTCGGCATCTACGTCATCGATGATCCCACCATTTCCATCGAGGAGATGTACAACCGCGCCACCCTTGCCGCCAAGACCTGCAAGGGAAACTACGTGGATTTTTACGCCTATTACAGCGAGAGCATGAGTGCGGTGCTGGCCGCCGAGCAGGAAATCACCAACGAGATGAACTTCGCCTTGGAAAGCGGCCAATTTGACCTCTATCTGCAGCCCAAATACAACATCCACACCAACCTGCCCTGCGGCGCGGAGGCGCTCGTGCGCTGGATGCACCCCGAAAAGGGGATGCTCTTGCCCGGCGATTTCATCCCCATATTCGAGCGCAACGGCTTTATCACAAAGCTTGACTATTACGTGTGGGAGCAGGCGTGCAAGTGCCTGCGCCGCTGGGTGGTTCAGGGCATTACGCCCTATCCGATTTCGGTCAACGTCTCGCGCGTGAACCTCTACAACCCGAACTTGGCGGAAATGCTGCTGGAGCTTGTGAACCGCTACCAGCTGAAACCCGCGCTGCTCAATTTAGAGCTGACCGAGAGCGCCTATACAGACAACCCCACCGCGATGAAAAAGACCATGGCGCAGTTGCAAAAGTATGGCTTCACCATCCTGATGGACGACTTTGGCAGCGGCTATTCCTCGCTTTCGCTGCTCAAGGATATCCTGATTGACGTGCTCAAGATCGATATGCGCTTTCTGTCGGTCAGCGAGTTTCCGGGGCGCGGCGAGAACATCATTGCGTCGGTCATTCGCATGGCGAAATGGCTGGGCATTCCCGTGATTGCGGAGGGCGCCGAGACGCGCGAGCAGGTGGATTTTTTAAGAAGCGTAGGCTGCGACTACGTGCAGGGCTACTACTACGCGCGCCCCATGCCCGCCCAGGCCTACGAGCAGCTTTGCCTGAGCCTGTCGCTTGACCGGCAGCTGATGACCGATAAAAAATACGGCAGCTACCGCTACGACGATTTGTTTTCGCTGAACGCGGAGATGAATCGCCTGTTTAGCAACAACCCGCAGGCGGCCCTCATCTGCGAGTACTTTAGCGACAAGGTCGAACTCATTCGGGTGAACGAGGCCTACTATGCGCTGGTGGGGCATGACGATATGGCGGCAAAGTCGTCCAACCTTCTGGATATATTGGAGCCGGAATGTCAAGCGCCCGTGCTGCGCGCGTTTTGCGCCTGCGCGCAGACGCACGAGCCGACCCAATGCGAATACATGCGCCGCCGCGCAAACGGAAATCCGCTGTGGATTGAGATGAATCTTCGCTATGTGACCTCCGTTGGCGACAGGCATATTCTCATCGGGGAGCTAGGCGATATTACGATGCGCAAGGGGATTGACGCCGCGCTGGCAGACTACAAAGCCCGCGCGGCGGCCGGGAAGCCCCCCGCGCCGCGCTAACGCGGCCATCGAAAAGGCGAACCCCTCCCGAATGGGATGGGTTCGCCTTTTGGGAAAGTTGGAAAAACGGGTTAGGCGCTTTGGCCGGCCATGTAGGTGATGATGTTTTTTTCGGTGGCGTCGGCGTGATAAACCTCGCCGGTCACGCGCCCCTCGTAGAGGATGACGATGCGGTCGCACAGGCTCATGTTTTCCTGCATTTCGCTGGACACCATGACGACGCTGACGCCGGATTTGGCGAGGGTGTCGATGATGTCGTAAATCTCGTTCTTGGCGCCCACGTCGATGCCCTGCGTGGGCTCGTCCAGAAAGAGGATCTTGGGCTGATTCATCAGCCAGCGCGCGATGACCGTCTTTTGCTGATTGCCGCCCGAGAGGTTGTCGATGCGCTGCGCAAGCGAGGGCGTCTTTACGCGCAACTTGTCGCGGTAGGTCTGCGCCGCGTCGTGCTCCTTGCCGGCGCGGATGATGCCCAGGCACTTCAGCAGGGAATTGAGCCACACGATGGTCATGTTGCGCTCGACCGAGAACTTAAGGTACAGCCCCTGCGTCTTGCGCCCTTCGGGAACCAGGCCGATGCCGTGCGAAATGGCCTCGCGCGTGGTGTGCGCGGTCATCTCGACGCCCTCCACAAAGACCTGCCCGCTCTTTTTGGGGTCGGCGCCAAAGACGGCCTGCAAAATTTCGCTGCGCCCCGCGCCGACCAGCCCGGCAAGGCCCAACACCTCGCCCTCGTAGAGCGTAAAGGACACGTCGTGCACTTTTTCGTTGACCGACAGGTTTTTGACCTCGAGCACCGGCCTTGCGCTGGCATAGTCCGCGCGCGACATATAGGCCTCTCGCGCATAGCCGCCGCTGTATTCGCGGCCCACCATCAGCGAAATCATGTCGCCGATCTTGGTGTCGCGGGTGATCAGGGTGTCGATGTACTTGCCGTCGCGCAGCACGGTGACGCGGTCGCTCAGCTGCATGACCTCGTCCAATTTATGGGAGATGTAGAGCATGGTGAAGCCCTTGGCCTTGAGTTTTTGCATGATGTCAAACAGGATGTGCGTCTCCTTGGAGGTGAGCGCGCTGGTCGGCTCATCCAAGATGAGAAAGCGCGCGTCTTGGGAGAGCGCCTTGGCAATCTCCACCTGCTGCTGCTGGGAGACGTTGATGGCGCGCACGGGCGTCTGCGGGTCGATCTGCGAAAGCCCCACCTCGTCAAGCAGCGCGCGGCTGTCCGCCTTGAGCTTTTTGGCGTCGATCAGGCCGAGCGGGCCCTTGGGCAAGCGCCCCACGAAGATATTTTCCGCGATCGACAGCGTGGCCGAGAGCGACAGCTCCTGGTGAATCATGGCGATGCCCAGCGCGCGCGCCGCAATGGGCGCGTCCAAGTGAACTTCGCGCCCGTCAAAGATGACGCGCCCCTTTGTTGGCTTGTATACGCCCGACAGGATGTTCATGAGCGTGGATTTCCCCGCGCCGTTTTCCCCCACGATCGCGTGGATTTCGCCCTCCATGACGTCAAAACTCACGTCATCCAGCGCCTTCACGCCCGGAAATTCCTTTGCGATGTGCTCGATTTTGCAAATGATCTTTTCGCCCATCTTCTTATCCTCCTCCGCGTGCCCTCGCGATCGTTTTGCGTGCCCCTGCCAATGCGCGCCGTGGCCGGTGCGCATTGGCGGAGGCACGAAGCCTCCGCCCAAAGGTGAATGCGAAAGGTGAATACTAGCGGGGGTAGTATTGGGCGACGTTCTCGGGGGTCACGACGTCCATCTTGGTCCACTCGTTGCCGGTTACGGAATCGGTTCCGGTGATGATGGCGTTGTAGGCGAAGATGACCGGATCGGCGCCCTGGCCGTAGGGATCCTGACCGATGGTCGCGTGGACGAAGCCGTCGTAGAGCGCGTCCACGATTTCGTCCATGAAGTCAAAGCAGACGTACTTCACTTCGCCGGCCTTGCCCATGTCCTTGAGCGCCTCGATGACGCCCAGCTGGCCGCCCGCGCACTGGTAGATGCCCTTGAGGTCGGGGTTGGCGGTCAGGAAGTCCTTGACCTGCGCGTAGGCTTCGTCGCCGGAGTCGTGGCACTCGGTCTCGCCCACGATCTGGATGTTCGGGTATTTGTCAAACGTGGCCTGACCGCCGGTGCGGCGCAGTTCGTGCGCGGGCACGGAGAACAGCCCGGTGATGACGGCGACCTTGCCCTCTTCGCCGATCAGCTTGGCCAACGTCTCGGCCGCCAGCTCGCCAGCGCCGTACAGGTCCTGGCCGTGGAAGGCGATGCGGGTGGACTTCTCCGCGGTGTCGGAGTTGAAGGTGTACACCTTGATGCCGGCGGCGGTCGCCTTGTCGATGGCGGGAACCAGCGCGTCGGAGACGCCCACGGTCGTGATGGCGTCGTATTCCTTGACGATGCAGGTCTCGATGGTGTCGGCAAACACCTGCGCGTCAAAGTCGTCGATGGTGATCAGGTCCACGGTGCAATGGTACTTTTCCGCCATGACCTTCTGGATGTCCTTGACGCCGTTCTCGACATCGACCCAGAAGGGGTTGTTGTTGACCATCAGGACGGCGATGCGGACTTCTTTGCCCTCGGTGTTCTCGGCGATCGGGTAGTTGAAACCTTCGTCCACGAGCACGGGCTCGGCAAGGGCGGCGCTGCACAGCAGCATCAAGACGACCAGCAGAGACAGAATCTTCTTCATGGGTGGTTCCTCCTTCAATATATGGGATATGGGATCGCGATAGGGGATCTATCCGCAAGGGCGCTGGCCCTCACAAACCAGCAGGAAGCGCCGCGCGCAGGATCACTTGCGCGCGCCGGTGCGCACTTTGTCGATGGTGACGGCGATGATGATGACGATGCCGATGACGATGGACTGCCAGTAGGCCGATATGCCCAGCAGCACAAACGCGTTTTTGAGGATGCCGATGATGGCCGCGCCGATCAGCGAACCCCAGATCGTGCCCTCGCCGCCCGACATGGCGACGCCGCCGATGACCACAGCCGCAATGATGTCGGTCTCATACCCGACCCCGAGCGTCGCGTCCGCGCTAGACAGGTTGCCCGCGACGATCACGCCGCACAGCGCGCACAGCGTGCCGGTGATGACGTAGGTGAGCGCCTTGAGCCGCTTTACGTTGATGCCGGAGAGCTGCGCGGTGCGCTCGTTGTTGCCAATGGCGTAGATGTCGCGCCCGGTCCGCGTCTTTTCCGCAAAGATACTGCCCAGCACGATGGTCACAAACATGACCAGCACCGCAACCGGTATGGGCCCGATATATCCCTTGCCCAGCCACGCCAGCTCCGAAGCAAACTTGATCGGACGGCCGCGCGTGAGCAGCAGCGTGCACCCGCTCAAGATCTTGCCCATGGCCATCGTCACGATGAAGGGCACCAGCTTGACCCGCGTGACCAACAGGCCGTTGATCATGCCGATGCCCGCGCCGATCAAGAGCGTGAGCACGAGCACGACCACCCACGGAAGCGCCAGCACCGAAGAAAAATACGCGCACAGGCAGGCGGTGAGGCCCACGACATAGCCGACCGAAAGGTCAATGCCGCCCGCAATGATGACCAGCGCCATGCCCACTGACACGATGCCGTAGCGCGAGATCTGGTTTAAGATGTTGAACAAGTTGTTGGTCTTCAAAAAAAACTCGCTCAAAAAGCTCATCACCACGCACAGCGCCACGAGCCCTAAAAAGACGCTGAACTCGGTTCGGGCGGTCATCCGCTTTAGCCGGGATTGGGTGGCGCTCGGCTCCTTGCTCATGCCCTTACCTCCCCATTGTCCTGTCGCGCATTGTAGTCCTTGATGGCCTGAAACAGCGCGACCAGGTTTTCGGTGGGGGTCTGCCCCTGAATGTTGTGCACCGCGTTAAACACAAACCCGCCGCCCGGCGCGAAGATCGAAAGGCGGTCGATCGCCTCGTTGTAGACCTCCTCGGGCGTTCCAAAGGGCAGCGTCTGCTGCGTGTTGATGCCGCCGCCCCAGAAGACGAACTTGTCGCCCCAGTTCTCCTTGAGCCCCCGCGCGTCCATGTCGGCGGCGGTCGTCTGCACTGGGTTGAGGATATCCACGCCAATCTCGTAAAAATCGGGCAGGAACGCCGCCACCGAGCCGCAGCTGTGGTAGAACGTCTTCCAGCCGGTGTTCTGATGAATCCAGTCGTTTATGCACTTGTGGCGCGGCTTGTAGAACTCACGATAGGCGGAAAGCGCCATGTACGGCCCGCGCTGCACGCCGAAATCGGTACCCGAAATCTGCATTGCCTGCAGCTTGTTTCCGACCGCCTGATAGATGAGGCGCGCGTTTTTGAGCCCCACCTCCAGCTGCATGTCAAAAAGCTCCGTCACGTATTCCGGCATGATGATGTGCGCCATCATAAAGTCCGCCAGATCGCGCACGCCCTTGGGGCACTTGACGCCCGGGCCGGGGATGGACGCGAAATCGCCGAATCCGCACAGCGCGCCGCCGCCGATCAGGCCGTAGGACGTGTCGTTGTACAGCTTGGTCACCTTTTTCTCGAGCCGCCGCAGCGCCTCGTCGCTCCACAGGCCAAAGTCGTCCTTGAAGTCCTCGCGGGCGCTGGCGTCGTCCTCGCCAAAGTCGCTCTCCCCGCGCGTGATGTTGTCAAAATAGTATCCGCCCTTGGGCATCATGCCCGACGGCGGCACGGTAAGGTCGCCCTTGGGATAGATGTAGGTGGTGCCCTTTTCGTCGATCGTCGTGTTGAAATCGCCCGGAACCAGCACCGGAAGCCCCGACTGCATCGTCCAGTCCTTCCACCCGGTGTTCTCAAAGCCAAACAGCGTCATGTCGTCTGAGACGCCCACCACGTCAACGCCCAGCGCCTTGCGCAGGTCGTCCTCTATTTCGCCCAGCAACTGCAGCGGCTCGTTCATCTTGAGAACATGCTTGTCAAGCCCCAGCGCGTCGCGCAGCCGCGCCAGCGCGTTTATGTTGATGCCCGTAATGGGCGTTGCGCCCAGATCCATGACCACCCTGCCCGGATCCT
This sequence comes from Clostridia bacterium, assembly GCA_036645575.1. GTDB lineage: Bacteria > Bacillota > Clostridia > Christensenellales > Aristaeellaceae > JAVXNW01. The sequence goes on along the minus strand of JAVXNW010000051.1, from coordinate 10,765 downwards.
GATGGTTTAACGTCAGAATCAGTCGCTCCCTCGATGTCTTTCCCATGGTACGTCCTCCTCCTGTCAGGTTCCGTGCACGAGCACGAATCATTTTATAAAGAATTTCGACCGATGCCCTTGTATAAATAGGTTTCGTGCACGAGCACGTTTTTGTATCAAAAAATTCGGCTTGGGCTTTCGCCCGATGAAAGAATCGACGGTGCTTTTGCCTGATGGCGCTTAATAACTGCGCTCCATGGAATAAAGGCCGGTAAATACCTCGTAGCCCTTGATCGACACGTTGTCCTGCATGCGGATGTCGATGCGGGTAAAGAGCGTATCAAGGCGCGGGCGTCGGCCAAACATGTGGTATTCATAGAGAATTTCAACCGGCATATAGCCCTGCACGAAGGCTTCCTGGCCGATGGTGAAGTCAACGACGCCGCTTTTGACGTACTTGACGGTCTCGGGCAGCATGTCGTGGCAGACCATCTTGACCTGCCCCGCCCGACCCGATTGCGCCAAGGCGCGCGCCGCGGCCTGCTGTCCGCCGCCCGCGACGTAGATGCCGGCCAGCTCCGGCTCCTGCTTTAGCAGTTGCGCCGCGACCTGATAGGCGAGCGTCTCGGATTCGTAGGTCATGAGCGGGCCGATGAACTCGACGTCGGGCCGTATTTCCTCGAAGACTTGGCGAAAGCCGCGCGTCCGCTCGACGTGGGCGAGCAGGTCGCTCTGGCTGATCATCAGCGCGACTTTGCCGGGCTTTTGAAGCACGATGGACATCATGCGCCCCGCCACCCGTCCCGCCGTGATGTGGTCGTTGCCGACAAAGCACAGCCGCTTGGTGCCCGGGATGTCGCTGTTGAATGTGACGACCGGAATGCTGTCCGGGAGGGCGTTGATGCGCGCGCGCACGCTGTCGTGGTCGATCGCGACCAGCATGATGCCGCGCACCTGCATCTGTTCCAGTTGGTCGATGTAGGCAATTTGGTTTTCCGGGGTCATCTTTTCCATTTCGAGTTTGATGACCTCTATGCCGTAGGCCGCCACGGTCTTTGCGGCTTGGTCGATGCCGGCGTGAATATCTAAATAGAAGGGATTGGCTCGGTTGGGCACGATGGCGCCCAGCTTGACCGGGTTTTGCACGCCCTTGAGCGCGCGCGCCATGGCGTTGGGGTGGTAGTTTAGTTCCTTCATAATCGCAAGCACGCGCGTGCGGATGTCGGGATCGACGCCGTAGCGCCCGTGAATGACGCGATCCACCGTGCCGCGCGAGACATTGGCTTTTTCCGCGATCTGTTTGATCGTCGTGTTCATATCGTCACCGCTGCCCTAAAAGTTTACGTCTTTTGTTTCCGTGCTGGTGCACGGTTACAATATACCACAGATAATTTTGTCTGTCAATACAATTTCCGCCATTTAAAAACTTTTGTGTCCAAAATATGCCCAAAAATTTCCGATGATTTGAGCGAAGCGCGTACTTGGATCTATGTGCAGAACGTAAGGGAACGCCTGAAAAGGCGTACAAGGGCAGCTTCAACATCCGTGTATCCCCGGAACTTCACAAACGCGCCGCCATCTATGCGATTGCCAACGACATGACGCTAAACCATGTCGTCGAGGACGCTTTGGAAGACTATGTTGTAGCGCACGGATGAAACGATCAAAAGTGGATGTGCTCAGGCGTGGACACGGAGATCAGGATATGCCCGCCCGCGCGAGCTTGTCTCAAACATTTACTTGACAAATCGATAACGCAGGACTAGAATGAGAGAAATTTGAGGGTAGGGGGACGCGAAGATGATCTGTGCGATGAAAAAGGAATTTAGCACTTGCTACCGCAGCTTTACGAGCTTCGGCTTTTTCCGCATAGACACGGCGCTTGCATCACCGCAGTTGTCCGCAAATTAATTTTTGCCAGCGAGAGACAAGGCGAGCGCCCAAAATGGGTTGCTCGCCTTTTTATTTCTTTGGCCGATGGGAGAATGCCTATGATTATCGTCCTTAAAAAGACCGCGACCGCGCGGGATATCGAGCTGTTGACCGAACAATTGAGCGCGCAAGGCGTCGTGGTAAACCCGGTGGTCGGAACCGACATCACGGTGCTGGGGCTGGTCGGGGACACGCTGCACATCGACCCGGCGCGCATCGAGGCAAACCCCCAAGTCGAGCGGGTGCTGCGCGTCGCGGAGCCGTTCAAGCGCGCAAACCGGCTGTTTCACCCGGACGACACGCAGGTGACCGTGGGCGCGCACGTCGTGGGCGGGCAAAAGCTCACGGTGATCGCGGGGCCGTGCTCGGTCGAGCGAAAGGATCAGATCGTGGGCATTGCGCGCGACGTGCAGGCGTCGGGCGCGCACATGCTGCGCGGGGGCGCGTTTAAGCCGCGCACGTCGCCCTACGCGTTTCAGGGGCTGCGCTATCAGGGACTGGAACTCTTAAAGGAAGCCAAGGCCGCGACGGGGCTGCCGATCGTGTCGGAGATCATGTCGCCCGGCGACATCGAGGTATTTGAAGACGCCGTGGACGTGATTCAGGTGGGCGCGCGCAACATGCAGAATTTCGACCTGCTGACCCACCTGGGCAAGGTGAAAAAGCCCATCCTGCTCAAGCGCGGCCCCGCCTCCACGATCGAGGAGTGGCTGATGAGCGCGGAGTACATCATGGCCGGCGGAAACGAAGAGGTGATCCTGTGCGAGCGCGGCGTGCGCACGTTTGAGACCTACACGCGCAACACGCTGGACCTGTCCGCCATTCCCGCGATCAAGCGCTTGAGCCACCTGCCGATTCTGGTCGATCCCAGCCACGCGACCGGCCGGTGGTGGATGGTGGACCCGATGGCGATGGCCGCGATCGCGGCGGGCGCGGACGGCGTGATGATCGAGGTGCACAACGACCCCGAGCGCGCGCTGTGCGACGGCAAGCAGTCGGTTCGCCCCGACGGATTTGAGGCGATCATGGCGCATTTGCGCCTGATCGCGCAGGCCGTCGGCCGCACGATGTGAGGCGCGCGATGGATGCGTGCGTGCGCGTGGCGCTTGAAAAAAACAGTTACGACCTGCTCCTTGGGCGCGGGGGATTAACGGGCGCGGGCGCGGCCATCCTGCGCGCGACGAGGGCCCGGCGCGCGCTGCTGTTGACCGATTCAAACGTGGGACCGCTGTACGCGCCCTGCGTCGAGTCGTCGCTTGCGCGATCGGGCATTGCCTCAACGCGCTTGACCCTGCCGGCGGGCGAGGCGAGCAAGTCGCTTTCGTGCGTGCGCGACATCTACGAGGCGCTGATCGCGGGCGGCGTCACGCGCTCGGACGTGCTGATCGCGCTGGGCGGCGGCGTGGTGGGCGACGTGGGCGGGTTTGCGGCGGCGACCTACCTGCGCGGCATCCGCTGCGTGCAATTGCCCACGACGCTGCTTGCGCAGGTGGACAGCGCCATTGGCGGAAAGACCGGCGTGGACCTTGCGGGCGGCAAGAATTTGGTCGGCTGCTTTCACCAGCCCGCGCTCGTCGTGATCGACCCGGACGCACTTCAAACGCTGCCGGAGTCCGAATTTCTTTCCGGCATGGGCGAAGTGATCAAATACGCGCTGACGTTTGACCAGGAGATGTGCGCGCAATTGCTCGCGCCCGACGCGCGCGCGCAGATCGACCAGCTGATCCTTCAGTCGGTCAAGTTCAAAAAGGCGCTCGTCGAAGAAGACGAGCGCGACACGGGCGAGCGGATGCTGCTCAATTTCGGGCACACACTGGGTCACGCGATCGAGGCGGCGCAGGCCTTTTCGGGCTATTCGCACGGGCAGGCGGTCGCGATCGGCATGTGCCTCATCACGCATTTGAGCGAGGCCGCGAACCTGAGCGCGCCCGGCACCGCGCAGGCGGTCGAGCGCCTCGTGCGCAGGTGGCATCTTCCGACCAGCTGCCCTGCGCCGCTGCTTACCGGCATGCGCGCGGCGCTGCCGCTTGACAAAAAGAACCTGAACGGCAGGATGAACGCCGTGGTATTGACAAAAGTGGGCGCGGGAAAGATCGTCGCGGTCCCGCCCGACTTCTTTGAGAAGGTGTTTATGTGGCTAAGGTGAGAATCTACCCCGGCACGCTGTCGGGCACAATCGCCGCGCCGCCCAGCAAGAGCCAGGCGCACCGGGCGCTCGTGTTGGCGGCGCTTTCCCGGGGCGCGGTGAACGTGGGCCCCATCGAGGAGAGCGACGACGTGCGCGCGACGCTCATGGGCATTTCCGCGCTGGGCGCGCACTTGACCAAGCTTTCGGGCAATTTGGTGCGCGTAAACGGCCTTGACGCCAAGCGCCACCGCGCGCCCGCGCTGATCGACTGCCGCGAATCGGGCTCGACGCTCCGCTTTCTCTTGCCCGCGTCGCTCGCGGTCGGAAGCGGCGCGCACTTTGTCGGGCGCGGGCGATTGGGACAGCGGCCGATGCGGCCCTACGAGGACCTGTGCCGCGCGCAGGACATCCTCTACGAGCGCGGCAGCGGCAGCGGCCTCGACCTGACCGTTTCGGGCACGCTCAAGTCGGGCGAGATCGCGCTTCCGGGCGACATAAGCTCACAGTTCGTGTCGGGGCTTCTGATGGCGCTGCCGCTCGTCAGCGGGCAATCGCGCATCAAATTGGTCGGGCCGATCGAGTCAAAGGGCTACATCGACATGACGCTTCGGATGATGGCGGCGTTCGGCGCGCAGGTGGAGACGAAGGACGGGCGGCTGTTCACGATCGCGGGCGGGCAGCGCTACAAGGGGCGCGACGTGCTGATTGAGGGCGACTACTCGCAGGCGGCGGTGTTTTTGTGCGCGGCGGCGCTGGGCGCGGACGTGACGGTGACCGGGCTTCCGGCGCTTTCGGATCAGGCCGATCAGGCGGTGCTCGACCACCTGATGCACATGGGCGCGGACCTCTCGCGCGGGCAGCGCGGCGTGCGCGTGCGCGGGGGCGAACTGCGCGGAGCGGTGATTGACGCGAGCCAGTGCCCGGACGTCGTGCCGATGCTGGCGCTTACCTGCGCGCTTTCGAGCGGCGAGAGCCGGATCGTCAACGCGAGCCGGCTGCGCTACAAGGAGAGCGACCGGCTGCACGCCACGTGCGAGGAGCTGACGCGACTGGGCGCGCAGGTGCTTGAGACAGACGACGGGCTGATCATCCAGGGCAATGCGCACCTGACGGGCTGCGATTGCCAGACGCACGGCGACCACCGGATCGCGATGATGCTGGCGATCGCGGCGCTTCACGCGAGCGGCGCGACCACGCTTGACGACGCGCAGTGCCTAAGCAAGAGCTATCCGGGGTTTTTGAAGGATTTTGAAGCGCTGGGGGGGATCGTTTGTGGCGGATTCATGGGGTAGGTACCTGCGCGTGACGCTCTTTGGCGAATCGCACGGCCCGGCGATCGGCGTGGTGCTCGACGGCCTTCCAGCCGGGTTTCAGCCCGACCTTGCGGACGTCGCGCGCCAGATGGCGCGGCGCGCGCCCGGCGGATCGCCGCTATCGACCAGTCGGCGCGAGTGCGATTCATTCAGGATCCTCTCGGGGCTGTACGAGGGGCGCCTGACCGGCACCGCGCTCACCGCGATCATCGAAAACGCCGATCAGCATTCGGGCGATTATGCGGCGCACATGCAGGTTCCGCGCCCCGGTCACGCGGATTTTACCGGGCATGTGCGCTACGGCGGGTTTGAGGACCCGCGCGGCGGCGGCCATTTTTCCGGGCGGATGACCGCGCCGCTCCTGTTCGCGGGCGCGCTTTGCGCGCAATGGCTCGCCCAAAGCGGCGTGGCGATCGCGGCCAAGATCGTTCAGATCGGCCGCGTTCGGGGCGACGGGTTAAATGCCGCGATGCAGGAAGAGATCCTGTCGGCCAAGCGCGACTTGGACGCGGTCGGCGGCGTCATTTCATGCACCGTGACGGGCCTAGCGCAAGGGCTGGGCGCGCCCTTTTTCGACTCGGTCGAGTCGGTCGTCTCAAGCCTGCTCTTTGCCATTCCCGCCGTCAAGGGCGTGTCGTTCGGGGACGGCTTTGCGCTGTGCGCCATGCGCGCAAGCGAGGCAAACGACCAGATGCGCGTCGAAAACGGCGCGCTCGTCCACCTGAGCAACCACAACGGCGGCGTGCTTGGCGGCATCACAAACGGCGAGCCGCTCGTGTTTCAGGTGGCGATCAAGCCCACGCCCTCGATCGCGCGGCCGCAAAAGTCGGTGTCGCTTGAGCAAATGCGGGACGCGCAGATCGAGGTGCGCGGCCGGCACGACCCGTCGATCGTGCCGCGCGCGCTGCCGGTCGTCGAGGCGGCGGCGGCGCTCGCGCTGGGCGAACTGTGGAAGGAGCGATTGTCATGCCGGACTTAGCCCAATGCCGCGCGCAGATCGACGCGCTGGACGCGCAGCTGGTCGCGCTCTTGGAGGCGCGAATGGACGTTTCCCGCGCGATTGCGCGCGAGAAGCGGGCGCGCGGCCTCCCGGTCTATCAACCCAATCGCGAAAAAATCGTGCTGGAACAGGTCGCCGCGCGCGTCAAAGACCCGGCGGACGCGCCCGCCGTTTGCGCGCTCTACCGCCAGATCATGGCTCTCAGCCGCCAGTGTCAGCATGCCGTGCCGGGCGAGGCGGAAGCGGCCCCGCCCAGCGAGCCGGAAGCGGCCGCGCCCAGCGAGATCGCCCCGCCCAGCGAGCCGGAAGCGGCCGCGCCAATGTGGGACGCGCGAACGCGGGTGGCCTATCCGGGCACGTCGGGCGCGTTTTCCGAGGAGGCGGCGCGGCGCTATTTTGGCAAGGACGCAAGCGCGACCGCCTGTCCCTCGTTTGACGCGGCGGCGTGGGCGGTGCGCGCGGGCGGCGCGGATTACGCGGTGCTTCCGGTCGAGAACTCGACCACGGGCACGGTGCTTGAGAGCGAGCGCCTGATCGAAAAATACGGGCTTTCGATCGTGGGGGAGGTGTATGTGCCGGTCAGGCACCAGCTTTTGGGCGTATGCGGCGCGCGCCTTTCCGATGTGCGCGAGGTGTGCTCGCACCCGCAGGCCATCGCGCAGTGCCACGAGTTTTTGCTGGCGCACAGCGAGTGGCGGCTGATGCCGTCACAAAATACCGCGCTCAGCGCGCGGCAGGTTTCAAAGGCCGGCGATCCGTCGATTGCGGCGATCGCGTCGCTGGACGCGGCCAAAAAGTGGGGCTTGTGCGTCTTGCGGCAGGACATAAGCGACGCGCCGAACAACGCGACCCGCTTTGCCATCGTCGCCCTGTCGCCGAAGGCCGATCCCGCGGCGGACAAGGCGTCGATCACGTTCCGGCTGGGCGACCATGTGGGCGCGCTTGCGCGGGTGACCGGGGCGTTTGCGCAGGGGCACATCAACCTGATCAAGCTCGAATCGCGCCCCGTGCCCGGCGCGCAATTCACCTACGCCTTCCGAGCCGACCTCGACTGGCACAACGACCGCCCGGCGCTCGAGCGCGCGCTTGAGGCGGCTTCGCGCGACACCGACACGCTTCAGCTGCTCGGACTTTACCAAAAAGCAAAGGAGATTGCGCCATGGAACACTTCGCCCTGATCGGAGAAAAACTGGGACACAGCCTGTCGCTGCCCATTCACAGGCTGTATTGCGAACTGACGGGCACGCGGGCGGACTATCGCCTGATCGAGCTTGCGCCGGAAAAGTTGCCCGAGCTTCGGGCGCTCATGGCGCGCGAGGATCTGTCGGGCGTGAACATCACGCTGCCCTACAAGCAGGCGGCGCTGCTTCTCATGGATCACCTGTCGCCCGAGGCGCGCAAAATCGGCGCGGTCAACACCGTGACGCGCACCGGCGAAACGCTGACGGGCGAAAATACCGACGTGTTCGGCTTCACGCGCACGCTTGCGCACGAGGGCATCGCCATAGGCGGCAAGACGTTCGGGGTGCTGGGCGCGAGCGGCGGCGCGGCGCAGGCGGTCGTCTATGCGCTGCTCGCGGGCGGCGCAAAGCAGCTCTATCTCGTCAGCCGCAAGCCGCTCAACCGCCCCATGCCCGGCCCGCGCTGCGCGTGGGTGAGCGAGGAAAACCTGTGCGACCTCACCTACGACGTGCTGGTGAACGCGACGCCGGTGGGCATGTTCCCCCATGCCGACGCCTGCCCCGCCGACCCGATCGTGCTGTTGAACACGCAGGTGCTGATCGACCTCATCTACAACCCCGCCGAGACCCGCTTTTTGCAGATCGCCCGCGCCTCCGGGCGCTTGGGCGTCAACGGCCTGTACATGCTCGTCGCGCAGGCGGTCAGGGCGGAGCAGCTCTGGCACGCGTGCGCGCTGGACGCGCAAGCCGACCAAGCGGCGTGCGCGCTGACCGACGCGATCTACGAAGAAATGTGCAAGGCCCCGCAATCATGAGCGCGCCCGGCGTACCCGGCGGCGTACCCGACGCACCCGGCCTACCCGGCGTGCCCGGCGGCGCGGCGCGCTGCGTCATGCTGATCGGGCTTCCGGGCGCGGGCAAGAGCGCGCTCGGGCGGGCGGTGGCGGCGCAGCTGAACCGCCCGTTTATCGACATGGACGACTGGATCTGCGCGCGCGCCGGGCAAAGCGTCGAGGCGCTGTTTGACGCGGGCGAAGCGGTCTTCCGGACGCTTGAAAAAGAGGCGGTGATTGCGCTGCTTGGCACCGGCGCGATCGTCGCCTGCGGCGGCGGCGTGGTGCTCGACGCGGAGAACCGGCGCGCGCTGCGCGAAGGCGCGCTGACCATATGGCTAGACCGCCCGCTTTCCGCGATTTTTTCGGACATCGACCCCGCGACGCGGCCGCTGCTGCGCGGAAATCCCGCCGCGCTCTACGCCCTTGCGCAGGCGCGAATCCCCCTCTACGCGCAGACCGCCACCGCCCGCCTGCGCGTTCCCGCCGCCTTCCCCGCCGCAAAGGTCGCACTTACGCGCCTGATCCTTGACGCGCCCGCGCAAGGATCGGCGCAGTCCGGGTCTTTTTTGCCATAGCGCGGCGCAATAATCTATCAAGGGTTGCGGCGGGCTTGCCGCCCGGTCAAATGCCTTCTATCTGGGGCGGCGCAATCGACCGGGGATAGACGATCACCAGCGTTCCGTCCGTCACCGTCACCGCGCCCGGGCCGCCAAGCAGCTCATTGCTGACGCCAAGCGGCACGGCGGCGCGCATTTTTACCCCATTGAGGGGATATTTGAGCCCCTCAATGGACACGCCGCACGCGTCGCCGGCCAGCGGAAACACGGAAACCGTGCCGCGATCCGCCCCGGTAAAGCGCAGCCGCGCGTTGGTGATGGCGGTCAGCACGACCTCCGCGTCGTACAGGCGTCCCTGCGCGCCATGCTGCGCGAGATAGCACAGCGCCTGAATGTTCCCCAGCGTGTGGTCGATCCGCCCGCCGGTGCCCCCGTAGAGCGCAAACGCGCGATAGCCGCGCGCAAGACCCAGCTTGATCGCGGCCATCATGTCGGTGTCGTCCTTTTCGCAGGGCAGCTTGATCACCTGACCGGACATCGGCGCGGGCGCGGAATCAAAATCGCCCACGACGATGTCCGGCGCGATCCCCGCCGCCTGCAGGTGCCGATAGCCGCCGTCCGCCGCAATCACGAGGTCGCCCGCCTTCGGCGTTGGGCAGCGTGCCAGCAGCGCCGCCGCCCCCACAATCATGCAAATTGGCTCATTCACGGCTCACTTCATCGTCTTTCTGAAATTCCGGCGCGTCTTCCAGTACTGCGAGTCGCGCTTTATGTTGTTGAGCAGGTCGCCGCCCAGGAACAAGATGACGTTTGCCAGCGACACCACGATCATGACCAGCGTCGGCAGCCCGCCCGTGATCGCCGCGTAGACGTACAGCGCCACGTCAAGCAGCGCCAAGTACTTGATCTTTATCGGCAGCACGAAAAACACCAGCAGCTGAAAATTGGGGTTGAGCGCCGCAAACGCCAAAAACAGCGACAGGTTCAGGTAGGTGTTGGTCGCGTAGCCCGTCAGCATGCCCGCCACAATGTTGGCCAGTATCCCGACCCAGTAAAACAGATTGAACTTGAACGTGCCCCACTGGTTCTCAAGCGTCGTGCCGACCATCCAGTAGAAATATAGCGAAAAGATGATCCAGAGCAGCGACGTGTTCGGCGGCAAAAAGATAAACGTCACAAGCCGCCACACTTGGCCATGCATGATCGCCGCCCAGTTGAACGACAGCAGGCTGTACAGGCGCAGTCCCGGCGCAAACAAGTCCAACACAAATACCAGCGCCATGCCGCCTACGACGTAATTCATTAGGTTCGAGATCGTAAACCTGCGCATCTTGCGCTCGAAATCATAGGGTAACTTCATCGGCCAACCGCCTCTCCACGCATTTCATTTCAGGAAACGCTAGCGCGGTTCCTCTCCTATAGTGTACGGCAAAACGCCCAAAAATACAATCCCCACCGCGTGACGAAGCCGGGACAAGTTTATTATCTTCTCGTCAAAAGCGACGAGGCGAGGAGGAGGCGGGGGGAACCGGGAGGCGGGAAGTATATTAAGGGGAGGCGGACGGGGGGCCTCCGGCGGCCGGGGCGCTGCCCCTGGACCCCGCCAAGGAAGGTCCTTGGATGCCAGCGCGCCTGCGGGCGCAGGTTGGCGACTGCTTAACGACGCTTAGCGCCTTCTAACGCCGCTTGCGCCTCTTACGCCTCCTCGCCACCTCGTCCTTCGAACCTAACGCCTCCTCGAACCTCGTCCCAACCTTTGCGTGAGCAAGGATGTCGTCAAGGCTTCAAGCCTTGCGGGAGCCGGCGGCGGCGCCGGTCGCTTGTCGCAACAAGCGAAAT
>JAVXNW010000050.1:0-19825 GCA_036645575.1 Clostridia bacterium | reverse complement strand
CGCCAATGCCAGCAACTTTTTCATGAGTCTTCCTCCTAAACCATTGAGTGGCGCACCGCGCCCTTGCGTAAATTCTAGCACGTTGCGCCACTTATTTCAATACACATGGCGCATTTTGCTTAAAATAATTCCGCCTATATGCTCAAATCACGATTTTATTTTTGATGTTTGTAAATTAAAGCGCGCACAGCGTACAAAAAGCGGCGCGCCGAATGATCGACGCGCCGCTTTTCGCATGGGGCAATTGGCCTCTTCGGGGTGCCGCTAAACCGGGAAGCGGCTTTTCCGGCCTTGACAGTGTTGAGCTAGAATGCACTTTTGTCGGTCGGGTTGTTGAGTACGCCAAAGGCGGTCAACACTTCGAGTACGGCGACGAGGAGACCGTTGATGGCGTCGCCGGCGCCGGTGTCGATGATGCCTAGGAGGATCAGCAGGCTGATCAGCTGCGCGCCGATCGCCGCCAAGGTGACCTTGCTCATGATTCTGTTCTGCTTCATAAAATACCCCTTTCCATGTCGCCGATGCGCTTGTGGGCGGACTTGGCGGACTGTTCCACGACCACCACGCGCTCGGTCAGTTCGCCGAACTTGTCCACCTTGTCTTCGAGTTGTTCAATGCGATAATTGGTGAGCTTGTTCGCGCGCAGCACGCCCGCGCAGGACCCGATCAGCGTAAAGGCGCCGGAAACCACGGCGACCAGCACCGCGTCCGTCATTGTCATCCCCCCTCGAGGCCAAAAGTACCGTGCCAAAGGCGACAAAAGCCGCTACCTTGCGGTCGCGGCCCTGTCCCGTCTGAAATTTTTGCGCGCTCGGCGCTTGGTTCGTGCCAAAAGCGACAAACGCCGCCACCTCGCGGTCGCGGCTTTTGTCCATCCGCACTTTTTGCGCGCTCGGCGCTTGCGCCCCGCGCGCGGCCAGGCAATCCGCCCGGCCGCCTATTTGGGGATCATGTTGAGCATGCTGCCGGTGTCTGGGACGTTTACGTAGGATTCGGGGACGCGACCCACGATGATGGACTCGGCGACCGGGACATAGGCGCTGACGGTCACCGAGTTTGCGCCGGTGGGCACCACGATGCGCATGAGGGTGGACGCCTCCAGGGATATCTCGTGGCGGGTCTGGTTGATGCCCGCCGATTCAAAGGCGGTGACAAAGCGCATGGTGACCGAGCCGACGGGCACCACGCTCACCCGAAAGCGCGGGCCGGATCCGCCTAGGAGCGTAATCCCGAATGCCGCGCCCAGCGGCAGGCGCACGCCCTCGTCCTCCAGCGCGCGCAAATTGCGCTGCGCGGCCAGCGCGGCCTTGCTGGCCAGATCGTTCATCAACAGCGTATTGGCCTTGAGCATGGTCACCTGCCCGCTCTTGTCCACGCTCGCCTGCACCAGATCCTGATAGCCCACCGACTGGTTCATCACCTCGGCGACCGCCTGATTGATCGCCTCGACCGCCAATTGCCGCGCGCGCGCCTCGGCCATCGAGATCATCAGCTTGCTCAGGTTTCCAACCGCGTAGAGCGCAAGCGCGAGCACGAGCGCGAGCACCACCGCCAGCGCGATCAGCGCGCGCTTCTTTCGTTTGCCAGATGCAACCATATGCCTCACCACTTCGTCCAAAATACCATGCTGTCCTTTCCAGCGTATGCGCAAGCGACCCAAAATTTGACTTTATTCCTTAACCCGCCCTGCGTACATGCCGCTGGGTGTTTGTGCTATAATAAGAAAACTTGGTCTTGCAGGAGGATACTACCATGAGCTTATTCAAGCCACGCACGAAGGATGGCAACTTTCTCTTCTCGGTGGTGTTGACGACCGCGAAGATGTTGTTTATCGTGCTGCTCATATTGGGCATATCGGGAACCGGCGCGCTGATGGGCGTGGCGAAGGCGTGGATTGAGACCGCGCCGCCGCTTGACATGTCCGCCTTTGACGCGCACGCCAAGACCTCGTTCATCTACGACAAGAACGGGGAATTGATCACCGACTTTAAGGGCACCGAAAACCGAATCGACGCGACGATCGAGGAGATCCCATTGAACCTCAAAAACGCGATCATCGCCATTGAGGATCAGCGGTTTATGACCCATAACGGCGTGGACGTGCGCCGGATCATGAGCGCGTTTCTGGGAAACCTGCTCAACAACCGCATGCAGGGCGGCTCGACGATCACGCAGCAGCTGATCAAGCTGACGATGCTGACCAGCGACCAGAACTACAAGCGCAAGTTGCAGGAGGCGTATTTGGCGCTGGAGCTTGAGACCAAGTTCACCAAGGACGAGATCGTGCTCGAGTACCTAAACGTCATCTACCTGGGCGGCTCAAATTACGGGGTCAAGGTGGCGGCGCTTGACTACTTTGGCAAGGACGTATCGCAACTGACGCTGCGCGAGTGCGCGGCGCTGGCGGGCGCGGTGCGCGATCCCACCAAATACAACCCGCGCCTCAACTACTACACGCGCAACACCCCGGAGATTACCGAGGACCGCGCGGATCACGTGCTCAACCTGATGTACGAGCAGGGGCTTGTCGCCAAGGATGCCTACGACCAGGCCAAGGCGGAAAGGCTTAACGTGCTTGAGAAGAGCTCGTTTTCCAGCACGATGTACGACAACGCCTATTATGTGGAGTACGCGATCTACGACGTCGTGACCAAGATGCTGCGCGCGGAGGAGCTGACCGATACGTCGGCCAACCGCAGCCAGATGGAATCCAAGCTGCGCAAGGGCGGCTACTCGATCTATACGGCGCTCGACCCGACCATCCAAAAGGCGGTGCAGGAGGTCGTGACCAATTGGCCGGACTATCCGGCGACGCGCTACGCCAAGGACCAGAGCTACAATTCATCCTTGGGCAACGGCCAATACCTGAAGGTGGTCAACCCGCAGGCGGCGGCGGCGGTGCTCGACTGGCATACCGGCATGTTGACGGCGATCATCGGCGGGCGCGCGGAGCCGATCCAGCGCAAGTTGCTCAACCGCGCGCAGGTGGGCGGCATGCCGGTCGGCTCGTCGATCAAGCCGCTGTCGGTGTACGGGCCGGCGTTTGACCTGGGCAATTCGCCGGGCAGCCCGGTGATCAACGCGCCGCTCAAGATCGAGGGCTGGGACAGCGTGAAGGGCTACCCCGGCAACTTCGAAGGCGGCGGATTTACCGGCATTGAGACGATGCGAACGGCCATCAACAAGTCGCACAACACGGCGGCGGCGCAGGCGCTGTTTGGCTACGTGGGCATTGAGAACTCGGTGAACTACCTGCGCAAGTTGGGCGTATCGAGCGACCACATCAAGGCGACGGGCGCGGGATTGGCGCTGGGCGCGTCGGACCTGTCGGTGATCGAGCTGGCGGGCGCGTTTGGCGCGATTGCCAACAAGGGTCAGTACCTGGAGCCGTATGCGTTTACCAAGGTGCTGTCGCCCGACGGGTCGGTGTACCTCGACGCCACGCAGGCGCAGATCAAGCGCCAGGTATTCAAGGAGTCTACGGCGTGGATGCTGGTGGACGTGCTCAAGGGCTGTGTCGGCGAGAACGGCACGGGCAAGAAGGCGAACTTTGGCGATTTCACGGTGGCGGGCAAGACGGGCACGAACAGCGACTACCGCGGCGTATCGTTTGCGGGGATGACGCCGTACTACGCGGGCGCGGTGTGGATCGGCTGCGACCAGTACAGCCCGCTGACGTCGAACTCGACGGGCGGATCGGCCGCGGCGCCACTGTGGGCGGCGATCATGCGCAAGGTGCATCAGCTGATGAACTTGACGCAGGATCAGCCGATCATTCGGGGCTCCGCGGCGAGCTACGGGCTGGTGCGCGCGCAGGCGTGCGCGGTGTCGGGCATGAAGCCGACGGCGGCGTGCTTAAAGGACGTGAACGGCTACGGGGTCACGTCGGACTACTACCTGCGGGGCACGGAGCCCAAGGAGCCGTGCAACATGCACCGGACGGTCAAATTGTGCGCCAAGTCGCGCAAGGCGCCGTCGTCGTATTGCAAGACGGTCAAGCCATTTGGCACGCTGTACCTGCCCGAGGGGCATCCGCTGCGTTACGCGAGCCCCGACAGCGTCTCTACGTACTTTGTGGGCGCGTCAACCGACAAGACGGCGTCGGCGATCGGGGTTTGCACGACGTGCGGCCCGGGTGGCACCACGTCGGCGGCCGGAAGCGCGGAGCAATTGGCGAACGCGACCGCGACGGCGCAGAAGCTGCTCAGCCGCGCGAGCGCGCTCGTGGACGCGGGCGGACTGCCCAAGAAGAAGCAGGCCAAGCTCGAGTCGCTTGCGCAGAAGACGCAGACCGCCGTTGACAACGCCAACCTCGCAGCCATCAAGAAGTACGGCAAGCAATTGCAGCAGTATTTGAAGAAGGTCGGATAGCAACAGGCAAGGGGCTCCCTCAAAGCGGCGAATGAACGCCCTGCGAGGGAACCCCTTTTGTCTTGCCGGTCGATCCATTGAATGGCTGAATGATTGGCGATCCCCAAAGGGCGCTGCCTCATCCGCCCACGAATGCCCCATAACCACGAGCGGTTATGGGGCATGGCACAATCATCTGGGGCAGGCGCAAGGCTGGCGCTGCCCGGTTCCGCCATCGCCCCTTTCGCCCGCGTGTACGGGATTTATTCAGTGCTTCCCTAACGCTCTTCTCTAAAGTAGTTTACGCCGCAGCCTTTGGGTTGGGCGTGCTCGCGGCTCATGCGCATCGAGGTCATGATCAGCACCACGGCGGTCACGACGAAGGGGAGCATGGAAAATACCGCGGTCGGGATCAGCTTCACGACGGCCACCGGCAGGTACAGGCGAAGCACGCTCAGCGCGCCAAAGACGAGCGAGCCGGCGAGCGCGCGGTAGGGGTTCCAGTTCGCAAAGATGACCAGCGCGACCGATATCCAGCCCAGCCCGTTTACGCAGTTGTACGTCCACGCGCCGCCGCAGGTCACGAGCGACACATACGCGCCGCCCAGGCCGCACACGCCGCCGCCGATCAGGATGTGCGCGTATTTGTACAGCGTCACGTTGATGCCGGACGCGTCGGCCGCCGCCGGGTTTTCGCCCACGGCGCGCAGGTTGAGCCCGCGCCGCGTCTTGTACAGGTACAGCCCCGCGATCACCGCGAGCACAATGCCCAGATACACAAACCACGTGTGCTGAAACAGCAGCTTTCCGATCACGGGAATATCCGACAGGTAGGGAATCCGAATCTCGGAAAACTGCGCCTTGAGCGCGTCCGACACGATCGCGGACTTGGTTGCCGAGTGCAGGATCAGGTTTTCGCCGATGAAGTTGGCAAAGCCTATGCCAAAGATCGTCAAGGTGAGGCCGGTCACGTTCTGGTTGGCCTTGAGCGTCACGGTCAAAAACGCGTAGATCAGCGCGCCCAACATGCCGGCCGCAAACGCGCCTAGGTAGGCCATGAGCGCGCTGTCTGTCGCGTAGCCCGCCCAGAACCCGATGATCGCGCCCATGTACATCATGCCCTCGACGCCCAGGTTCAGGTTGCCCGCCTTCTCCGTCAGGATCTCGCCCAGCGTGCCATAGAGCAGCGGCACCCCAGCCAAGATCGCCGCGTACAGAAAATTGGTCAGATACATCAGCCATTCAGGCATATTTTACGCCCCCTTCCGCACTGCGATCCGGTAGTTGATGAAGAACTCGCTGCCCAGCACGAAAAACAGGATGATGCCCTGAAAGACGTCCGCCGCCGAGCCGGAGATGTTGAAGATCGATTGGATGGTGCCGCTGCCCTTTGTCAGGCAGGCAAAGAGCACCGAGACAATCAGGATGGCATAGGGGTTTAACCTGCCCAGCCACGCAATCGTGATCGCGGTAAAGCCGCGCCCGCCCGCGACCGTGTCGGTCAGCGTCTTGTCCGCGCCGGTCGCCTGCAACATGCCGGCAAGGCCGCAGATCGCGGCGGAAATGAACATCGTGCGCAGGATGATCTTCTTGACGTTCATGCCGGCGTAGCGCGCGGTGTTGATGTTTTCGCCCACCACCGTCAACTCGTAGCCCTGCTTTGTGTGCTTGAGGTACACATACGTGAGCACCACCAGCGCCAGCGCGACGATCCAACCGATGTGTACGCCCAGCACCTGCGGAAGGCGCGCAGCCTTGTCAAACATGGGCACCTTGGGAAAGCCGGAGCGCGGATCGCGCCAAGGCCCCTCGCGCAAAAGCTGAATGAAGTAGATGGCCACATAGTTGAGCATCAGCGTGAGCAGCGTCTCGTTGGTGTCAAAGCGCGCCTTGAAGTAGGCGGGCACAAGCCCCCACAGCCCGCCCGCGAGGATTCCGGCCAGCGCCATCGTCAAGATCAGAAGCGGCTGCGGCAAATGCGTAAAGTTGATCGCGAAAAAGCTCGCCGCGATCGCGCCCACGCAGATCTGACCCTCCGCGCCGATGTTCCAGAACTTCATCTTAAAGGCCAGCGTCACGCCCAGCGACGAAACGAGCAGCGGCACCGCCAGTTTCACCGTCTCGCGCAGGTTGCTCAGCGAGCCCAGCGCGCCTGAGAGCATCGTCGAATAGACGGGAATCGGCGGATATCCCAGCGCCAGCAGGAACAGCCCGCCCGTCGCCAGCGCCAGCACCACCGCGATCAGCCGATACGCCATCGCGCGCCTTGCGGGTATCTCCGTGCGACCCACCACGTGCAGGTTAAGCATGTTTCATCGCCTCCTCGAGCGTCGATCCGGTCATCATGAGCCCCAGTTGCTGCTTGGTCACGTCGCGCGTGTCCGCAATGCCGGCGACCCGCCCGGAGCACACAACCATCACGCGGTCGCACAATTCCAGGATCACGTCGAGGTCCTCGCCGATCAGCAACACCGCGACCCCGCGCGCCTTCTGCTCGCCCAGCAGGTGGTAGATGGTCATGGAGGAGTTGATGTCCAGCCCGCGCACCGGGTAAGCCGTAATCAAGACCTGCGGGTTTGACGCGATCTCGCGCCCCAGCAGCACCTTTTGCACGTTGCCGCCCGACAGCCTGCGCACCGGCGTGTAGATGTTGGGCGTGTTGATGCTCAGCTGCTCGACCAGTTCCGTCGCCAATTTCTGCGCCGGCTTTCGGTCGATCATCACGCCCGGCTGCGCCACGTAGTTTTTGATCAGCATGTTGTCCACCATGCCCATTCCGCCGATCAGCCCCATGCCCAGCCGATCCTCGGGCACAAAGCTCATCGACACGCCATGCTCGATGATCGCGCGCGGGCTCATGTTCTCAAGGCACAACCCGCAGTGCTTGATCGAGCCCGAGGCGCTGGGCTGAAGGCCCGCAATCGCCTCGCACAGTTCCTTTTGCCCGCTGCCCGCAATGCCGGCAACCCCCAATATCTCCCCGCCCGACACGCAAAAGCTCACGTCGTCCAGCGCCTTGGCTCCGTCGCGGTTAAAGACCGTCAGGTGCTCAACGTCCAGAACCCCCGGCACTTTCTCGGCCTTGGCGCGCACAATCGACAGATCGACCGCGCGCCCCACCATCATCTCGGTCAGCGATTGCGCCGTCGCGTCCCTTGTCTCAATCGTCGCAACCGACTCGCCCTTGCGCAGGATGCTCACGCGGTCGGAGATGTCCAGCACCTCGCCCAGCTTGTGCGTGATGATGATCACCGCGCAGCCCTCGTCGCGCATCTTGCGCAATATGACAAACAGCCGGTCGATCTCCTGCGGCGTCAGAACCGCGGTCGGCTCGTCCAGAATCAAGATGCGCGAGCCTCGGTAGAGCACCTTTAAGATCTCCGCCGTCTGCTTTTCGCCCACCGACAGCGAATACACCTTGCGCCCCAAATCGATCGCCAGCCCGAAGCGGTCGCTGAGCAGCTGAATGTGCGCGCGCAACTGCGCGGCCGACTTGCGCTCGCGCTTGGTGCCTAGGACGATGTTCTCCTCGACCGTGAGCAGATCGACCAATTTAAAGTGCTGGTGGATCATGCCGATGCCAAGGCGCTGCGCGTCGTGCGGCGAATGAATGTTTACGTGTTGTCCATTGACCCAGATCTCGCCGTGGTCGGGCGCATACAGCCCCGACAGCATGTTCATGAGCGTGGTTTTGCCAGACCCGTTCTCGCCAAGCAGCGCCAGAATCTCGCCATGCCGCAGTTCGAGGTCGATGTCCTTGTTGGCGACGACCGGGCCAAACGTCTTGGTCAGCGCCCGCAGTTCGATCGCCAGCGGCTGTGTCTGTGCCCCCATGCGCACACACCCTTTCCAATATAGATATTTCATTATACTACAAAACGCATGAAAAGTGTGAGGGAAACGCGCAAAACCCACGGAAATCTTTTTGCATGGCATGGGCCGCGCCGGCCGATCGCCTCGCAAAGAAAAATACCCGGGAAGGGGCTCGGATGCTTGATCTTTAACCTGCAATCGTGTACAATCAAACGTGTATTGGACGGAATGTTCGCCCTTTCGTCCCGATAATTTGAGGAGGGATTGTTTCAATGAAGAAGCTCATGGCAATGTTCCTGACCCTAGCGCTCCTGTTCTCCGTGGCGTCCGTCGCGTCCGCAGAGTTTGCGCCCATCGCCAAGGACAAGCTGAAGGTCGGCTTTGTGTACATCGGCGACGTCGTCGATCTGGGCTACACCTACGCGCACCATCAGGGCACGCTGGGCATGATGAAGAACTTGGGTCTGAGCGAAGACCAGGTGATCTGGAAGACCAACGTGGCGGAAGACTCCAGCTGCGAAATCGCGCTGCGCGAACTGGTCGAACAGGGCTGCAACGTGATCTTCGCCAACAGCTTTGGCTTCATGGAGTATGTCGCCGAGATGGCCGAAGAGTATCCCGACGTGATCTTCTGCCACTGCTCCGGCTACATGAGCAATGACACGAACTTCGTCAACTACTTTGGCCGCATCTACGAAGCGCGCTATCTGGCGGGCATCGCGGCGGGCATGAAGACGCTGGAGACCGGCAACAACAAGCTGGGCTTCGTCGCCGCCTTCACCACCGTCCCCGAGGTCGTCTACTCGCTGAACGCCTACTACCTTGGCGCCAAGTCGGTCAACCCCGACGTGACCATGGTGGTCAAGTCCACCAATACCTGGTATGACGCGACCGTCGAGCGCCAGGTCGCCGACGCGCTGATCGCCGATGGCTGCGGCATTCTGTCCCAGCACTGCGACACCACCGGCCCCGTGGTCGCCTGCGAAGAGAGCAAGCTCTTTGCGGTTGGCTACAACGCCGACGTGACCGACGTCGCCCCCAACGCCTACCTGACCGCCCCCATCTGGAACTGGGAAGCCTACCTGACCACCGCCGTCCAGCAGGTCATCGACGGCACCTGGAAGCCCGAGAACGTGCTGATGGGCATGTCTGACGGCCTGGTTGACATCGCGCCGCTGACCAAGAACGTGTCTTCCGGCACCGCCGAGAAGATCGAAGAAGCCCGCGCGAAGATCTTGGACGGCTCCTTTGGCGTGTTCGTCGGCCCGATCTCCGACAACGCCGGCAATTTGCAGGTCGCCGAAGGCCAGACCCTGACCCCGGCAGAGATCCTTGGCATTTCGTGGTTCTGCGACGGCATCACCGTTGCCTAATCGATAGGTTCCAAAAAAGGCGCCCGGCTGCTGAACAAGCGGCCGGGCGCTTTTGTATTTGGGACGCGCGAATTTCGACGCTTTGCCGGGACGCGAAAGCGCGGCTTGATTGATCGCAAAGCGCGCCTAGCTCGAATGCCAAATTTATCCATTTATTTTGAGCAATCTTTTCCTCCCCCGCCCGCGATAAAATCGCGCGATGCGCCAATAATAAGAAGGCGACGCGCGCACCTTCGAAATGCAATTTTTTTGCTTCGGCTCGCCCGCACAATTCCCAGCATACCGCGCGACCCGCGCGGAGAGGGTAAAGCACGAATGCGAGCAAAGGGGCGGCGACGAGGTATGAAAAAAATGGCTTTTTCAAGGCGGGTTCTCAAGCAGGCGGCGGGATGGGCGCTGTCCGCCATGGTTCTGGCGGTGGGCTTTTCAGGACCGGTTCGGCAGCTCGGGCAATTGCCGGACAAGATCACGCTGACCGAGGGCGAGGCGACGCGCCTTGAGTTCATGGTGCCCATCGGCGCGGAAGTGCAGGGCGCGGGCGCGCAGGTGCTCTCAAGCCTGGACGAGCATCTGGACGAGGGGGGCTCGCAGGTTGAACTGACCGCGCAGTCCAGCGGCAGCGCGGAGGTGGTGCTCAAGCTGATGGGTCTTCCGATCAAGACGGTCAACGTGACGGTCGCGCCGGAAAAGCGCGTGGCGCCGGGCGGGCAGTCGATCGGCATCGCGCTCAACATGGACGGCGTGCTCGTGGTGGGCGCGTCGGACGTGGGCGTGCAGCCCAGTCCCGCGCGGATGGCGGGGCTGCGCTCGGGCGACCTGATCGTCAAGGTCAACGGCGCGCGAATCGACAGCGCGGATCAGCTGAGCCAGCAGATTGCGCGGGGGAACGAGGCCGCCCTTGAGGTCATGCGGGCGGGCAAGGCGGTAAATGTCTCGATCGACCCGGTCAAGGACGAGCGGGACGGCGCGTACCGCTTGGGCGCGTGGGTGCGCGACTCGACCGCAGGCGTGGGCACGTTGTCGTTTTACGACCCGGAGACCAACTGCTTGGCGGCGCTGGGGCACGCGATCACCGACGCGGATACCGGGACGATCTTGACGGTGTCGGTGGGCGACATCTACGAAAGCCGCGTGATCGGCGTCATGAAGGGGCTCGAGGGCGAGCCGGGCGAACTGCTGGGCGACTTCATTCGAGACAAGGCGCACATGGGCGCGGTGTCGGTGAACAGCGTATATGGCATCTATGGCAAGAGCGACCAGGCGGTGGTCAATCCGCTGTACCCCAACGGCGTGCGCCTGCTTTCGCAGGAGGAGGTGCGCGAGGGCCCGGCGCAGCTTTTGACGACGCTTGACGAGGGGGGCGTCAAGGCATACGAATGCGAGATCAGCAAGTGCTTTGCGCAAAATGGGGCGGGGCAGCGCGGCATGATCGTCAAGATCACCGACGAAGCGCTGCTCCAAGCGACGGGCGGGATCGTGCAGGGCATGAGCGGCTCGCCGCTCATCCAAAACGGCGCGCTGGCGGGCGCGGTGACGCACGTGTTTTTGAACGACCCGACGCAGGGCTACGGCATGTACGCGCAGTGGATGATCGACGAGGCGGCGGCGACGGACGCGGCGTAATTCTCAAATTTCTACAGACGATAACCTTTAAAGGCAGGATTTCGCGATCTGTCCGTCGAAAAGAAAGAAACAACGCGGGAGGTGTGGCAATGCAGGCGCAGGCGCGGGCACAGGTGGTGCTGGCTGTTCCCGAGTGCGCAAACGCGCGCGAGCTCTCCTCGCTTTTCGCGGTTTCCCCGGTCTTGGCGCACTCCTGTCAGGCGGCGCTGGACGCGGTAAGGGACAACCTGCCGGAGGCGTTGATCGCCGACATGGTGTTGCCGGGCGGCGACGGGCTTGCGCTGCTAAGCGCGATCCGCGCGTCGGACCTGTACACGCTGCCGTGCGCGCTGCTGATTTTGCCTGCCGACACGGCGCGCTTTGAGCGCATGGCGGTGGCGTCGGGCGCGAGCCGGATCCTCCGTCGGCCGCTTTCGCGCAAGGCCTTGGCCGAGGCGCTTTCCAGCCTTACGGCCAGTGACCGGCTCAGCCGCGCAAGCGCCACGGTCGAAAAGGTGACGCGCATCCTGTGGGCACTGGGCTTTTCCGCCCGCGCGCAGGGCACGCGGTGTCTGGCCGAGGCGATCGAATTGTGCAGCCGGGACATGCGGCTTGGCAAGCACTTGGCGCAACTGTACCCGTTGGTGGCGGGAAGCGACGGCTTGAGCGCGTTGCAGGTGGAAAACGCGGTGCGCAGGGCGATTGAGTCCGCATGGTCGAGCGGCTCTCTGGAGAAGCAATATCGACTGTTTGGCAATACGATAGACGCGCGTCGGGGCAAGCCCACCACGAGCGAGATGATCGCCTGCATGGCCGAGCGCCTGCGCACAGGAATGGAGTTTGAATGATGAAGATAAAAAAGGTTGTGCTGATCGTCGTGGACGCGCTGGGGATCGGTGCGCTGCCCGACGCGAATAAATACGGAGACGTGGGGGCGAACACATTTGTGCATGTGTACGAAAAGTGCCAGCCCGACCTTCCCAACCTGACCGATCTTGGGCTGCTGGCGGCGGCGGGCATAGAGACCGAGGATGAGCCGCTTGGCTGCTACGGCAGATTGCGCGAGGCGGCGGCGGGCAAGGACACGACGACGGGGCACTGGGAGTTGGCGGGACTGACGCTCAAAAAGCCCTTCCCGACCTACCCCAACGGCTTCCCCAAGGCAGTCATCGAGGCCATCGAGGCGGAGATCGGCATGGGGCTGATCGGCAACGTCGCGGCGAGCGGCACCGAGATCATCGAGCGGCTGGGCGAGGAGCATCTGCGCACGGGCAAGCCCATTGCGTACACCTCAGCGGACAGCGTATTCCAAATCGCGGCGCACGAGGCGATCATCCCGGCGACCGAATTGTGGCACATCTGTCGGCTCGCGCGGCGCGTGCTGATGGGGGAAAACGCGGTCGGGCGCGTGATTGCGCGGCCGTTTGTCGGAAACCCCGGCGCCTTTGAGCGCACGGGCAACCGCAAGGACTTTTCGCTGGACCCCACGGGCAAGACGCTATTGGACGTGGTGAAGGACGCGGGGCTGGATGTCGTGGGGATCGGCAAGATCGAGGACATCTTTAACCACCACGGCCTGACCGGTTCCAACCACGCGGTGGGCAACGCGGCGTGCGTGGACGCGCTGCTCGAGGCGCTCAAAAAGCCCAAATTTAGCGGGCTGATCTTTGCCAATCTCGTGGACACCGACATGCTGTACGGCCACCGGAACGACCCCGAGGGCTATGCGGCGGCGCTTGAGGCGTTTGACAAGCGGCTTCCGGAGATCATGCGGACGCTGGGCGGCGAGGGGCTGCTGATCGTGACCGGCGACCACGGATGCGACCCGACGTTCCCGGGCACCGATCACACGCGCGAGTACGTGCCGGCGCTGGTGTGGAGCCTTGCCGCGAACGAAAACGTCAACTTGGGCACGCGCAAGACCTTTGCGGACGTATCCGCGACCATTCTTGACGCGCTGGGCCTTAAAAATACATTGGATGGCGCCTCGTTCTGGCCGGAGGTCAAGCTGTAGGAGGGAATACCATGCAGGAATACGCGGAAAAGATCGCACAGGCGGCGAAGTATCTGCTAGACAAAAGCGGCATCAGGCCGGAGATCGCGGTGGTGCTGGGCAGCGGTTGGGGCGGGCTGATCGGCGAAGTGGAAGGCGCGGTGCGCATCCCCTACGCCGAGGTGCCGGGCATGAAGGCCTCGACGGTTCCGGGGCACACGGGCGAATGGGTGTTTGGCCGCGTGGCGGGCAGGCAGGTCGCGGTGATGTCGGGGCGGCTTCACTACTATGAGGGGTACGACCTCAAGACGGTCACGTTTCCGACGCGGGTGATCCGGGCGATGGGCGTGCGGCTGCTGATTCTGACCAATGCGGCGGGCGCGGTCAACACGGATTTTGCGCCGGGCGACCTGATGTTGATGACCGACCACCTGAACATGACCGGCGCCAACCCGCTGATCGGGTCAAACGACGAGTTGCTGGGGCCCAGGTTCCCGGACATGGGCTCGGCGTACGACAAGGGGCTTCTGTGCATTGCGCGCAAGGTGTCAAAGGCGCTGGGTTTTCCGGTCAAGGAAGGCGTGTACGCGTGGATGACCGGCCCGTCGTATGAGACCCCGGCGGAGATTCGGATGCTGCGCGCGCTTGGCGCGGACGCGGTGGGCATGTCGACTGTGCCCGAGGCGATCGTCGCGTCGCACGCGGGCATGCGCACGCTCGGCGCGTCGTGCATGACCAATATGGCGGCAGGGGTTCTGGATCAGCCGCTCACGCACAAAGAGGTGCTGGAGACCGCAGAGCGCGTCAAAGAAAGCTACGCCAAATACCTGCGCGCCCTGATCGCCGCAATCGAGTGACAAAAACGGACGGCGCTGTTTCGAAGCGGAACAGCGCCGTTTTTATGCCCCCTGCCCTCGTCTGTCGGGTCTTGGCGCGTGAAGGGACGAGGGGGAATTGAGTGCTTGACAGCGGGCGGGGGCGGCTCTATAATTGGGGTGTCTCTACCCGGTCAATCGGTTGGTTCCCATGGGAAGCGCTGATTAAAGAACGTGCGTGATGGCGAGCTGAATTTCTGCCAGATTCGTCATGCAAAAGCCGAAGGCGTAGCAGCGCTACGTCAAGGAATTTGCGGGGCGGAGATGGCGGAAATTCAGCCGCCAGCGCGTGCGGGATTTATTCAGCGGTTCCCATGGTTCACAGCGCTGGTCGGGTACGATTGGCGCAGGATAATTACTATTGGGAGGCGGACAGCATGAAAAAGGGGATTCTGGGGCGTCGCGGGGTTCTGGCGTTGGTTCTGGCGTTGGCTTTGTTGGCAACCACCCTGCTCCCGGTCTGCGCGATGGCGCAAGCGGAGGCGGAATTTAAGCTGTTTGACGAAAACGGCAAGAAGCTGAACCCCGATCGTTCGGCGATCGGGCAGAACGGCATCGTCTCCTCGAGCCGGTACGAGGCTTCGCAGATCGGGGCGCAGATATTTGCCGCGGGCGGCAATGCGGTGGACGCGGCGGTTGCGACGGCGTTTGCGATCGGCGTGTGCGAGCCGTTTGCCAGCGGGCTGGGCGGCGGCGGCTTTATGACGCTGCACCTAGCCGAGACGGAGGAGGACACCTTCATCGACTTCCGCGAGGTTGCGCCGATGGGCGCGAGCGAGAAGATGTATCTGGATGAGGCGGGCAACGTGATCCCCGACCTGTCGGTGCATGGCGGGTTGTCGATCGGCGTGCCGGGCGAAGTGGCGGGGCTGCTCTACATTCTGGACACCTACGGCACGATGACGCGCGAGCAGGTGATTCGCCCTTCGGTAGAGCTTGCGAAAAACGGCTACCCGGTGCAGCCGCTGACCAGTTACGCGCTGGTGGAGGCGTTTCCGCTGTTTGAGGCCTATCCGGAGATGGGCAAGATCTACCTAAACGAGGGGCTTCCCTACTCGCTGGGCGACACGATCAAGAACCCCGATCTGGCCAAGACGCTCGAGCTCATCATTGAAAAGGGCGCGGACGGCTTTTACAAGGGCGAGGTTGCGCAGGCGATTGTGGACGCCACGGCCAAATACGGCGGCATGTTGACGCTTGAGGACCTGGCGAACTACCATCCGCAGACGCTGCACCCGGTCAAGGGCAGCTACCGCGGCTACCAGATCATCTCTTCGCCGCCCCCGAGCAGCGGCGGCACCCACCTGATCCAGATTCTCAACATGATGGAGACATTCGACTTTGGCGGCGCGATTCAGCCCAATACGGTTCCCTACATTCACCTGCTTTCTGAGATCATGAAGATGTCCTACGCGGATCGCGCGACCTACATGGGCGACCCGCATTATGTGGACGTGCCGATCAAGGGGCTGACCGACAAGGACTACGCCAAAAAGCTGGCGGCAAAGATCGACCTTGACAAGGCGCAAAGCTATGAGGCGGACGACCCGTGGGCCTTTGAGGGCGACCACACGACGCACCTGTCGGTGGCGGACAAGCACGGCAACATGGTGGCGATCACCAAGTCGCTCAACTACTACTTTGGCAGCGGCGTGGTGCCGGACGGCTATGGCTTTATTTTAAACGACCAGTTGGACGACTTTAACCCGCAGCCGGGCCATCCGAACTCGGTCGCGGCGGGCAAAAAGCCGCTCAGCTCGATGTCCCCGACGATCGTGCTCAAGGAAAACGGCGATCCGTTCATGGTGCTGGGCATGCCGGGCGGCCCGTGGATCTTCCCGACGATTGCGCAGGTCATCAGCAACGTCATCGACTACAAGATGGACATGCAGCAGGCGATCAACGCGGTGCGCATCCATGACGATTTGGACGGGGTGCTGTACTACAACGACGGCGACTCGGACGTGGTCGCGCCGGATGTGGTGGAAGCGCTGACCAAAATGGGGCACACGCTGTATTACATGAAGGACGACACGACCGGATATGTGCAGGGCGCGCTGTACGCGCAGGACGGCATTCACGGCGGCGCGGACCCCTACGCGGACGGCAAGGCGATCGGATACTGAGCTTACCTAAATAAAGCAACCTAGGGATCATCCTAATAAACGCGAGGCGCCCGCATCGGGCGCCCCGCGTTTATTGGGTGGCCATTGGGGCGCGCGGTAGAACATACGGTAAACTGTGAGTTTTGGCGTTTACAGGGTTTCGTAAAACTGGTATAATGGACGTATATTATGGAGGAGGTAGATTATGAACAACTTTGATTATACAATTCCGACGCTGATTCACTTTGGCAAGGGCGCCATTTCGCACCTAACGGAGATTGCGGCCTATGGGAAAAAGGTGTTGCTGGTGTACGGCGGCGGCAGCATCAAGCGCAGCGGGCTTTATGACACGGCGATGGCGCTGCTTAAGGGCGCGGGGGTTGCGGTGTGCGAGCTTGGCGGGGTGGAGCCGAACCCGCGCATCGAGTCGGTGCGCAAGGGCGTTCAAATCTGCCAAAAAGAGGGCGTGGACGCGGTGCTGGCGGTTGGCGGCGGCAGCGCGATCGACTGCGCGAAGGTGATTGCGGCGGGCACGAAATACGCGGGCGACGCGTGGGATCTGGTGCTCGATTCGGGGCTGATCAAGGGCTCGCTTCCGGTGTTTTCGGTGCTGACGCTGTCGGCGACCGGCTCGGAAATGGACCCGTTTGCGGTCATTTCGGACCTTGGCAAGAAGCAGAAGTTGGCGGTAGCGAGCGCGCACGTGACGCCGAAGATGTCGATTCTGGACCCGACGTACACCTTCACGGTGCCGAAAAACCAGACGGCGGCGGGCACGGCGGACATCATCAGCCACACGTTTGAGAACTACTTTACCAACGTCACAGGCGCGTATGTGCAGGCGCGGCTGGCGGAAGCGCTGCTCAAGACCTGCTTTCACTATGGACCCATTGCCCTTGAGAAGCCGGACGACTATGAGGCGCGCGCGAACCTGATGTGGGCGAGCAGCCTTGCGATCAATGGGCTGATCAAATACGGCGCGGAGGTCGACTGGACGGTTCACCCGATGGAGCACGAGTTGAGCGCGTTTTACGACATCACGCACGGCGAGGGGCTGGCGATATTGACGCCGCACTGGATGCGCAAGGTGCTAAACGAGCGGACGATCGAGCAGTTCGTTCAGTACGGCATCAACGTGTGGGGGATCGACGCGACGCTTTCGAAGGAAGCGATTGCGGCGCAGGCGATCGATCGGACGGCGGCGTTCTTTAAGGAGATGGGACTTCCGACGACGCTTGGCGAGGTCGGGATTGCGGACGAGACGAACTTCCGAACGATGGCGGAGAACTGCCAGCCCGCGCTCAAGGGCGCGCTTGTGAACCTGTCGGTCGAGGACGTGGTGGACATCTACCGCGCGGCGAAGTAAAGGCGGCAAAGCGGGCAGAATAAGCCTCCGCCCTGCGCCTTTAAGCCCAATGGGGGGCGAAAAGGCGCAGGGCGGCGCGGGCGCAAGGGCGGCGCGGCGTGGGCGAATCGCCCTTTTTTTCTGACGAGAGGGGTGACGGGCGCGGATGTTTGAGTTGCATTCGGATTACCAACCGCAGGGCGACCAGCCGCAGGCGATCGCGGCGCTGGCGGAGGGGCTGAACAAGGGGCTGCGCCATCAAGTGCTGCTGGGCGTGACCGGTTCCGGCAAAACCTTCACGATGGCAAACGTGATCCGCGCGGCGCAAAAGCCTGCGCTGATCATCGCGCACAACAAGACGCTGGCGGCGCAGCTGGCGGGCGAGTTTCGCGAGTTCTTCCCCGATAGCGCGGTGGGGTATTTTGTCAGCTACTACGACTATTACCAGCCGGAGGCGTACATCCCCTCATCGGATACGTTTATTGAAAAGGACGCGTCAATCAACGACGAGATCGACCGAATGCGGCACTCGGCGACGGCATGGCTGGCGGAGCGGCGCGACGTGATCATCGTGGCGTCGGTGAGCTGCATCTACGGCATGGGCGACCCGGAGGAGTATTCCGGGCTGTCGATCTCGCTGCGCGAGGGCGCGGGGCTTGAGCGCGACCGGCTGATTGAGCAGCTGGTGGACATCCAGTATAGCCGCAACGACTTTGAGTTTGCGCGGGGCACGTTCCGGGTGCGCGGCGACGTGGTGGAGATCATCCCGGCTGCGTACAACGAGAAGGCGATCCGGGTAGAGTTCTTTGGCGACGAGATTGAGCGGATCAGCGAGATTGACACGTTGACGGGCGCGGCGCTGCGGTACATGAACCACGTAATGATCTTTCCGGCGTCGCACTACGTGACGGCGCGGGACAAGCTAGAAAAGTGTTTGGAGACGATCGAGCAGGACTTGGCGACGCGCCTTGCGCTTTTCCGGGATGAGGGGCGGCTGCTCGAGGCGCAGCGATTGGAGCAGCGCACGCGCTACGACATTGAGATGATGCGGGAGATCGGCTATTGTAGCGGGATCGAGAACTATTCGCGGTACTTTGACGGGCGCACGGCGGGCGACCCGCCGTTTACGCTGCTCGACTATTTCCCGGACGACTTTATCGTTTTTATCGATGAAGCGCACGTGACGATTCCGCAGATCCGAGCGATGTTCAACGGCGACTTTGCGCGCAAGAAGACGCTGGTGGACTACGGGTTCCGACTGCCCAGCGCGTACGACAACCGCCCGCTCAAGTTCTACGAGTTTGAGAAGCGGATCGGGCAGGCGATCTACGTGTCGGCGACGCCGGGCCCGTATGAGACGGAGCGGAGCCAGCAGACGGTTGAGCAGATCATCCGGCCGACGGGGCTGATTGATCCAGAGATCGTGGTGCGCCCAGCGCAAGGCCAGGTAGACGACCTGTTGGGGGAGATCCGGCAAGTGACGCAGAGCGGGCAAAAGCGGGTGCTTGTGACGACGCTGACGAAGCGGATGGCGGAGAGCCTGACGGAGTACCTGCGCGAGATGGACGTGCGGGTGGAGTATTTGCATTCAGACATCGAGACGCTCGACCGCATTCAGCTGCTCAGGTCGCTCAGGCTGGGCGAGTTTGACGTGCTGGTAGGGATCAACCTGTTGCGGGAGGGGCTAGACCTGCCGGAGGTCACGTTGGTTGCGATACTAGACGCGGACAAGGAGGGTTTTTTGCGCAGCGAGACCAGCCTGATCCAGACGATCGGGCGTGCGGCGCGCAACGTAGAGGGGCGCGTGATCATGTATGCGGATCGGGTGACGGACTCGATGAGCCGCGCGATCTCGGAGACCAACCGCAGGCGGGCGATTCAGATGGCGTACAATGAGCGAAACGGGATCACGCCAACGAGCATCCGTTCGGCGGTGCGCTCGCTGATGGAGGTCACGCGCGCGCCGGGCGAAGGCGGCGGCGACGGGCTAGGGGATGAGGAGCGGCAGATGGCGATTGAGCGGTTAGAGGAGCAAATGCTGCTAGCGGCGGGTGAACTAGACTTTGAGCGTGCGGCGAAGATTCGCGATCAAATGCTGTCATTGCGCGGGGAAAAGGTCATGGCGACGCAAGAGAAGTCGCGCTTCGCGCGCCGCGGCCGGAAGAAGCGGTAGTGGGAAAAGGAAATCGCCTCCAGCCCTTGCGTGAGCAAGACTGTCGTCAAGGCTTCAAGCCTTGCGCAGTCCGGCGGCGCACGCCGGTCGCTTGTCGCAACAAGCGAAATCCCCGGTCACCCCGGTACCCCCGCCTCCCCGTTCCTTAGCCTTAAAAGCGCATTTAGGGGGGACCCGCGTGAGCGGGGGGCTTTTT
>JAVXNW010000049.1:0-20001 GCA_036645575.1 Clostridia bacterium | reverse complement strand
CCCTCGCTCGCCGCCCTGCGTTTCTTGCGGCTCGCTTTGTTTCTCGTGCGCCGCGCTCCGTTTCTCGAGCGCTTGTACATAATACCATGACGGCCCTTCAATGTCAACACTTTTCTTTATCACGCTCAATTTTAGATTTCGTTCGTGTTTGTCGGTTCTAGTGGTATTCAGAAACCGCGACGGACACAATCGCGCGCCATCCATAACGATAATTCTGATCATTGCGCGCCTCATTGCGGTTTAATGTTCGTGTTTATGGGCTTTTTCGACCGCTTTCGGCATGTTAACAGTCGGTAAACAGCGCCTTTTTGGCCGATTTTCGGGCGATTTCGGCCTTTCGCGGCGGATTTTGCCGCTTTTTCTTGCTGGAAATCGCCTGTTTGCCGGGATATCCGGCAAAATGAATTTGCGCCTGTTCCCATTGTTTTTTGTTAAGGGTTCAATTGCAGGTGTTTCTACCTATTATATGGCGTTTTTCAAGCTGTTTTTGCAAAAGCGCCCATTTTGCGCATACACTCTCTTGAGGGGTGATGGTGTGCGCAAATTCGGAATGGGCTTGTGTTGGGTGGCGCTTTTGCTGCTAATGCTGCTGGTGATCGTCGCCGCGGGGCGACTGCCCGCGAGCAACGAGGGCGCGGCGGCGCGGATGGACGATCCCTTTGCGGGCGTCCTGCGCGTGTGGGTGCACGGCGGCTGGTCGCCCGGTTCTGGAAGCTTTGTGCCATGGCTGAACGCGCGCGCCGCGCGGTTTGAGAAGCGCCACCCGGGCGTCTATGTGCAGGTGGAGCGCGTATCGGACATGACGCTGGCCGCCTTTGGTTCAGGCGACGTCAATCCACCCGACGCGATTTTGTTTCCGCCGGGACTCTTAGACGGCGCAGACGGCCTGCTTCCGCTCGCGGCGCGCGCGCAACTGACCGAGGCGATCGCGGACGCGGGGCGCTCTGGCGAGGCGCTCTACGCGCTGCCGGTCGCGATGGGCGGCTATGCGTGGGCGCTCAACCGGAAATGGCTTGAGGATGTGCCGCTCAATTGGGCGGCGCTCGACCCGCCGCCGCCCGCCAAGAAAAGGGCGCGCTTTCTCCTGCAGGCGCCTTCCGACGGGCGCTTTTTGAGTTGGTCGGGCGCGCTCAACGCGCTGTGCGCGCCGCGCTCCCGCACGCGAGCCGGGTTTCAGGCGGAAAAGGCGGGCGAAGGGCTTGACCTTGGGCTGCCCGACGATCCGCGCGCGACGCAGGCCCCGACGCCCATGCCCGAGACCGAGTTGGTGCTTTGCGACCTGCCAGCCGCCCTGCCCGCTGATTTTCGCAAGGGCGACGCCGCCTATGCGGCCTTCACGGGCGACGTCGCGGCGGCCATACCGGTCACGCAGCGGGAGATTCGGCGCTTGCAGGTGCTGTCGGAAATGGGGCGCGGCCCGGACTGGACGATCGCGCAAGGCGGCGCGGCCTTTACCGACCAGCTGCTGATGATGGCGGTCGTGGATGCGCCGCGCCCCGACGCACAGGCGCGCAAGGCGCTGGCGCTTTCGCTGCTCGATTTTTTGCTGACGGAGGATTCGCAGGCGCAGCTCTCGCTGATTCGCGCGCTGCGCGTGACCAAGGGACCTGCGCTGTACGGCAGCCAGCGCGGCATGGCGGAGCTGGAAGCGATATATCGCGGCGGGTTCTCGTCGGTGAACGCCTTTGACGACCGCTTCCGCGCCCAGCAAGCCGCGCAGGCCGACCGCCTGCAAGCGGGGACGTGAGCGCGGGCGGGCGGTGCGGGGCTAATTTGCGGCGGCTTCGTTAATCCTTATGAAAATGATCGGAATTGCCCGGCGGACCGTTGACAGGGGACGCCGGGCATGATACAATACGAGCGCAATCAATTCAGACGGTTTTTGTCATGAATGGAGGAGAGCGCTTGAAGCTATCGACCAAGGGACGCTACGGCATCCACGCGATGTACGATTTAGCGCAGTGCGGACAGGCCGAGCCGCAGCCGCTCCGGGCCATTGCGGCGCGGCAGGGCGTGCCGGAGGCGTATCTTGCGCAGTTGCTCGTCGCCTTGCGGCGCGCGAAGCTGGTGAAGGGCGTGCGCGGCGCGCAGGGTGGATACCTGCTGGCCCGGTCGCCGAAAGACATCACGGTGGGCGACGTGTTGCGCACGCTCGAGGGCGAGCTTGCGCAGGTGGACTGCCTGAGCCAAGAGGACCTGTGCGACAAGGCGTGCGTCTGCCCGACGCGGCTGGTGTGGCAAAAGGTGCAGGAGGGCTTAAACGGCATCGTGGACGGCATCACCCTGCAGGACATGCTAGACGACCAAATGCGAATGACGAACTCGCCGGCGGAAGTCGGGGAACCAGTCGGCGAGCGCGCTACGTCGCAAGGGACTTCATGCAAGTGACGAACTTGTCACAGGACAGATAAAACCAATTTACCGGAGGGCGACGAAAATGAAGCGAATTTATCTGGATAACGCGGCGACGACGCGCGTGAGCGACGAAGTCATTGCGGCAATGCTGCCTTACCTGACCACCTATTATGCCAACCCCTCCTCCACCCATCACGAATATGGGCGCGAGGCGCGCAAGGGCCTTGACCAAGCGCGCGCGCAGGTCGCGGCGGCGCTGGGCGCCGATCCTGCGGAGATTTACTTCACCGGCTGCGGAACCGAGGCCGACAACTGGGCGATTCGCGGAACCGCCTACGCGAAAAAGGACAAGGGACGCCACCTGATCACGAGCGCGATTGAGCACCACGCGGTGATGCACACCTGCGCGGCGCTTGAGCGCGAAGGCTTTGAGGTGACCTATCTGCCGGTCGATTCCTACGGGCGGGTGTCGCCGGACGACCTTGAAAAGGCCATTCGCCCGGACACGACGCTCGTGAGCATCATGATGGCCAACAACGAGATCGGAACCCTTGAGCCGATTGCGCAACTGGGCGCGATCGCCAAGGCGCACGGCGTATGGATGCACACCGACGCGGTGCAGGCGATTGGATCGGTCCCGATTGACCTCCGGACGCTGCCGGTTGACATGCTGTCGCTGTCGGGGCACAAGTTCCACGCGCCCAAGGGCGTGGGCGCGCTCTACATCCGCAAGGGCGTGCACATTGCGCGGCTGATCGAGGGCGGGTCGCAGGAGCGCGGGCAGCGCGCAGGCACCGAAAACATGGGCTCCATCGTCGGAATGGGCGTCGCGATTGAGCGCGCGGCCCAGAACCTCGAGGCGCACAACGCCTACTTGACCGCCTTGCGCGACCGGCTGATCGCGGGGATCATGCAAAACATCCCGGAAGTGCTGCTCAACGGCCACCCGACCGAGCGCCTGCCCGGCAACGCGAATGTGTCGATCCGCTATGTCGAGGGCGAGGCGCTGCTGATGCGGCTGGATCTGGACGCGCACATCGCGGCATCGACCGGATCGGCGTGCGCGTCGGGGTCGCTTGATCCCTCGCACGTGCTGCTGGCGATCGGGCTTCCCCACGAGGTGGCGCACGGCTCGCTCCGCTTCTCCTTTAGCGAGGAGAACACGGCCGAGGAAGTGGACGAGACCATTGCCGCGCTTACGCGGATCGTGAAATTCCTGCGCGCGCTGTCGCCGCTTTATAAGGGCTGATGCGCATGCCGCCCCGCGCGCGTGGCGCGCAAGGGCGAACGGGATAAATGGTGAATCGGTTTATACGGAAAGGAAGCATCAATATGTACACCGAACAGGTTATGGATCACTTCATGAATCCCCGGAATGTGGGCGAAATCGACAAGCCGAGCGGCACCGGCACCGTGGGCAACGCCAAGTGCGGCGACATCATGCAGATTCAGATCAAGGTGGCTGCCGGCGTCATCACCGATGTCAAGTTCAAGACCTTTGGCTGCGGCGCGGCAATCGCCACGTCGAGCCGCGCGACCGAAATGGTGATGGGCAAGACCATCGACGAGGCGCTCAAGATCACCAACAAGATGGTGACCGACTCGCTGGGCGGCCTGCCCGCCGTCAAGCTGCACTGCTCGGTGCTGGCCGAGGAGGCGCTGCACGCGGCGATTGAGGACTATAAAAAGAAGCTGGACGCGGGTGAAATCAGCGAGGATTGCGAAAATTAGGGGGCACTGCGCCCGACCGCGCCGCTCAGGCGATTGAAGCGGCTCCCCGACACCCGGCGTGACCAGGCATGGAGGGCAGAATGATTCAAGGAAATACCCAAGGCATACGCGACGTACTGCTGGAGGAACTGGAAAAACTATATGACGCGGACTTTGGCCGCGAGGATTTTTTGCCGGATCGGCTGCTGCAACTGTTGGTTCGGTTTACCGCGCAGGTCAACCGCGAGCTGATGGTCTATCTGACGCGCGACGGCAGCGTGATTGAGATCGCGGTCGGCTCGATCGCGAGCGTGGGTCTGCCCGCGCGGCACATGCGCCGCAATCTGGACAGGTTGAGCGGCATTCGCTGCATTCACACGCATCCGGGCGGGGATTCGCGCCTGTCAGACATCGACGAGCAGGCGCTTCGGCTGCTCCGGTTCGACGCGATGTGCGCGGTGGGCGTCGAAGACGGTCAGGCGACCGGGATCAGCGCGGCGTTTTTGGGCGACGCGGCCTATGACAAGCTGTCGATCGTCTCATTTGGACCGGTAAAGCCGGGACGCATTCCGCAGGAGATGTGGCTGCACGAGATCGACCTGGCGGATCGCCGGGTGGAAGAGGCGCTCAAGCAGCTGGACGTGGTGGAACACGCGGAGAAGGCGCTGCTCGTGTCGATTGACAGCGAGGACTCGCTGGAGGAGCTGTCGCAATTGGCCGCGACGGCGGGCGCGATCGTGACCGAGCGGGTGCTCCAGCATCGGCAGAAGCCGGATTCCTCGACGTATATCGGAAGCGGCAAGGCCGAGGAGCTTGCGCTCGTCGTGCAGGCGCAGGAGATCGATCTGGTGATCGTGGACGACGAACTGAAGGGCTCGCAGCAGCGCAACCTCGAAAAGGCGACCGGCGCGCGCGTGATCGACCGGACGGCGCTGATTCTGGACATCTTTGCGATGCGCGCCCAGAGCCGCGAGGGCAAGTTGCAGGTAGAGCTTGCGCAGATGAAATATCGGCTGCCTCGGCTGAGCGGGCTGGGGCTGGATCTGGCCATGTCGCGACTGGGCGGCGGCATCGGCACGCGCGGCCCGGGCGAATCGCAGCTCGAGGTGGATCGCCGGCGCGTTCGGGAGCGGATCGACGACCTGCGCGCGGAGCTTGTGGAACTGTCCAAGCAGCGCACGATGCGCCGGGCGCGGCGCACCAAGCAGGATCAGCTGACCGTCGCGCTCGTGGGGTACACCAACGCCGGCAAGAGCTCGCTGCTCAACGCGCTGTCGGGCTCCGACGTCCTTGTCGAGGACAAGCTGTTTGCGACGCTCGATCCGGTGGTGCGCAAGCTGGCGCTGCCCGAAAACCGGGCGTGCCTGCTGGTGGACACGGTCGGCTTCATCAAAAAGCTCCCGCACCAACTGGTGGAGGCGTTCAAATCGACGCTGGAAGAGGCGCTCGAGGCGGATCTGCTGGTGATCGTATCGGACGTGTCGTCGCCGCACTACATGGCGGAGCGCGCGGTGGTGTACGAGGTGCTCGCGGAACTGGGCGCGCAGGACAAGCCCGTGATCGAGGCGCTCAACAAGGTGGATCAGGTGGACATCGAAGGCGAATTTGAGCCAAAGGGCGCGATTTTGATCTCGGCCAAGGAGGGCACCGGGCTTGACCGGCTGAAGGATGAGATCGCGCAGCGGATCGCGAAATTGCGCATGACGGCGACCTGGCTGATCCCCTATCACAAGGGCGGGGCGCTCAATCTGGTGCACGAGCGCGGCCTGATCATCAGCCAAGTCTACGAAGACGAGGGCGTCCGGGTCGTCTGCCAAGTGGACGCGGCGCTCTACCGCCAAGTGACGAAATTGCTCGAGGCGTAACGCCACCGCCAAGGGGCAATGGCGCACGGCCAATTTACCCGCATCGCGCGCTGAGGAGAGGTGTTTTTCTTGCCCGTACAACCCCATCTGTTTTCAAAATCCACCCAAACCCTCGACCTTGAATCGGTCGAAAACGCGCGACAGTTGGGCGGCTATCCCTGCGCGGGCGGCCGCACGGTCAAAGACGGGCTGTTGCTGCGCAGCGGAAGCCTTGCGAAGGCGACCGCCGCCGACCTCGCGCGGCTGAAGCGCGTCTACCACCTGACGCAGGTGGTGGATCTGCGAACCGCAGCCGAAATCGCCGTGCGACCCGATCCCGCGCTGCCCGGCGTGACGCTCACCGCCATCGACCTGCTGGCGGGCGCGGGCGCGTCGAGCGCATCACGCGCCATCACCGGCATCTATGGCGAGAATCCGCTATCCACCCTCACGTCGATGGTGCAAAGCGGTCTTCCGGGATACAACTTCTACCTTTCGATGCTGAACACGCCCACCGCCAAGGTGGGGCTGCGCGCTTTTTTTCAGGTGCTCCTGGACAATCGCGACGGCGCGACGCTCTGGCACTGCACCGGCGGAAAGGATCGAACCGGCGTCGCGGCCATGCTGCTGCTTTCCGCGTTGGGCGCGGATCGGGCGATTCTCCTGTCGGATTTTGCGTTGACCAATCGCTTTAACGCGCCGCTCATCGAAAAGATGTGCGCGCAGACCCGCGCAAACGGCCTAGACGCGGCCACGATCGATGGGATCAAGGTGCTGATCGGCGTAAATCCCGCCTTCATGACCCACCTGCTCGACGTGCTCTGCGCGCAATACGGCTCGGTTCCGGCCTTCCTGACCGCCGAAGACGGCCTCGGACTCACCCAAGCGCACATCGCGCAGCTTCGGGAGATGTATTTGCGCTAAGCGCGCAGGAAAATCGCGCCGCGTTCCTTTGGGCGCGCAAAGGCCGCGCATCCCGCCAAAGAGGCCGCGCATCCCCGCAAAGGGGCGCTTTTGACGCCAAACCGCCCCGTATCAAGCGAATACGGCGGCGGTTTTTTCTCCTATTATTCCTTTTCAGTGCTTGCGGGGCGAGCCTTTTCGGCGCTATTTGATTCGCGCGATCGACTCGTTGAGCATCAAGCTGGCCTTGAGCGGCGCCGCGTGGGGGAAGCCGGAATAGTCGCCGTGCATCCGCTTGAGTAGCAGCTCCGCAGTGGTCGCCGCGATCTGGGCAGTGGGCTGGAGCACGATGGTGATCGGGGGCTTGATGATCTGGGTGAGCTGCGGATCGTCGTAGCCGATGAAGGAAATTTCGCTCGGGATCTTGAGGTTGCGCTCGTAGGCGGCGGTGACCGCGCCCAGCGTCATTTCGTAGTTGGTGGACAGGATCGCGGTCGGCGGGTTCGGCATGTCGATGAGCTCGCCAAAGAGGCGATAGCCCGCGTTGACCGAGTAGTCGCCCACCTTGACCAAATCAGGGCATGGGTCGATCCCGCTTGCGCAAAGCGCCGCGCTATAGCCCGCCAAGCGCTCGCGCGCGGTGGAGATGGCGGGCGGCCCCATGATGAGGCCGATGCGCTTGTGCCCATAGAGGATAAATTGTTCGGTCGCCAATTCGCACACGCGCACGTTGTCCACCAGCACATAGTCGCTCTGGATCCCCTCGACAAAGCGGTCCAGCAGCACCGTGGGCGTCACGCGCTCGCGCTGGGCAAGCGCCTCGCGCAGTTTAAGCGCGGTCATGTGTTCCGCGACCAGGATCAGCCCGTCCACCTGTTGGTCGATCAAAAAGGCCAGCTTGCGCGCCTCCTGCGCCGGGTCGTGGTCAAACGAGCAGATGATCGCGTTGTAGCCTTCCTTAAAAAGGCGCGCCTCCACGTCCGCCACAATGCCCGCAAAAAACGATATGTCCAGCGCCGGCAGCAATATGCCCACCGTCATCGTCCGGTTGGTCTTGAGCGAGCGCGCCTGACGGTTGACCTTGAAGTTGAGCGTTTGAATCGCGTCGCCGATGAGCGCCTGATTTTTGGCCAGCACGTTTCCACCGTTGATGTACTTTGAAATCGTCGAAATCGAGAGGCCTGTGCACCGTGACACGTCCTTCATGGTGGCCAATCGCACCGCCTCCCCTCTTAAACGAAACCTTTCGCTTATTATAGCAAGGCAAATCGTGCTTTGTCAACCCTTATTGCGTGCGTTTATGCCGCAAGTCCGCCTCTTCCAGAAATTGTTATCGCTAATGTCCTCCGTTTAGTGCTTATATTGGGTATATAAAACATATTTTCTTCTCAAATCCCCATTGACATGCCTGTTTGCAGATGCTATACTAATCAAAGAACGTTTCGCGCACGCTTTTCATTCGCATAGGGCGTTGACAATTGCGCGAAACTGTGGTATTTTATATGCACCATCTTAACAGATTATTTCACAGCAACGACGCAGAATTGAGGTGACCCCATGCAGGAGCAAGGCGCGCACGAAGCGCTCGTGCGTATGACGGGCATTGAGAAGATGTTTCCGGGCGTACACGCGCTGAAGAACTGCCAGTTCGAGCTGAACGCGGGCGAGGTCGTCGCCCTGGTCGGCGAGAACGGTGCGGGCAAATCCACGCTGATGAAGGTGTTGACGGGCGTCTATCAGAAAGACGGCGGCGAGATATTCATCGACGGAAAGCCCGTGACCATCCGGGACACGCGCGAGGCACAGGCGCTGGGCATTTCGATCATTCATCAAGAGCTCAACCTGATGCGCGATTTGACGGTGGCCGAGAACATCTACATCGGACGCGAGCCCATGAAGGGCTTTCAGCTAGACAAGCGCAAGCAGAACCAGATGGCTACCGACCTACTGAACGGCCTCAATCTGGAGATTGGCGCGACCACGAAGGTGGGCACGCTCACGGTCGCCAAGCAGCAGATGGTCGAGATCGCCAAGGCGCTCTCCTTTGAGAAGACGCGCATTTTGATCATGGACGAACCCTCCGCCGCGCTCACCGAGAACGAGATTCAGGATTTGTTCCGCTTCATC
The DNA here is from genome assembly GCA_036645575.1 of Clostridia bacterium. Classification (GTDB taxonomy): domain Bacteria; phylum Bacillota; class Clostridia; order Christensenellales; family Aristaeellaceae; genus JAVXNW01. The sequence continues at coordinate 11,062 of JAVXNW010000049.1, read as the reverse complement.
CGCGACCTCAAGGCCAAGGGCGTGGGCATCGTCTACATCTCCCACCGCATGGACGAACTGCGCCAGATCGCCGACCGCATCACGGTCATGCGCGACGGCCAGTACGTGGACACGCGGAATATGGCGGACGTCACGATGGACGAGATCATCTCGATGATGGTCGGCCGCGTCATTTACGAACAACCCAAGACCGCTTCGACCGTTCCCGAAGGCGCGCCGGTGGTCTTAGAGGCCATTGATTTGGTGAGCAAGGACGTGGATCACGTCTCCTTTACGCTGAAAAAGGGCGAGATTCTGGGCTTTGCGGGGCTGATGGGCGCGGGGCGCACCGAGACGATGCGTCTGGTGTGCGGCGCGGACAGGCTTTCAAGCGGCCAGATTCTGGTCAAGGGCGCACCGGTAACGATCAAGACCCCGAACGACGCGGTCAAGGCGGGCATCGGATATCTGTCGGAGGACAGAAAGCAATACGGGCTGTGCTTGGGGCTGTCGGTTGCCGACAACGTGGCGCTTCCGACGCTTGACGAGTTTTCCGGCCGCGTGGTCGTGGACGATCAGAAGATTCGCCAGACCGCCCACGAGTACAAAAACCACATCAACATCAAGACCCCGACGGTGGACACGCAGGTGATGTCGCTGTCGGGCGGCAATCAGCAAAAGGTGGTCGTGGCCAAGTGGCTGGTGCGCGACTGCGACGTGTTGATCTTCGATGAGCCGACGCGCGGCATCGACGTGGGCGCAAAGAGTGAAATCTACAAGCTGATGAATCAGTTGGCGAAGCAAGGCAAGTCGATCATTATGATTTCCTCCGAAATGCCGGAGTTATTGCGTATGTCGGACCGGATCGCGGTCATGTGCGAAGGGGAACTGACCGGCATTGTGGACATCGCGGAAGCGACGCAGGAAAAGATCATGCTGCTTGCGACGCCGGGCGCATAAATCGCCGACAAGCTGAGGAGGAATTATTATGGGAAACAACGTCCAAGACAATCAAAATGCGCTGGGACAGGTCGCGCACAGGCGCTTTGACACGCAAAAGTTGCTGGCTCCCGCCGCGCTGGTCATTCTGTACATCTTTTTTGCCATCTTCGGCAAAAACTTTTTCTCGGTCTACACGCTCAAGACCATCTTGGAGTCGGCCTATTACGTAGGCTTTATGGCCTTTGGCGTCACGTTCGTCATCGTCACCGGCGGCATTGACTTGTCGATTGGCACCGTGATGATCTGCTCGGCGCTGATTGGCGGCGTGGCCTACACGACGTGGGGCTTCCCGCTGTGGCTGGCGCTGTGCCTGATCCCGCTGATCGGCCTTGCGTTTGGCACCTGCAACGGCCTCATGGTCGCCAAGCTCAAACTGCCCCCGTTCATCGCAACGCTGGGCACCATGCTGGTCTCCCAGGGCTTTGGCTCGATCATCGCGAACGTGCGCACGCAGAACTTCCCGACGATTGGCACCGAAAACGGCTGGTTCAAGACGGTATTTTACCGCATGGACTCCTTCCCGATCGGCGCGGTCTACCTGGTGGTCGCGTTCCTCGTGGCGGCGTTCCTGCTCAACAAGACCCGCTTTGGCCGCTATACCTTCGCGGTCGGCTCCAATGAAGAGGCGGCGCGCCTGTCGGGCGTCAACGTGGATCGCTGGAAGATGCTGGTGTACGCGACGTGCGGGCTGTTTGCCGGCATTGCGGGCATATTCTACGCGGCGACCTACACGACCATTCTGCCGGGCACCGGCAACGGCCAGGAACTGAACGCGATCGCGGGCGTCGTCATTGGCGGCACCTCGATGTCGGGCGGCTCGGGCACGATGATCGGCACGCTGATCGGCGTGTTCATCATGGCGACGCTGAAGACCGGCCTTGCCTCGATGGGCCTGCAGGCCCACTACCAGACCTTCTTCACCGGCTTTGTCGTCATCGGCGCGGTGCTGCTTGACAAGATGCGCAACAACGCCTCGATCAAGGCCAAGACCAAAGAGGTCGAAAAGGCCTAATCCGCCAAAATCCTCATCCCTTTATCCGGTTTTAGGCGCGTTCGCGCTTAAGATAAAAATGCAAGGAGGACTATCCATATGAAGAAAGTTCTATCACTGGTTCTGGCGCTTGTGCTGGTCTTGGGCGTCGCGGCTGCCGCGTCCGCCGACGGCATGTACATCTCCGTCATCTCCAAGGGTGAACAGCACGCCTTCTGGCAGGCTGTCCGCAAGGGCTGTGAAGATGCCGCCGCGAAGTATGGCGTCGAAATGTACTACTATGGACCGCCCACGGAAGCCGACATCGCGCTGCAGGTCGAAGCCCTGAAGGGCGAAATGGCCAAGAAACCCGCCGCGATCGCGCTGGCGGCGCTGTCCACCGAGTCTGTCATGGGCGAGCTCCAGGAGTGCGTTGCCCAGAACATCCCCGTCATCGGCTTTGACTCCGGCGTTCCGAACGCGCCCGAAGGCGCCATCCGTTCGACCGTCGCCACCAACAACGAAAACGCCGCCGCGTTGGCCGCCGAGAAGTTCATGGAAATTGAAGCTTTCAAAGCCGCGCTGACCGCCGCGACCCCCGAGAAGCCCATGACGATCGCCTGCCTGTCTCAGGATGCGACCTCCATGTCCGTCTCTTACCGCACCACCGGCTTCGTCAACAAGATGAAGGAACTGGCCGGCGCGATCGGCACCGTCTCCGTACAGGGCCATGCGCTTTGGGCGGACGCCACGCCGGTTGAGAATCCCTCTATCATCATCCACGTCGAAGTGGGCGCGACCGCCAATGACAGCGACCTTGTGAACGCCGCCAACGCGGTGCTCAACAAAGATGGCTTGCTGGCCGTGTTCTGCTCCAACGAAGGCACCGCGCGCGCGATGCTGTCCGCTACCGCCGACGGCTCTGAGCTGGGCGATGGTGGCCGTTTCGCCGATCTGATCGTTGCCGGCTTTGACGCGGGCATCACGCAGAAGAACGCCGTCCGCAACCAGTGGTTCGTGGGCGCCGTCACGCAGGATCCCTACAACATCGGCTTTAAGTCCGTCGAAATGGCGTACAAGGCCGCTTCCGGTGAAGCCGTTGAAGACGTCGACACCGGCGCCAAGTGGTACACCTACGAGAACATCGACGATCCCGACATCGCGCTGCTCGTGTACGACTGATCGAAAAGCCTAGAGAATTAAATGAAAAGCGCGCCGCCCGGCTTTACCGGGCGGCGCGCTTTGTCTTGTGCCCGCGCAGGGCTTTGGGTTTCTGGCCGCAACGCGCGCCTTTTCCGGCGCATACCTGTGGGCTTCCGGCCGCAACCAAGCGGCGCGGCGGCGCGTCTTATTTGCATCACTTTACAAAGGAGCTGCTCATGCGAAAATCTTCATTTCTCCTGCTCGCGCTCGTCGCGCTGCTCTTTCCGCTTGGCGCGCGCGCCGAGGCGCCTTGCTACGACAAATACCTGATCTCTCCGGTGATTCAGGCGCGCTACGCGCCCGATCCCGCGCTGTACCGCCGACTGTTTGACGCGCTCGACGCCATGGAACAGCGGGTGGACGTGTCCGATCTGCGCCCAAGCGCCGCGCAGGTGGCCGACGTGACGGCCGCGCTATTTGACCGGTTTGAGTTTTCGATGCTGCGCGCGATTTCCTACGACGCGGACAATTTTTCGGTCGCGCTTGACATCAAGTCGGGCGGCGACGCGGGCAAGCGGCAGGTGCAGGCGTTTCGCGACCGCGTGCAAGCGCTCCTGCAAAGGGTCGCTTGCGCGCAAAGTCAAACCGAGCAGGCGCTTTTGCTCCACCAGTATTTCGCCTCGACGACCGAGTACGACGCGGAAGCGCCCGACGTGGGGCCTTGGGGCGTCATGGTCGATTCGAGGGGCATTTGCACCGGTTACGCCTATGCCATGGCCTATGTGCTCGACCAACTGGGCATCGAGAACCACCTGACCCACACAGATGACGGCGTGCACATCTTCAATACCGCGCGGCTCGACGGGCAGTACTACCACCTGGACGCGACCTACGAATCGACCGCCGACGCGGGCGGCGCGCTGGCCTATTTCGGCCTGACCGATTCCCAAGCCCATGCGCAATACGGATCCTACACCTCCGGCAACCCCAACAGCGGCGCCTACGCAACCCCCGCGTGCACAAGCGCGCGCTTTGCGTGGCTGGAAGGCGCGGCGGCGGCGCAGTTCTGCCCGGAAAACGGCCTCCTCTACTATAGCGACACGACGCGGGAAAATAAGCTCTACGCGCGCAACCTGCGAACAAGCGAAGACGTGCAGATCCTCGCGCAAGAAGTGATCGGGCTTCGCACCTTTGACGGCGCGCTGTACCTCCAGTTTGCGCAATCGCCCACGGAGATTTTTCAGATGACGCCGGGCGATGACGCCATCCAAAAACTGAACAGCGACCTTGCGGCGATCACGCGAATGCGCACAACCCGAGACGGCCTCATCCTGTATGACGATATCGCGAATCGGCAAACGACGATAAAACCTTCTTCCCGCTAATCCCGCGCAAGGTCTAAAAATGCAGCATGGCGGCCTTTTTATGGCTCCGCCTGTTCATCGATCCAGGCAAGGCCGATGCAGCCGCTGCCCAGGTGCGCGCCCAGCACAGGGCCCACGCGGCGCGACTGGGTGGCGCGCCCCTCGGCCTCAAATTGCGCGGCAATGCCTTCCGCGGCCTCGCCTGCGAGAAAGCGCTCGATCAGCACGACGCCCTTTGCGCCGTCGGCCGACTGCTTGAGCTTGCGCATCTGGTCGATCCGGCCCCTGGCAATGCCGGAGGACACGATCGCGCCCTCGTTTACGCATAAGAGCGGCTTGATGTTGAGGATGGTCGATATGGAGGACTTCACGTTGCCCAGCCGCCCGCTCCTGCGCAGCGGCGCCATGTCGTCCACCGAAAAAACGGTGCGCACGCGGCTGCGCATCTCTTGAAGCGCCTGCGCCACGTCCGCCAGCGTCGATCCTTCGTCGATCATCTCCCGCGCCCGCTGAATCAGCAGGTACAGCCCGCCGCACGTGGTCAGCGAATCCACGACCGCGATCGGGTGATCGGCAAATTCGCGCGCGGCCAATACCGCGTTGGCGTTGGTTCCGCTGAGCCGCGACGACATCGTGACGCACAGAATCTCGTACCCCGCGCGCGCCAAGCGTGAAAAGGTGTTGAGGAACGCGCCCAGCGTGCTCTGCGATGTGTGCACCGCGTCCATGTGCTCGCTGACCCGCCGTTCCGCCTCGTCGTCCGCGCCGATATAGCCCTCGTTCATCCAATAGGTGCCATTCAGGCTATACGTCATCGGCACGATAATCGCCCCGAGCTGCAAGGCCTCCTCGCGCGTCAGGTAAGCGGTGCTGTCCGTCACAATGGCAATCATTGAAAGCCCCCTCCGATCTTCCTGAATTTTTCGTAGCGCTGCGCGAGCCTTTGCGCCCCGTCCATGCGCGCAAGCCGCTCGATTTCTTCCGGCAGCGCTTTTTCGAGCGCAACCAGCGCGCCTTGCTCCGGGATGATCTTTTCGATCACGCCAAACGCCATCAGGTCCTCGCTCGTGAGCTTCAGGCACTGCGCCGCGTCCGCCGCGCGCCCCGCGTCCTTCCACAGGATGCTCGCCGCGCCCTCCGGCGAAATGACCGAGTAGTACGCGTTTTCAAGCATCCACACCCGATCCGCCACCGCCAGCGCCAGCGCGCCGCCCGATCCGCCCTCGCCGATCACCACCGACAGAACCGGCACCTTGAGCCCCATCAGCACCTCGAGGTTCTCCGCAATCGCCTGACCCTGCCCGCGCTCCTCGGCGTCGATCCCGCAAAACGCGCCCGCCGTATCCACAATGCACACGACCGGCCGCCCAAACTTCTCCGCCAGCAAAAACTGCCTGAGCGCCTTGCGATAGCCCTCCGGGTGCGCCGAGCCGAAGCTGCGCTTCACCTTGTCCTGCGTGTCCTGACCCTTCTCGATCCCGACCACCGTGACCGGTCGCCCCGCGATCCGCCCGATCCCCGCAATGATCGCCCGGTCGTCGCCAAACCGGCGGTCGCCGTGCATCTCGACAAAGTCCTGAACCAGCCCGGAAATATAGCCTTCCGCGGTCATGCGCCCCTTTGCGCGCGTCTCCTTGACCCGATCATACGCGTTCAAACGACCGCCTCCCGCTGGTGAAGACCCAGAATTTGCCCGAGCAGCGCCTTTAATTGCGCGCGCGCGCAGATGTTGTCCACAAAACCCTTCTCGACCAGGAACTCCGCGCGCTGAAAGCCATCCGGCAGCTTTTGCCGGATCGTCTGCTCGATCACGCGCGGCCCGGCAAACCCGATCAGCGCGCCCGGCTCCGCCAGCGTGATGTCCGCCTGCATCGCGAAGCTCGCCATCACGCCGCCCGTCGTCGGGTCGGTCAACACCACGACGTACAGGTTGCCCGCCTGCGCGTGCCGCCCGACCGCGCCCGCCGTCTTCGCCATCTGCATGAGCGACAGAATGCCCTCCTGCATGCGCGCGCCGCCCGACACCGTGAACCCGACCACCGGAACGCCTTTTTCCGTCGCGCGCTCGAACAGGCGCGTGATCTTTTCGCCCACCGCCGTGCCCATTGAGCCCATCATGAACCCATGTTCCATCACGAAGAGCCCGGCCGCGTGCCCGCCGATCCGGCAAAGCCCGGTCACCACGCCCTCCACTTCGCCGCTCGCCTTGCGCGCCTTTTCGAGCTTCTCTTCATATTCGGGAAACGCCAGCGGATTTCCTGCCGCAAGCTGCGCGTCCATCTCCTCAAATGTGCCCGCGTCCGCAATGGACGCAATCCGCGCGCGCGCGCCCATCCGAAAGTGATAGCCGCATTTGGGGCATACGCCCAGATTTCCCATCACCTCGTCGGTCGGCATCATCGCCCGACAGCCGGGGCAGTTCTGGTAGGGCGACTGCAGCACCGCAGGCGCGTGACCCGCCGCCAGTCCGCCCAGGTCCTCCAGCTGATTGCGCGGCCGCTTAAATAAATTCTTCGGGAGCATTTCGATCACCGCCCATTCAAACTGCTTGTCGTGTAGGTTCCGTCCACAAACGCGGGCATCTCGATGAGGTCGGCCTGCATCTGCCCCGTGTGGTCGATCCCCTCGATGACCATCTCGCACAGCGCCGCGCGCATCTTGCACAGGGCCTCGGGTCGGGTCGACGCGTGGACGATCAGCTTGCCGATCATCGAATCGTAGTAGGGCGGCACCTCGTAATCCTGATAGAGCGCCGTGTCAAAGCGCACCCATGGCCCGCCCGGCACGTGCAAAAGGCTCACCTTGCCGCAGCTCGGGCGAAAGTCCGCCGCCGGGTTTTCGGCGTTGATGCGGCACTCGATCGCGTGCCCGCGCGAGCGGATGTCGGACTGCGCAAACGGCAGCGCGATCCCCGCCGCGACGCGGATCTGCCACTTCACAAGGTCGATCCCGGTCACCATCTCGGTAACCGGATGCTCCACTTGCAGCCGCGTGTTCATCTCCATAAAATAAAACTTGCCGTCCGGCGCCAGCAAAAACTCGACCGTGCCCACGCCCTCGTAGTGAACCGCCTGCGCCGCGCGCGCCGCCGCCTCGAGCAGCTTTTCCCGAAGTTCCGCTCCGACCGCGGGCGACGGGCTTTCCTCGATCAACTTCTGGTGCTTGCGCTGCATCGAGCATTCGCGCTCGCCCAGCGTCAGAACCCGCCCATGCTGGTCGCACAGCAGTTGCACCTCGATGTGCTTGACGTCCAGCAGCAGCTTTTCCATGTACACCTTGCCGTCGCCAAACGCGCTTTGCGCCTCGCTCGCGGCCGACTGCCAGGCGCTCACCAGCTGCGCCTTTTCATCTACCCGGCGAATGCCGCGCCCGCCGCCGCCCGAGCGCGCCTTGATCAGCAGCGGAAACCCGATTCGCTCCGCCGCCGCCAACAGCTGCGCCTCCTCCTCGATCACGTCGCTGCCCGGAACCACCGGCACGCCCGCCGCGATCATCGTGCGCCGCGCCTCGTCCTTGTCGCCCATGCGCGAAAGGATCTGCGCGCTTGGGCCAATGAATTGAATGCCGCACTTTTCGCACAATTCGGCAAAGCGCGGGTTCTCGGACAACAGCCCGTACCCCGGATGGATGGCCTGCGCGCCGGTCGCCGTCGCCGCCGACAGGATCGCCGCCATGTTGAGGTAGCTCTTTTGCGCGGGTGCGGGGCCAATGCACACGCTCTCGTCGGCCAGCGCCGCATGCAGCGCGCCGCGATCGGCCTCAGAAAATACCGCCACCGTGCTCACGCCCATCTCCTTGCAGGCGCGGATCACGCGGATGGCGATCTCGCCGCGATTGGCAATCAACAGCTTGGGAAACACGCGGCCTTCACCTCCGTTTTTTTTCGCGCTATTCGGGTATGATGAACGAACATTGCCCGCTTGCGCACACCTCGCCCGCGACGGTAGCCTCTGCCGCCACCACGTACAGGTTCAGCTTTTGCCTGATCAATTGGCTCGTCACCCGCAGCGTGTCGCCCGGGCGCACCATCCTGCGAAAGCGCATCTTGTCGATCCCGGCGTAGTAGGCGGTCTTGCCGCCCAGCGCCTCCCTCAAAAGCAGGCAGCTCGCCTGCGCCATGATCTCGCATTGCACCACGCCCGGCATCACCGGGTCGCCCGGAAAGTGCCCGTCCAGGAACCACTCGTCGCCCTTGACCGTATATTCGCCGCACGCGCGCCCGTCCTCTAAAAGCGACGCTTGGTCGAGCAGCAGCATCTTCCCCCTGTGCGGAAGTATGCCCATGATTTCCTCGCGATTCATCGATATTCCTCCCTTGGTCGTTGGCCAAGCCCCTGCGCCCCGCGCAAATCGTAGGCCTTCGCATCTCCCCCAGCGCTTATTTATTCCCTAGGGAAGCGCTGATTAAAGAACGTGCGGGATTTATTCAGCGCTTATCTAACACAGTTTGAACAGCGTCTGCCCAAACTCCACCAGGTCGCCGTTGTGCACGCACACGTCCGCCACTTCGCCGTCCTGATCGGCCGTGATCTCGTTCATCAGCTTCATCGCCTCGATGACGCACAGCACGTCGCCCTTTTTGACCACGCTGCCCACCGTGACAAACGGCGGCGCGTCGGGCGCGGGCGCGGCGTAAAAAAGCCCCACAAGCGAGGACTTGACCGCACGAATGTGGTTAAAGTCGATCGCCGTGCCGCTCGGCGCGTCGGGCGGCGCAAGCGGCGAAACCGCTATCTCCGGCGCAGAAGCGCTCGGCTGCTTGACCACGCCTTCCCCGCTCGCGCTGCGCTCCAACCGGATGCTGATCTCGCCTTCGTTTATCTCCAGTGCGCTCAGCCCATTCACCCGCACGATTTCCGCCAATTTCTGAATCTGTCCAATGTTCATTGAAACCTCCTGAGCGCGACCGCCGCGTTATGCCCGCCAAATCCCAAGGATATCGAAAGCGCCGTCTCGCAGCGGTGCGCGACCGCCGTGCCCGCCAGGTAGTTGAGGTCGCACGCCGGATCGGGCGACACAAGGTTGATCGTGGGCGGCAATATGCCCGTCTCCAGCGCCTTTGCGCTCGCGATCAGCTCGGCCACGCCCGCCGCGCCCAGCATGTGCCCGGTCATGGATTTTGTCGAGCTGATCCGCGCCGCGCGCGCCGCCGCTTCGCCCAGTGCCGCCTTGATCGCGTGGGTCTCCGACGAGTCGTTGAGCTGCGTGCCGGTTCCGTGGGCGTTGATGTACAGATCCCCCACGATGCCGCCCGCCTCCGCAACCGCCAGCGATATGGCGCGCGCGCCGCCCTCCGCCTCGGGATCGGGCGCCGTGATGTGGTACGCGTCGCAGGTGTTTCCGTAGCCCACCACCTCCGCGTAGATGTGCGCGCCGCGCGCCATGGCGCGTTCCATTTCTTCCAGCACCATGACGCCCGCGCCCTCGCCCATCACGAACCCCGCGCGCCGCGCGTCAAACGGCAGCGACGCCGCCATCGGGTCGGTCGCCTCGGTCAGCGCCTTGCAGTTGCTAAACCCCGCCACCGCCAGCGGATTGATCGCCGCCTCGCCGCCACCGGCCAATATCGCGTCCGCATAGCCGTAGCGGATCGCGCGAAACGCCTCGCCAACCTCGTTTGTCGATGTCGCGCACGCCGTGACCACCGGCAGCGACGGCCCCTTGGCGTGAAACCGGATCGCAATGTTGCCCGACGCGATGTTGCCGATCATCATCGGAATGTACAGCGGCGACACGCGGCTCGGCCCGCGCTTTAACAGCTTGTCGTGCTCGTCGATAAACGTCTGCATTCCGCCAATCCCGCTTCCGACGTACACGCCCAGTCGCTCCGGCTCAACCGTCCCCACAATCCCGCTGTCGCGCGCCGCCTCGATCGCCGCCGCCAGCGCGTATTGCGCAAACAGATCCATCCGCCGCGCGTCGCCCTTCTCAATTCCATGCGCCTCCGGACAAAAATCCTTCACCTGCGCCGCAAGCTTGGCCTTGAAGTCCGTCGTGTCAAACCGGGTGATCGGCCCCACGCCGCAAACGCCCTGCGTCAGCCCCGCCCAGTAGCTCCCTACGTCCTTTCCGACCGGGGTTATCGCGCCCATGCCGGTAATGACCACTCGTCTCATCGTGTGCTTCCTCCAATATCAGACTGCCGGGGATGGTCGTAATCGCTTGAACCCGAATATCGGCTTTCGGGATGCCGTAATCTTGTGAACCCGAATATCGGGCTGCCGGGGATGCCGTAATCGCTTAATTTTCCGGTGTATCGCGAATGTTTTGCCCCGCGCCGCCCCTTGAGGGGCGCACCCCTACCTGAGCCTCCCCTTGAGGGAGGTGGCACCCGCAGGTGACGAAAGGGTGGCCTCGGCGTCCGATGCCCCGGAACCACGGCGCGGGAGGGGTACGACGCCTGCGGGCGATCTCCGCTTGCGAGCGGGAAGGGGGCTTTTTCTCTTGCAAAAAGCCCCCCGCTCACGCGGGTCCCCCCTAAATGCGCTTTGAAGGCTAAGGAACGGGGGAGGCGGGGGTACCGGGGCGACCGGGGATTTCGCTTGTCGCGACAAGCGACCGGCCTACGCGGCCGGACTGCGCAAGGCTTGAAGCCTTGACCACA
>JAVXNW010000048.1:0-21211 GCA_036645575.1 Clostridia bacterium | reverse complement strand
GTGCAACCGGCGCAACCGGGACAACCCGCGCCGCAAGGCACGCCTGTGGGCGCGGTCGCCGCACCGCCCACGCGCCCCGCCTCGCCCGCGCCAATGCGATCCCCGTCCTTTTTGCAACCCGCGCAGTACCGCCAGCCCCCGCAATATCTGTCATCCGCGCAATACCCATCGCCTTCGCAACCCTTATCATCCCCGCAATATGCCCCGCCCGCGCAGTACGCCCCGCCCGCGCAATGCGCCGCGCCCGCGCAGTACGCCCCGTCCGCGCCCTATCCCCTGCCCCAGTCCTACGCGCAAGACCCGCCCGCGCAGGTGCAGGTGCGCCCGCTCGAGATTCCCCCGCTGGTGCCGCCGCCGCGCAGCCCGACGATCTACCGCCAATTGATGCAAAGCCACGACCGGATGGGCGGACGTCACCTAAAGACCAAATAACCTAACTAGAAATCCGGTGCGGAACGTGCTATACTGGGGGCAGAACGTATCCGTACGGAGGCATTACATGGCGTTTCATCATTTACCGGTGCTATTGAGCGAGTGCCTCGAGGGGCTTGCCATACGCCCGACCGGAACCTACTTAGACGGAACATTGGGCGGCGGCGGGCACGCGTCGGCGGTGCTTGCGCGCTTGGGGCTGGCGGGCAGGCTATATGGCATCGACCGGGACGACGCGGCGCTCACGGCGGCCTGCGCGCGCTTGGCGGACCCGCGCTTTACGGCGGTGCGCGGAAATTTTCACGAGGCGCGCGCGCTGCTTGCGGACCTTGGCGTCGCGCAGGTGGACGGGGCGCTGCTTGACCTGGGCGTGAGTTCCTACCAGCTAGACGAGCAGTCGCGCGGTTTTTCCTATCACGAGGACGCGCCGCTGGACATGCGGATGGATCAGCGTCAGGCGTTTTCGGCGCGCGAATTGGTGGCGGAATGGCCGGAGAACGACATTGCGCGCATCCTGCGCGACTATGGCGAGGAAAAGTGGGCGGCGCAGATCGCGCGGGTGCTTTGCGACCGGCGCACGCGCGCGCCCATTCAGACGACCGGGCAGTTGGTTGACATCGTGGATGCGGCGATCCCGGCGAAGTTCCGGCAAAAGGACGCCTCGCACCCGGCCAGGCGCACCTTTCAGGCGCTGCGCATCGCGGTCAACGACGAGCTTGCGCCGCTCGAAGGCGCGCTGCGCGACCTTGTGGCGCTGCTCGCGCCCGGCGGGCGGCTGTGCGTGATCGCGTTTCACTCGCTCGAGGATCGCATCGTCAAAAACACCTTCCGCAACATGGCTGACCCATGCACCTGCCCGCGCGAGATGCCGGTGTGCGTGTGCGGAAAAGTGCCCCTCGTCACCTTGGTCACGCGCAAGCCGATCACGGCGGGCGCGGAAGAACTGGCAGGCAACCCGCGCGCGCGCAGTGCGACGCTCAGGGTGTGCGAGAAGGTAGGTGGCGTCGATGCGTGAACTGATCACGCGGCACGGAAGCGTTCCGCTGCCCGCGTTTTTTCCCGACGCGACCTATGGCGCGGTGCGCGCGACCGGGTTTGAGGACGTCGAAACCGCCCAGCTCTTCGGCCTGGTGATGAACAGCTATCACCTCTACAACCGCCCCGGCGCGCGCCTCATCAAGCGGCTGGGCGGACTGCACCAATTTACCGGCTATCCGGGCGTGTTGCTGACCGATTCCGGCGGCTTTCAACTGTATTCGCTGATCCGCGAAAACCCGTCCTTTGGCGAGATTCGCGAGGGCGAGATCATCTTTCGCCCCGAGCAGAGCGACAAGAAGATGATCTTCACGCCCGAAAAGTGCATTCAGGCGCAGATGCAGTACGCTTCCGACATCATGATGGCGCTTGACGTGTGCACGCATCCCGACGATTCGCCCGAGGCGCAGCGCCGCTCGGTCGCGCTCACGGTCAAGTGGGGCGCGCGCTGCCGCGCCGAATACGACAAGTTGACAAAGGCCATGCCGGTCAAGCCCAAGCTGTTCGGCATCGTGCAGGGCGGCGCGGACCGCGCGCTTCGCCTCGAGTGCGGGCGCGCGCTTGCCGAGATCGGCTTTGACGGATATGGCTTTGGCGGCTGGCCGCTCGACGCGGCGGGCAATTTCCGGCTGGACATCCTGGCCTGGGCGGCGGAGGCCATGCCGGATGGCGCGATCAAATACGCCATGGGGCTGGGGCGGCCGGAGGAGATCGTAAAGCTCACCCAGATCGGCTATACGCTCTTTGACTGCGTGATCCCCACGCGCGAGGCGCGCCACCAGCGCCTCTACGTATTCAAAGAGGGCATGGAGACGCCCGAAGGCGTCCGGTGCGCGGACGGCAAGTTCTACGCGTTCCACTACGCGCTTGACGAAAAGCACATGACGAGTGATCGCCCGGTCGACGACCATTGCGACTGCGCGCTGTGCAAGGGGCACACCCGCGCCTACCTCTACCACCTGTTCAAGGTGGGCGACGCGCAGGCGCTGCGCCTTGCCACCGCGCACAACCTGCGCTTTTACGCAAGGCTCATGGAGCTGCTCCGCGAAAATCCGTAGCCCCAAAGCGCGCTTTTAGCGCCCCTGCGCGCGATGTGTTTTCCTTATTTTTGTCACATTGATACCTTTGGCCAGACAAACTTATCTTGTATACTCATGTTTGTAAGGAACCGGAGGTGATGCGTGCCGCGGACGCAAAACAAAGCGACCGAGCGACAGTTCTTTCCCCCAAGGATTGCCCTGGTCGCCCATTCATAGCCAAACGGTGACCGCCGTCACAACAGACCTGCCCAGCAGGCTGCGCCATAGGAGCGGACGGCCGACACTGAATATTTGAACTTTTTCCTCCCAAGGATACCATCCTCCAAGGATAGATCCCCTTATCGCAGCGTCCCCGCGCATCCCCCCATGCGCAGGAACGCTGCGTTTTTGCACAAAAAGACCCCGCGAACCTGCGCAAGCGCGCGTGGTTGGCGGGGTCTCGCGATGGTTATTGAAAGTCGTATTTGAGGATGGGGTTTCGGGCGGCGGTGGTTTCGTCGGGGCGGCGGATCGGGGTGTCGTGGGGGGCGGTCTTCAGCCGCTCGGGGTCGTCGTGCGCGACCGCGTACAGTTCCAGCATGATCTGCGCGACCTCGTCCAGCGTCTCCATCGATTCGGTCTCCGTCGGCTCAAACATCAGCGCCTCGTGAACGATCAGCGGGAAGTACATCGTCGGCGGGTGAATGCCCTTGTCGAGCAGCCCCTTGGCCACGTCCAGCGCGCTGACGCCCGTTTCCTGCTTGAGCTTTTCCAGCGTCAAGACGAACTCGTGCATGCAGATGCCGTCGATCGCCAGGTCGTATTTGTCCTTGAGCAGCGTCGCCAGGTAGTTCGCGTTCAGCACCGCGCGCTGCGCCGCCTCGCGAATGCCCGAAGCGCCCAGCGTCAGGATGTAGGTGAGCGCCTTGACGTCCACGAGGAAATTGCCATAGAAGCCCTTGACCGCGCCAATCGACTGCGCCGGCGCTTCAAAGGCGTAGCCCGCGCCGGTCTTGATCGCGTGGTAGAGCGGCAAAAACGGCTCGAGGAAGGCCTTGACGCCGACCGGGCCGCTGCCGGGGCCGCCGCCGCCGTGCGGCGTGGCAAACGTCTTGTGCAGGTTTAGGTGGATCACGTCAAAGCCCATGTCGCCGGGGCGCACGACGCCCATGACCGCGTTCAGGTTCGCGCCGTCATAGTAGTTGAGCCCGCCCGCCTCATGCACCGCCTGCGTGATCGCCAGAATGTTTTTGTCAAATACGCCCACCGTATTGGGGTTGGTCAGCATGAGCCCCGCCGTGTCCGGCCCGACCGCCGCGCGCAGCGCGTCAAGGTCGACGCAGCCGTCCTCGGTCGAGGGGATCGACACCACCTTGAACCCCGCCATCGTGGCCGACGCCGGGTTGGTGCCGTGCGCCGAGTCCGGCACGATGATCTTGTCGCGCGCGACGTCGCCCCGCGACAGGTGGTATGCCTTGATGATCAAAAGGCCGGTGAGCTCGCCGTGCGCGCCCGCCGCGGGCTGGAACGTCATGGCGTTCATGCCGGTTATCTCGCAGAGCAATTGCTCTAACGTGTACAACACCTCAAGGCAGCCCTGCGCGTCGCACGCGTCCTCCAGCGGGTGAACGCCGGTGAAGCCGGGCAGCGCGGCCATCTCCTCGTCGATCTTGGGGTTGTATTTCATCGTGCACGAGCCCAGCGGATAGAACCCGTCGTTGACGCCGTGCGTGCGCTTTTCAAGCTCGGTATAGTGCCGGCTCAGGTCGGTCTCGCTCATGTGCGGAAGGCGCGGCGCGTGCTTGCGCAGCAGCGCTTCGTCCACTTCGACCTGCGGCACGTCAAGCGGCGCCAGAATGCTCAGCGCGCGCCCCGCGCGGCTCTTTTCAAACAACAGCTTCATTGCGCCACCGCCTCCTTCACCGCGTCAATCGCCCGGTCGATCTGCGCCTTCGTGTTGCACTCGGTCGCGCACCACAAAATGCCGCCCTCGACCGGAAGCCCGCCCAGTATGCCCTTTTTCTTGAGCGCCTCGTTGAGCGCGCTTGGGCAGATCGGCGAGGCGGTCACAAACTCGTGGAAAAACGCCCCGTCGTGAAGGCGCTTAAAGCCCGGGATCTTGCTAAGGCCCTCCGCCAGATACGAAGCCTTCGCGTGGCACTGGCGCGCGACCTCCGCCATGCCCTCGGGCCCCATCGCCGCCATGTAGGCGCTCGCGGTCATCGCGCACAGCGCCTGATTGGAACAGATGTTGCTCGAAGCCTTCTCGCGGCGAATGTGCTGCTCGCGCGCTTGCAGCGTCAAAACGAACGCGCGGCCGCCCTGCGCGTCCACCGTCTCCCCGACGATGCGACCCGGCAATTTGCGCAGCATCGCCTTGCTCGCCGCCATAAACCCAAGGTACGGCCCGCCAAAGCCGAGCGCCATGCCCAGCGGCTGGCCTTCGCCCACGCACACGTCCGCGCCCAATTCGCCCGCGCTCTTGTAGTGCGCCTGCGCGATCGGGTTTACGCCCAGCACCAGCTTCGCCCCGGCGGCGTGCAGCATGTCGGCGATCTCGCCCACTTCCTCAAACAGGCCGAAGTAGTTGGGCGACTCCAGATACAGGCACGCGGTGCGCCCGTCCAGCGCGCTTAAAAGGGCGTCCGTGTCCACATGCCCGCCATCCGACGCGATCACCTGAAGCTGCGTGTTCATGCCCGCGCAGTAGGTCTTGACCGTCTGAAGCGTCATCGGCTTTACGTTCTGCGCGATCAGCACGACCGGGCGCTTGCGATCCACGCACATGTTGACCGCCTCCGCCGCCGCCGACGCGCCGTCGTACACCGACGCGTTCGCCGCGTCCATCTGCGTAAGCTCGCAGATCATCGTCTGAAACTCAAAGATCGACTGAAGCAGCCCTTGGCTGATCTCGGCCTGATACGGCGTGTACGCGGTCACAAACGCCTCTTTTGAGGTCACCGCGCGCACAATCGCCGGCACGTAGTGGTTGTACGCGCCCGCGCCGCGAAAGATCGCGGGGTAGAGGACGTTTTTTTGCGCCATCGCGCGAACACGCCCCGCCACTTCCATCTCGCTCAGCCCGTCCGGCAGGTTGAGCTTGTCCAGCATCATGCCCGCCGGCACCGCGTCATACAGCGCGTCAAGCGAATTTACGCCCACGCGCGCCAGCATCTGCGCGGTTTCCTCGGGCGAGGTGGGAATATAGCTGCCCATCAGTGCTTGTCCTCGCTTTCACAATAGGCGCGATACGCGTCCGCGTCCATCAGGCCGTCCTTTCCGGACACGCCCGAAATTTCGGCGATCCACGAGGCATACGGCGCGCTGTTGAGCAATTCCGGCGCGTCGTCCAGCGCTTCGTTGACCGATTCGACCGTGCCCGTCACCGGGCAGAATACGTCCGCGACCGCCTTGACCGATTCCAAATCGCACAGCGCCGTCTCGCGCGCCACCTTGTCGCCCACCGCGGGCAGGTTGATAAAGACGATGTCGCCCATCGCGGCCTGCGCAAAGTCGGAAATGCCGACGCGGCAGGTGCCATTTTCCAGAAACTCCACCCACTCGTGGGACTTGGCGTAATACAAATTGGCGGGAATGTTCATGGATATGCGCCTCCTATATCGTGATATTTTGATTACTTCTTCGCGCGCTTGTAAAACGGCAGCGGCACCACTTCGCAGGCGACCCTGCGCCCGCGCACGTCCGCCTCGAGCTGCGTGCCCGGCGCGCTCGCCTCAAGGGCAATCAGCGCCATCGCGTACGCGCCTCCCAGATACGGAAGGTGCGTGCCCGACGTCGTATGCCCGACCGCCTGCCCGTCCATGTACAGGTCCTGATGCTCGCGCACAATGCCCTTGCCGACCACCTTGAGCCCCACGCGCGTGCGCACGAGCGGCTTTTGGAGCATCTCTTCGCGCCCGATAAAGTCGTGCGCGTCCGCCTTGACCGCCCAGCCAAGCCCGGTCTCGATCGGCGTCACCGATTCGTCCATCTCGTGTCCGTACAGCGGCATCGCGGCCTCCAGGCGCAGCGTGTCGCGCGCGCCAAGCCCGCACGGGATGAGCCCCAGATCGCGCCCCGCCTCGAGGATCATGTCCCACAATTTGAGCGCGTCCTGCGCGGGCGCGTACAATTCATACCCCAGTTCGCCCGTATAGCCGGTGCGCGAGACAATGGCGTCAACGCCCCCCACATTGACGGCGGGCGAAAAGTGATAGTACTTATTCGGAAGCGATTCGGGATCGGTCAGCTTCTCCATGATGGCGCGCGCCGCCGGGCCCTGTAGCGCGAGTTCGCACAATTCGTCCGACACGTCCCGGAACGCGACATCGCCCAGCAAGTGCGCCTGCATCCAGGCCATGTCCTTTTCACGGTTGGAGGCGTTGACCACGATCATGTAGTCGTCCTCGGAAAAACGGTATACGATCAGGTCGTCCAGTATGCCGCCCGTCTCGTCGCACATCGGGGAATAGCGCACCTGCCCGTCGGCCATGCCGGAGAAGTCGTTGGTGAACCACCAGTTGAGGTTTTTGAGCGCGTCAGGTCCGGTGAGGCGCGCCTCGCCCATGTGGGATACGTCAAAAAGGCCGGCCGCCGTGCGCACCGCCATGTGTTCGGCGATCACGCCGGCCGGATACTGAACGGGCAACAGATAGCCTGCAAAGGGCACGATCTTTCCGCCCGCCGCGACGTGGCGCTCATACAGCGGCGTTTTTCTGTCCATGCTACATTTCCCCCTTTCCCATGATAGCCCTATTTTATCGGAATCACGGGGTAGTGTCAAGTCAATCAGCGAATCCAATCCAAACAGAACAAAAAACACCGCATTTCAATCACAAACCCATAAAAAAAGCAGAAAACGTATGCG
Organism: Clostridia bacterium; assembly: GCA_036645575.1. Taxonomy (GTDB): domain Bacteria; phylum Bacillota; class Clostridia; order Christensenellales; family Aristaeellaceae; genus JAVXNW01. Next base: position 13,858 of record JAVXNW010000048.1, on the reverse strand, counting down.
GCAAACGCGTGGTATTTATGGGAACGCGCATTTTTCTCTTTGCAAGTGTGCAGGAACGTGCTATACTGAAAGTACGCAAGAAGCAATCATAATGGAGGTGCTGGGTCTCATGAAAAAAATCGTCTGTCTGCTGATTGTGATGCTGATGTCCCTTGGCGCAATGGCATCCTGCGAGGAACTGATCCAAGTGGATTTTGCCAACGCGTTCTGCCTCATGCGCCCCGCCGACCTCGAAGTGGTGGAGCTTAACCAAGACGACGCCTCCGAGGGCATGGTCTACGCCGCCACAAACGACGCGCTTGAGATGTATGTCTGGATGTCCCCGCTCGACGGCATGACGGCCGAATCGCTCTATGAGATGTGGCGCGAGGACGAGTTTTTGAGCAATGTCACCGTGGAAACGGCGGGCACGCTCTCGTTCCTCCGCTACGAAATCGACGGGGAGGGCGTGGGCGCGGTGATCGCCTGCCCGGACGGCAATTCCTACGAGATCATGTTCTACTGCGAGACCGAGGACGCGACAAATACGGCGCGCACGATTCTGGACAGCCTTGCGGCGCTGTAAATTCCAAAAATTTCGGGCGACCAACGACGAGTAAGCAGCCGCGTGTTGCTTACTTGTCTTTGTATAGTGCCCCATGAGGAGGACGCCGATGGAGATCGAACGCATACTTTCCGGGGAATTTAAGCTGGACGAGGCGCGCGTAAAGGCGGTCATCGCGCTGATTGACGCGGGAAACACGATCCCGTTTATCGCGCGCTACCGCAAGGAGATGACCGGATCGCTCGACGATCAGGTGCTGCGCGAATTGTCCGAGCGCCTCATTTACCTGCGCCAAATGGACGCGCGGCGCGAGGCGATCGAAAAGCAGCTGGGCGAGCAGGGCGTTTTGACGGATGAACTGCGGGAAAAACTGGCGCGCTGCGATACGCTTGCCGCCCTTGAGGACCTCTACCGCCCGTTCAAGCCCAAGCGCCGCACGCGCGCCTCGATTGCGCGCGAGCGCGGCCTCGAGCCGCTTGCGCAGAAGATTTTGTTGCAGCTGCCGCTTGCGCCCGATCCCGAGGCGCTCGCCGCCGCCTACGTGAACCCGGAAAAGGAGGTGCCCGATGGCGCGTGCGCGCTTGCCGGCGCGCGGGACATCATCGCGGAATGGGTGGCGGACGACGCGGCGGTGCGCGGGCGCGTGCGCCTGTTCGCGGCGCGCACCGGCGTACTCACCTCCCAAAAAGCGGGCGAGGAGGACAGCGTCTACCGCACCTACGACGACTTTTCCGAGGGCGTCGCGCGCCTGCCGGGGCACCGGATTCTGGCGATCAACCGGGGCGAGCGCGAGGGGTTTTTGAAAGTCGCGGTCGAGGTGGCCGAGGAACGGGCGGAGGAAATGGTGAGCGGCGCCTACGTGCGGGGCGATGGCGCTTGCGCGCGCGAGGTAAAGCGCGCGTGCGTGGACGCGTGGCAGCGGCTGATTGAGCCGGCGATGGCGCGCGAGACGCGCGCGACGTTGACCGAGCGCGCGCAGAGCGCGGCGATCCACGTATTTGCGCAGAACTTGCGGCAACTGCTGATGCAGCCGCCGGTCAAGGGGCGCGTGACGCTGGGCGTCGATCCGGGCTTTCGAACCGGGTGCAAATTGGCGGTGGTGGACGCGGACGGGCGCGTGCTCGAGACCGGGGTGGGCTTTTTCACGATCCCCGGTCAAGCGCAAAAGCGCGACGCGGCCAAGGGGCAGGTGCGGGAGATGATGCGCAGGCACGGCGTCACCGCGGTCGCGATCGGCAACGGCACCGCCTCGCGCGAGGCGGAGCAGTTTATCGCGGAGGTCATCCGGGAAGTGCCACACGCCCGCTACATGATCGTGAGCGAGGCGGGCGCGTCGGTGTATTCGGCGTCCAAGTTGGCGTTTGAGGAGTTTCCCGCGTACGACGTGTCGCTGCGCAGCGCGGTGTCGATCGCGCGCCGAATGCAGGACCCGCTGGCGGAGCTGGTCAAGATAGACCCCAAGGCGATCGGCGTGGGGCAGTACCAGCACGACCTCAAGGACGCGGAGCTGACGCGCGCGCTGGACGGCGTGGTCGAGGCGTGCGTGAACGCGGTGGGCGTGGAATTGCCCAGCGCGTCGGCGGCGCTGCTCGAGCACGTCGCGGGCATCGGCCCGGCGCTCGCGCGCAACATCGTCAGCTACCGCGACGAAAACGGCTTGGCGAGCCGCGCGGAGCTTAAGAAGGTCAAGGGGCTGGGCGCGAAGGCATTTGAGCAATGCGCCGGATTTTTGCGCGTGAGCAGCGCGAAAAACCCGCTGGACGCGACCGGCGTCCACCCGGAATCCTACAAGGCGGCCGACGCGCTGCTCAAGCGCCTGGGCTATAAAAAGGAACAGCTCGCGCGCGGCGGGCTTTCGGACATCTTGCAAAAGGCGGACGAGGTCGGGCTTGACGCGCTGGCGGCGGAGCTGGACGTCGGCGCGCCCACGCTGCGCGACATCCTGCTCGAACTGAGCAAGCCGGGCCGCGATCCCCGCGCGGAACTGCCGCCGCCGCTGCTTCGAACCGACGTGCTGGACATGCGGGATCTCGCAAAGGGGATGGAGCTGACCGGCACGGTGCGCAACGTGATCGACTTTGGCGCGTTTGTGGACATCGGCGTCCACCAAGACGGCCTGGTGCACGTGTCGCACATGGCCGACCGCTTCATCCGCCACCCGAGCGAGGTGGTCAAGGTGGGCGACGTGGTCAAGGTGTGGGTGCTGGAGATAGACGAAAAGCGCGGCCGCATCGCGCTCACGATGGTTAGGCCATAGCCCCTTCCCCCCGCTACAGCGCGATCTCGCGCGCGGCGCTCAGCAGGCACAGCGCGCATTCCTTTACGGGTAGATGGGTGATGCGCTCAAGCGCGCTTTGGTAGCACTTTATCTGCGCGCTATATTTCTTAAGCAGCGCCTCATCGTCCAATCGGTCGGTCTTGTAGTCGAGCAGCACCCACGCGCCCTCCTCGATAAAGCAGCAGTCCACGACCCCTTGCACGACAATCTCCGCTTCCGATTCCGTCCCCAGCGCCTCTTGGACGGTCATCCGCAAATTAAACGGCCACTCCCGCTCAACCCGCGTTGCCGCAAGCAGCCGCCGACCCATTGCGCGCTCGAAAAACGCGGCGATCGGCCGCGCGTCCACCCGCGCAAGCAAAACGCCCCGCGTAAGCAGCGCCGACACCTGCGCGTCAACCGCTTCCACCAGCGCCGCGCCCGCTTTCCCGCGCAAACTCGCCAGCTCTATTTGGCTGAGCGCCGCGTGCAGAAGCGTTCCCTTTTCCGCGCCGGTCATCCCCTTTTCGCCCAAGAACTTGGGCCTGCGCTCGATGCTGGGCACGACATGCGCGCCCTCCGCCTCGCGCGTCAGCCCCGACACCGTCAACTTCACCGGCTGAAACGCCTCGCCCTCAAACGGGTACCGCCACCTAAGCGCCTCGCGCGCGCGCGCCACGTCCTGCGCGTGCGGCGCTTGCGCGGCGTGCTCGGGCGCCGAAACGACGGGCACCTCCTCGTCGTGCCAACTTATCTGCGCCCGAACCTGCGCGTCGCCGGTACCCGCCGCATCCTCAAACGCTGCCTCCTCAAACGCCGCATCCTCAAACGCCGCCTCGCCCGTGCCCAAATCGTCCTGCGCGCACGCGAGCAACGCCGGCATCACCATGTCCAAAAAGCTTTCCGGCCGCATCGGCGTGAGCCCAGACACCTGCCACGTGAGCTCCGCCTGCGCGCGGTTGGCATGGGTGCCCACCAAGATCAGCCGGTCGCGCGCCCGCGTCAGCATCACGTACAGGATGCGCTTTTCCTCCTCGAGCGCCTCCCGCGCCTGCGCCGCCTCAATCGCGCGCCGCGCAATCGTGTCGCGCTTTGTCGAAAGCGCCGGGTCGTGATACCAAAGCCCCGCGCCAAGCGTCCGGTGCATCTTGAGCGCCGCTTCGCCGTGCCGTCCCGCGAGCTTGCGCCCAAGGCCGGTCGCAATCACCACCGGGAACTCCAGCCCCTTCGCCTTGTGCGCAGTCATCAGCCGCACGACGTCGCCCAGGTCGCCCTGCGCGTGCGCCGCGCCCATGTCCGCATCCAGCGCGCCCACCTCCCGCACGTAGTCCAGAAACGCGCCCAGCCCGCCCGCCTGCGCGCCCTCGAATTGGCTCACGCACGCTGACAGCAGGTCCAAGTTCGCCTGCCGCGCGCGCCCGCCCGCCATGCCCCCGACATACGCGTAGTACCCGCTCTCCCGAAGCGCCAGATCCAGCCATTCCGGCAGCGGCAGCACCCGGCTCAGCAGCCGCAGCCGCTCGACATCCGCAAAAAATTTCCGCAGCTTTTGCGCCGTCACGTCCTTGTTTTCCTGATAGGAAAGCGCGGCCTGCACAAACGTGCCCTCCGGATGCGCCGCGCGGATGCGCCCAAGCTGGGTGCTGGTCAGGTTCACGATGGGCGAGCGCAGCGTCGCCAGCAGCGGAAAGTCGCGCTGGCCGTTGGCCACGCATTCCATGAGCGCCAGCACCGTGCGCACCTCGAGCGCGCCCAGATACCCGTCGCTCAGGTCAGCGTACGCGGCGATCCCCGCCTCGCGCAACAGGCGCTCACAGGCGCTGAGCGATGAGCGGGTGCGCGCGAGCACCGCGATGTCGCCCGGCCTGATCAGGCGCGCCGAGCCCTCGAAAAGCGGCGTTCCAATCAACCGCGCAATGATCTGCGCAATCAGCGCGCCCTCGCGCGCCGCCGTGCCCCGCATGCCCGGATGCGCGCCGGTCGCTTCGCCGTCCTCGTCGTCCTCGTCGCCTTCGTCCTGTAGCGCCTGCGCCGATTGACCGCCTGGCGCCGTCAAGATGTGCGCCTCGATCGCCGGGTCGCGCCCCTCAAACGTCGCGCCCGGCGCCAGCCGCGCCGCCTCGTCGTATTCGACCTCCGCGCGCTCGCCCGACATCACCCGCTCAAATACCGCGTTGACAAAGTGAATGATCGCGCCGCGCGAGCGGAAGTTGCGCGTGAGCGAGATCAGCTTGCCGACCTGCCCCGCGCCGTAGCGCCGATAGCGCTCGATGAACAGCGTCGGTTCCGCCTGCCGGAACCGGTAGATCGACTGCTTTACGTCGCCCACCATGAACAGCCGGCCCGGCCGCGCCACCTGCGCAATCAGCGCCTCTTGCAGGTCCGTCACGTCCTGATACTCGTCGATAAATACGTGGCTGAACCGCGCCCGCTGCGCCTGCGCCACGCCCGGATCGCGCAGCGCGCTAAGCGCCGCGTGCTCCAGGTCGTTAAACGTGAGCACCGACCGGTCCGACTTGTAAAGCGCCAGCCGCGCCGAAAAATCCAGCACCAATTGCTCGAGCGCGCGAAAAGTGGGCAGCGACAGGCGCATGTCGGCGCGCGCCGCCTTCGCGTCCGGCAGCATCGCGCTCACCTTCGCCACCCGCTCCTTGGCGGTCTGGCGCAACAGCTTGACCTGCTCGCCCATCATGCGCAGCGCGTCGTCGTCCCCCGCGCGCAGCGGCTTGAGCTTTTCGGGCACATGGCGCGCCAGCGCCGCCTGGAGCGCCTCGTAACCCATCACCGACATTTGGTCAAGCGCCACGATATCCGATTCGAGCGCCTGCTCATAGGCCTTCGGGCCGTCCGGCTGTCGCGCAAGCGCCAGCGCGTACTCGCACAGCCCGCGCGCCTCCTCGAGTTCGCCGCGCGCCAAGGCGATCAGCGCGTCCATCCACGCCCCGCAATCGCCCGAAGGCAGCGCCTCGCACGCCTGCCTGAGCCACGCCTCGGGATCGGGTCGCTCCTCGGAAAAGTGGTACAGCGCAAGCGTGAGCTTTCCGATCTGCGCAATGTCGCGCCCGAAATCAAGCTGCAAAAAATCCTGAGACGGGTCCGCGCACGCGTCTTCCAGCGTGTCCGCCAGCGCGCGCGCCTCGATCTGGCGCGCCTCCGGGTCGTCCGGCACCCGAAACGCCGGGTCCACCCCCGCGACCTCGAAATGCCCGCGCAGCACCTCGACGCAGTAGGCGTGCAGCGTCTCGACGCTCGCGCGGTCCAGTAGTTCAAGCTGGCGCAGCATCCGCGCGTCGTGCTGCGCCAGAAGCGTGAGCTTGCGCGCCAGCTTTTCCTTCATGTCGGCCGCCGCCGCGCGCGAAAACGTGACGATCAGCAGCCCATCCACGTCAAATCCCTCTTGTATCAGCCCCAGCACCCGCTCGACCAGCACCGTGGTCTTGCCCGATCCAGCCGCCGCCGACAGCAGCAGGTTCTCCCCGCGCAGCGCGATCGCCTGCATCTGCTCGTCCGTCCACGCGATCATTGCGCCCATCCGCCTTCCAAAAATTGCTTGACGCGGATCTTCGCCCGGTACAGGTCGTTGCGCGCGCACCCCGCCTGAAGCGCGGCGTCCGCCGCCTCGTTAAGCGCCGCCCCCGCCAGCATGTCCATCAGTAGCCGCGCCTCGATCGTCACCTCGCCCTGCGCGTCCGCTTCGGGCACGCAGACGCCCGCCAGGTCGATCACGACCGCGTATTCGCCCTTTTCGACGTTCGGGTTTTCGCGCAGCGCCTGAAGCACGCACGCCGGGTCCCCGGTCAGGATCTTTTCGTACAGCTTTGAAATGTCGCACGCCACCGACACTTCGCACCCCGGCAGCTCCGCCGCAATCGTCTCCACCAGTTTCACCACCCGGTGCGGCGACTCGTACATCACCGCGACCGGTATGCCCGTGCGCGCAATGCGGGCAAGGTGCTCGCGCAGCGCCTTGCCCTCGCGCGGGGGAAAGCCGTAAAACGCAAACTCGCGCGCGTCAAACCCGCACGCCGACAGGTGCGCCACCACCGCCGACGCCCCACACACCGGCGTCACCCGAATGCCCGCCATCCGCGCCGCGCGCACCAGTTCAAACCCCGGGTCGGATATGCCCGGCGTTCCCGCGTCGCACGTCAGGCACACCGCGAGGTTCTCGGAAAGCATCCGCTCGATCAGCCCGTCCGCCTTCTGCGCCTCGTTGTGGCGGTGGCAGGAGATCATCGGTTTTTTGATCTTCAGGTGGCTGAGCAGCTTCATGGTCACCCGCGTATCCTCCGCCGCGATCAGGTCGCAGGTTGAAAGCGCCTCGCAGGCGCGCGGCGTCAGGTCGTTTAAATTGCCAATGGGCGTCGCCACCACGAATAATTCAGCCATTTTCATCCTCCAACAGATAGCATAATTCCACGCCCAACTCGAATTGGTCGATGATTTTGAGCCTGCCCAGGTGCGCCGTCAGCCACTGCGCATACTGGCTTGCCATGCCCACCTGCCGCCCGCCCAGCGTGCGCGTGGGAAAGGTGACCAGCTTGTAGCGGGCGCGCACATCGCGCAAAAGCGCCGCGCCCGCGCCCGCCCTTTGGCGCTCGAGCACCGGGAGCAGCTTCATCATGAGCGCCAAGTCGCCCGGCGGAAGCTGCGCCGCGCACAAAAGGTCGCGCCTCTCACACACAAGAAGCCAACCGCACGCCTTGGCCCAGTCGTTGACCAGTGCGCACGCGCTGCCGCTGATGTCGCAGCCCCACACCTTTGTCCCAAGGGCGCCCAGCACGAGCGGATTGAGCCCACACGCGAGGTCGAGCACCGCCTCCGGCGCGCCGATTTTTTCAAACACGCGCGCAAACAGCGCGCGCGCCTGGGGTCGCTCGCGCGCCGAGGCGTGCAGCGCAAGGCAGCGCGCCAGCGCCGCTTCGTCGCCCGCCACGTATGCCGCAAGGCAGTCGCGCGCCTTTTTCACCTCATTCACCGTCATAAACGCGCCCGTGATCTGGTGCAGCGCGCCGCGCGCCGCCTGCTCGGCCTCGCGCGGCGAGCGGTAGCGCAAAAGCGCGTCCTCAAACAGCCGCGTCACGGTATCCGGGCACACGTCCCGATACTTTTTGGACGAAAGCAATCCATCCAGCCATACTTGTTCTTGTTCATTCATACATACATTATAGCACGGAAAAGCGCGGGATGGCGTAGGTTGTGCCCATTCGATCGAACTTTTTAACTGGTTCATACGCCAAATAGTGGAAAACCATTCGGCGCGCGGAACGCGAGACCGGAGATGGGAGCGAAACTTGAAAAAAAAGGTCTTTACAGGATGCGTGTGGGCGCTGATCATCACGCAACTCCTCTTCATCTTTTCGATGTCGGCGCAGAGCGGTTCGACTTCGGGGCAACTGAGCGCGCGCGTGACGCGCGCGATTGCGCGCATCACCACCCCCAACTTTAGCCAATTGCCGGGCCTTAAGCAAAACCGCATCGTGCGCAAATACCATCGCTACGTCCGAAAGAGCGCGCACCTGCTGGAATACGCGCTGCTTGCCATGCTGCTCACCCTTGCGCTGCGCAAGATGGGTCTGCGCGGCGCGCTCACCAGCGTGTGCGCCTGCGTGCTGCTTGCGATGCTCGACGAGACGCGCCAGATGTTTTCCGGCGGCCGCAGCCCGCTCGCGACCGACGTCCTGATCGACAGCCTGGGCGCAGGGCTGGGCTCGCTGGCGGTTTCCGGCGCCATTTGGCTCAAAAAACGACGAAAAGCGGGCGCAAATTTGGCATAAGTCAATTATTTACCGAAAAAGGGATTGACAGATGATCCTTCATTTGCTATAATAACGCTTGTCGATTGGATGCGGCTGCAATAAGCAGCGTTCGGTTGACACATTGCCGAATGGTGTAACGGTAGCACCTACGACTCTGACTCGTATTGCCTAGGTTCGAATCCTAGTTCGGCAGCCACACGCCTCCATAGTCAAGCGGTTAAGACGTCGCCCTCTCACGGCGAAGACTGGGGTTCGATTCCCCATGGAGGTGCCAGCGAAGGTCCTGATTTCAAAGGAAATCAGGGCTTTTACTTTTCCCCATTTTTTCCCCGCCATAAAATAGCCCCTAAAGGCGTGGCGGGCGCTTAGAATCATCCGCTTCCAAGCAGGGCTTGAGAGCGGATGATTTTGTGCGGGCTTGTGCGACAGGGCTTGCGCCATGAAGGGCGCCTTTCGCTATTTTTCGCCCAGCATGTCGCCTACGATGGCGCTGGTTAGGGTGAGGACGGTGATGGTGGGGGGGTTAAAGAGTCTGAAGTTCGGGAGTTTGATCTTGTCGGTGACCGAGAGGCCGGGGGATGTGTAGACCTGTGTGGCGCCCAATTGCCGAAGGCCCTCGACTTCGGCCTTTTGCGGGAACCAGCCGTGCCGGGGCAGCAGGTCGTTGGGCACGTACAGCGCGCCCAGGAACGGGAGCTTCCACCCGCCCCCGCAGTAGTGCCCGGCCAGCACCATGTCTACCGTGGGCAGATACGTGTACTTTTCCTCGCTCTCCTGCCCAAGCTGTTGCGTGATTTCGATATAGCCTTGGCTGGGCGGGTAGTGCGAGACGGCCAAATGCAGCTGATCCGCGCTCATTTGGTGCACCGCCTCGTCCGCCTTCATCATCTGGTGATAGCGGTAATCGGCGATCGGCAGCGACGCGCGGTCGCCCTCGAGGCCCGAAATCGTGCCCTCGGTCAGCTGCTCCACCTGGTCTTTCATCTCTTGCAGCGTGCGCTGAATGTTGACGCTGAGCGTGCCCACCGGGGACAGCCACAAGGTGGTCGCGCCAACCGGCACGCCCGCCGTCGCCGACAGGTAGGTCGCGCCCCGCGCCTGCGCGCCCAGCACCCAGTCGCTGAGCACCATCTGGCTGAGCGTGGCGCCCGCGATGTCGCGCGGCGCATCCATGAGCGGCGCGGGGTCGGAGTCGCCCGCAATGAAATACGCGGGTTTTTTGCCGGTAATGCCGTCTAGCAGGTCGTAAAACGGCTGCGGGTCGCCCATGTTGCCCACCATGTCGCCCGCGTAGACCACCAGGTCGTAGCGCAGGCCGTTGATCGTGCGCAAAAGGGCGGTCTGGCCGGTGCCAAAGGAGCGCCCGTGCAGGTCGGACACGACCAAGATGTTGTACCCCTCCAAGTCCTTGGGAAGCCCCACCACCGACACGGGCTGCTTCTCAACCGAGACCGACGAGTTGTTGAGCACCATCAGCGCAACGGACAGGATCGCAAAAATCGACACAAGAAAGATCACAAACGTCAGGTTGCGCGAAATCGGCGCCTTGGCGGGCCCCTTGCGCTTGCCCGGCTTGCCCGCGCTGGGGTCCCCCTGCGTGAAGGCGTTAAACTCGTCATAGGCCTTGCGCGAGACCTTGACCACATAGGCGCTGCCTGTGCGCAGCGATCTGCCCAGCTTGATCGTCGTCTCGACTGGGCCGGGCACGGCGCGGTTGCTCACCCGCTTGTTCGGGGAAGCCACTGCGCCCTTGCGCGGTTTTTTCGTCTTTTTATGGGCAAACGCGGACTCGCGCGTCGCCTGTTCTTTGCGCGCGCGCGACATCTTCCGCGTGTCCTTGACGCGCCCCTCGTCTTCTTTCATCGATGCTCACAGACCTCCGAAAAAAATCTCATACGGGTATATTATAAAGGTTATGCACCGGCATGGCAAGTGCAAACGCATTATGTTATAATGATGCCAATCCGGGTTCAATATCCAAGGAGGTACAGCCCCATGGCGAAGGCAAAGACGCAGTATGTGTGCAGCGAGTGCGGGTACGAAACCGGCCGGTGGCTGGGCAAGTGCCCCTCGTGCGGCAGTTGGAATACGCTCAATGAAGAGGCGGCGCCGGCGGCGGAGATGCAGGAGAAAAAGCTCAAGCGCAGGCCGGGCGCGGGCGCGGAGGCGCTGTTGATCGACGACATTCCCGACGAGGGGCTGGGCCGCACATCGACCGGCGTGGGCGAACTGGATCGGGTGCTGGGCGGCGGCGCGGTCGAGGGCTCCATGCTGCTGGTGGGCGGCGACCCCGGGATCGGCAAGAGCACGCTGCTCACGCAGGTTTCGGCCAACATGGCCAACGCGGGCGAGCGCGTGCTGTACATATCGGGCGAGGAGTCGGCGCGGCAGATCAAGCTGCGCGCGACGCGCCTGGGCATTGCCGGGGGCGAGTTTTTCATCCTGCCCGAAAACGACATGGGCGCCATCGAGACAAAGCTCACGCAGATCGCGCCCACCGTGTGCGTGGTCGATTCGATTCAGACCATGTACCTGCCCGACATGGCCTCCGCGCCCGGCAGCGTTTCGCAGGTGCGCGAGTCCGCCGCGCAGCTCATGCGCTTTGCCAAGCAGTCGGGCTGCATCCTGTTCCTGGTCGGGCATGTGACCAAGGAGGGCTCGATCGCGGGGCCGCGGGTGCTTGAGCACATGGTGGACGCGGTGCTCTACTTCGAGGGCGACCGGCAAAACCAGTACAGGCTGCTGCGCGCGGTCAAGAACCGGTTCGGCTCGGTCAACGAGTTGGGCATGTTTGAGATGACCGGCGACGGGATGCGCGAGGTGCCGGGCGCGTCGGAGGCGCTGCTCTCTGAGCGCGCCAAGGACATGAGCGGCTCGGCGGTGCTGTGCGCGCTCGAGGGGTCGCGCTCGGTGCTGGCGGACGTGCAGGCGCTGGTGGCGACCACGGTTTTTGGCAACCCCCGGCGCATGGCGAGCGGCGTTGACCAGAACCGGCTCGCGCTGTTGCTGGCGGTGCTTGAAAAGCGGGCGGGACTCGCGCTTTACAACCAGGACGTGTACGTCAATATCGCCGGTGGCCTCCAGCTCACCGAGCCTGCGGCCGACCTCGCGCTGTGCGCGGCCGTCGCGTCGTCGGCGAAAAATGCGGTGATCGATCCGCGCTGCGCCATCATGGGCGAGGTCGGGCTTGCGGGCGAGGTGCGCGCGGTCGGCCAGATCGAGCGGCGCATCATGGAGTGCGCGCGCATGGGCTTTGACCGGATCATGCTGCCCAAGGGCAACCTGCGCGGGCTTGCCGCGCCCGAAAACGTCAAGCTGTTCGGCGTGCGAACGGTCGCGGAGGCGCTGGCGCTATTGTTCTGAAATGGGCTTTCCCCGAAATGAGCTACGCAAAAGCGCGGACGCAAGCCATGTGTCCGCGCTTTTTTGCAACCAATCGCCTGCGCAAACGCGGCGCCGGGCGGATGACCGCCGGCTTAGGAAATCTGCGCGCGTTCCTCGATCGACTCGGGCAGCATGATGTCCAGGTACATCGCGCCCAGCAGCTCCTCGGGAAACAGCGTCAGGATGACCAAGAGCGCGTTTTCGATCATGCCACGGCGCAGCAGCACGAACAGGCAGGTCATGAGCTTGGCGCGGTCAAAGGAGATCAGCAGTTCCGTGACCACCTTGACGCCCGCGCCCGCGAAGTACTGATCGACGCACGCGCGCGCCTCCTCAAGCGGCAGCTTCTGCGAAAGCGCCGCGTTCATCTCTTGGACGGTGTAGCGCTTAAACGGATCGATGCCCAGCTTGTCCGCGCCGATCTCCGCCCCGGCCAGCAGGTCGTCCAGCTCGGTCGCGGCGCGGGTGGCGGGCAGTCTGCGCTTGAGCGTATCGGTCAGCGGCGCGCGGATCGCCCGGCGCGTGAAGGCGTTGCGGAAGTTGAGCGAGTTTTCAAGCTTGCCGACCCCGAGCGAGAACCGCCGCGCGTCCTGCGCGTGGGCTTGAACGCTTTTTGCGTCAAACGAGTAGCAAACGCCCAGCACCTTTTGGTAGGCGCGCAGCGTGTCCCAATAGCCAAGCGCGCGGTTGCGGTCGAGAATCGGGCGGTCAAAGAGCAAGATGCTGCCCAGCGGCTGCGACGGGCGCACGTAGGTGATCCACGGGCGGTCGAGCAAGGCGGGATGCGTGGGGTTTGTGTACAGGTCCACGCACACCACCTCGTCCGCGCCCTCGCGCAGCGCAAGCCCGATCGGCAGCGCGTCGTAATAGCCGCCGTCGATAAAGGACTCCTCGCCGATTTTGTGCACCGGGAACGCGGGGAACACCGATGCCGAGGCGATCAGGTAATCGATGAGCGCGCCGCCTTGGATGTCCTTGAGCATCATTTCAACCGGCGTCAGCGCGGGAAAGCGCACCGTCACAAGCCCCATCTCAATGCCCGATGCGCGCACCCGCGCTTCATCGACGCTTTTTGCGACGAGCGCGATCAAGGGCGTGATGTCCGCGCCGTGGTTTTGCGTATAGCGGCGCAAAAATGGGCGCAGATCCTTGTCCTGATTGAACAGCTTTTCAATGTCCTCGTACAGGTTGATCCCGTCCGTCATCACCTGATCGACCGTGATGTTCTCCCACAGCTTTTCGCTCAATTCATAGTCGCCCTGCGCCATCAGCGCCGCGTTGATGGACCCGATCGAGGTGCCCACCACCATCTGATAATCCACGTTCAGCTCCCTGAGCGCCTGCCACGCGCCCAGCTCATACGCCCCGCGCGACCCGCCGCCGCCCAATACAATGGCTCGCTTCATCGCTTTCATCTCCTTTTTATCGGTGTGTCGGTGTGGTTTTTAGGGGGTGCCCTGCGCGGCGCAGGGGGACGAAAGGGGGGGGCGGGGGGAAGACCGCGAGAGAGACCCAACCTATAGGGCGTTGTACATGAATGCCACAGGAAGGACGTACAGCTCGAGGGGGTGGTGTGGAGGGGGGCGAGAAGCCCACCTTTCGCGTTCAATCACCGCGTGAGGGGCAGGCCGGCACCGCAGTGTCGGGCTGCGCGAGATAGCCCGAGTTCGGTCGGGCGATCTCTTGAGTTAGTGACAATGTTCAACCGCTACGAGCATTCCTGCGCTTTGCTGCGGCAAAGCGGACGGTTTACTCGCCCATCGGCTCCGAGGTTCGAGGGACTTTGCCGATGGGCGAGTTGAGCTTTTTGGACGAGGTTCGAGGTTCGAAGGTTCGGGGTTCGAAGGTTCGGGGTTCGAAGGTTCGGGGTTCGAAGGTTCGGGGTTCGAAGGTTCGGGGTTCGAAGGTTCGGGG
>JAVXNW010000047.1:0-21736 GCA_036645575.1 Clostridia bacterium | reverse complement strand
CGAGACCTACAAGGTGCAGGAAAAGCACCTCCCGCTCTACCACGCGCTGTGTACGCAGGTCGAGGCGCGCCTATTTGGCTGACCGCTTTTTCAAAACGGAGCAAACTTGCGGGCATCATGTTGCGGCCGCTTTGTCATCCCTCAAGGGGCGGCGAGGCGGCCGATTCAACGATAGGCAGGCGCGGTGCGGGACAAAAACAATCGGGATCGAAGCAATCGGCGTGGGCGACTGCCGTCGGTGGCGGGCAGGGGCGAAACCGATTCCACCAAACCCGAGCGGACGCCGGGGGCATGAAGCGGCGCATGGACAAAAAAAGACGAGGTGGCGAGAAGGGATTGCGGGGGTTATGAAGAATACATCAATAGGACAAAAGCTGGGCGGGGAGCCTTGAAATGGGGTGCGGTTTATGAACGTGGCGTTCCTCCTGATTCCCAAGATCAACATCGCCTACACCTACGAGGACTCAACGCTGCGGCAGGGGCTGGAGAAGATGCGGCGCAGCGGGTATGCCGCGATACCGGTTTTGTCGCGGGACGGGAAATACATATGCACGGTGACCGAAGGGGATTTTCTGTGGCATTTGCTCGACGATCCCAAGGACGCGAACCGCCGAATCGACATCCGTACGACCGAGAAGACCATGCTGCGCGACGTGATTCGGCGGGATTGCAATCCGCCGGTTCGCATTGACGCGGAGATTGAGGAATTGCTTACGCGGGCGATGGCGCAGAACTTTGTGCCGGTGGTGGACGACCGGGACGGATTTAGCGGAATTGTCACGCGCAAGGACATCATCGGGAAGTTCGTGCGCGAGTATATGGTCAACACGCGCGAGGATGAAACGCAGGCGGCGCTTAAATAGCAGGGGATGTGCGGCGCGGAAAGATGCTTCGCCTGCGGGCACTGCGGGGGAAAAGATGCGCGGCGCGCGGGCGCTATGGAGGAAAAGATGCGGGACGCGCGGACGCTATGGAGGGAAAAATGCGCGGTGCGCGGACAAATCGATAGAACGCAAACGAATCTTAATTGTCGCTGAGCGCATGGCGCTTGATTTGACCGGGCAACGCTGTTATAATAGCGGAAGACAATTGAATCTACACAGTGAAGGAGTGTTTCTCATGGCATTGGTTACTTCTACTGAAATGTTCAAGAAGGCCTACGACGGCGGCTACGCCATCGGCGCTTTCAACGTTAACAACATGGAGATCATCCAGGGCATCACCGAAGCGGCGATGGAGGAAAAAGCGCCTCTGATCCTGCAGGTGTCCTCGGGCGCGCGCAAGTACGCCAAGCACGTGTACCTGATGAAATTGATCGAGGCCGCGATCCTTGACGCCGAGCAGTCCGCCGGTTTCGACCTGCCGATCTGCGTGCATCTGGACCACGGCGATACGTTTGAACTGTGCAAAAGCTGCATCGACGGCGGCTTTACCTCCGTCATGATCGACGGCAGCAAGTACTCCTTCGCGGAGAACATCGACCTCACCAAGAAGGTCGTCGCCTATGCGCACGATCACGGCGTGGTGGTCGAGGGCGAACTGGGCAAGCTGGCCGGCATCGAAGACAAGGTCAACGTGTCCGCCGAAGACGCCAGCTATACCCGCCCCGAAGAAGTGGAAGAATTTGTCACCAAGACCGGCGTTGACTCGCTGGCCATCGCCATTGGCACCAGCCACGGCGCCTACAAGTTCAAGCCCGGCCAGAAGCCGCAGCTCCGCTTTGACATCTTGGAAGAGGTCTCCAGGCGCCTGCCCGGTTTCCCGATCGTGCTGCACGGCTCCTCCTCCGTCATGCCGGAGTACGTCAAGATGATCAACGACAACGGCGGCAAGATGCCCGACGCGATCGGCATTCCCGAGGAAATGCTGCGCCAGGCCGCGCGCATGTCCGTGTGCAAGATCAACATCGACTCCGATTTGCGCCTCGCGATGACCGGCACCATCCGCAAGTGCTTTGCCGAGCATCCGGATCAGTTCGACCCGCGCCAGTACCTGAAACCCGCGCGCGAGAACATCAAGAACATGGTCAAGCACAAATTGGTTGACGTGCTGGGCTGCAACGGAAAGGCCTAAACGAGGCGCTTGTTCACCGAGCGGTGATTGGAAGGCGGTCATGCTTGCATGGCCGTCTTTTGCATAAGGTGCGCTGCATGAGGCGTGTGGGAATCGGGGAGAAAATTGGGCGGGACAAGCGCGGCGCATGGCACTTAACGGTGCTGATGGAGCGCCGCAGTCACGCGGTTGAATGGGAGGACAGAAAAGATGTCGATGGAGCGCGCGCGGGCACATCTCGCGCGGTACGGACTGGACGGGCAGATTCGCGAATTTGAGGCGTCGAGCGCGACGGTCGAATTGGCGGCCGAGGCGGTGGGGTGCGAACCGGCGCGCATCGTCAAGACGCTCTCGTTTAAGGCGCCCGACGGGTGTCTGCTGCTGCTTTGCGCGGGCGACGCCAAGGTGGACAACGCGAAGTTCAAGCAGGTATTCGGCTTCAAGGCCAAGATGCTGGAGCGCGAGGAGGCCGAGGAATTGATCGGCCACGCGGTGGGCGGCGTGTGCCCATTCGGCGTGAACCCGGGCATCAAGGTGTTTTTCGACCAATCGATCAGGCGATTTGACGTGGTGTATCCCGCGGCGGGAACCGGAAACAGCGCGGTTAAATTGACGATTCCGGAACTTGCGCGCGCCTGCCCGGACGCGCAATGGGTGGACGCGTGCAAGGGCTGGATGGTCTAGGGAAGCGGGTAGGAAGCGGATGCTTCGCGGCGCTTGGAACGGCAGGGGATAGGCGCGGGGGAAAACGGCGTAAAAAGGGAACGTCTCGTCAGCACGAGGCGTTCCCTTTGGCGTTTGTGGGGGTCTGCGGGCACGCCTGCGGGGCGCGGCGCGGGGCGCGGCTACAGGTGGATGGTTTGGGCGCTTTGGGCGGGCAGGGTGCACACAAAGCCGCTTGGCAGCAGGTCGTCCGGCGCAAGGCATACGGCATGGCACTGGGCGTCGCGGTTGATCGCGCAGACGACAAGGCCATTTCGCGCGGGCGCGCCGAACAGGTCTTTGCCCCCGGTGATCGCGCGAACCGCCACCAGCACCGCATCAGACGGCGCGTACAGGCGCACCATGCCGGTGCGCAGCGCGTCGCAATCGGCGCGCTCAAGGTTGATCTCCCGGATCTCGCGGAGCAGTGTTTGATCCTCGCGCCCCCACGGGTAGGTCGCCCGGCAGAACGGATCGGCCATGCCGGTGAGTCCCGCTTCGTCGCCATAGTACAGGCAGGGCATGCCGGGCAGCGCGCAGATCAGGCGCCAGAGCGCGACATAGCGACGCTTGCCCAGGCTGTACTGATCGGGCGTGAGCGTGCGCGCGTGCCGGGCTTCGCGGTTGGGATCGCTTTCGCCGATGCCCGAAAGCACCTCGATGATGCGCGGCTTGTCATGGCTGCCCAGCAGGTTCATCAGCGAATAGAAAAACTGCGGCGCGTAGTTGGCGCGCAGGTGCTCGTAGCGCCTGAGGACATCGCCCGCGTCAAGCGTGCCCAGCATAAAGGCAAGCGCCATGTCGCGCAGCGGGTAGTTCATCACGCTGTCCAGCGTGTCGCCCGCCGAGTAATTGCGCATCTCGCCATACGTCTGCTTGTTGGACGCGTCCTCCCAGACCTCGCCCAGCACCGCCGCGTCCGGGTCTGCCTGCTTGACGCGCCTTCTGAGCAGGCGCAGAAAATTCATCGGAAGCTCGTCCGCCACGTCGAGACGCCAGCCGGCGCTGCCCGCCTTCACCCAGTGCGCCGCGACCGAATCTTCGCCGCGCACGATGAAGTCAAGAAACGAAGGCTCCATCTCGTGGACGTTGGGCAGCGTCTCAAAGCCCCACCAGCTCTCGTAATCGTCCGGCCAGTGCTTGAAGGTATACCACTTGGCGTATGGCGAGGCGAGCGATTGATAGGCGCCGACCGAGTCGTAGTGCCCCTTTTGGTTGAAATAGCGGCTGTCCGCGCCGGTGTGGGAGAACACGCCGTCCAGCATCACGCGGATGCCGGCTGCCTTGCAGGCCGCGCACAGGTCGCGAAAATCCGACTCGTCCCCAAAGGATGGGTCGATCGCCAAATAGTCGCCGGTGTCGTACTTGTGGTTGGAGCGCGCGCGGAAGATGGGGTTAAAGTAGAGCGCGGTGACGCCAAGCGACTTGAGGTAGGGAAGCTTCATCAGGACGCCGCGCAAATCGCCGCCAAAAAAGTCGTTGGCCTCGTTGTCCTTTTGCCCTAGGCGCAATACCGGGGCCTCGTACCAGTCCGCGTGAAGCCAGCCGTCCTCAGGCGTTGGGTGCTCGCTCGTCGGGCGGGACGCAAAAAAGCGATCCACCATGATCTGGTAGATGAGCCCCTCGCGCATCCAGACGGGCGTTTGGTAGGCGGGATCGTAGACGGTGATCTGATAGCCCGGCGGCTCGCTCGAATAGGTCGCGCCTTCGCCGCCCAATTGCTCGGCGTTGTTGCCATAAAAGAGCTTTTCGCCTTCGTAATCGGCGATGAAGTGATACCAGAGCGTGCCGGGCGTTTCCGGAAGATCGATCGTGGCTGCCCACAGATCGCCCGGTGCGCTCGCCATCTGAACCAGTTGCTCGTGGTCGTCCAACCAGAGTCTGAGCGTGACGGCGCGCGGCGTAGGCTCCGCCAACAGCTTCAGTGTGACACGCGAAAGGCACGCCCCCGCTCCCGGGGGCGTGCGATATAGGTTGTCGCCGGAATGATGATAGAGCACCATCACAGATTTAGTGGCGTCAGATGCCAGATCTTGTCGTTGTACTCCGCGATCGTGCGATCGGAGGAGAAGACGCCTGAGGAGGCCGTGTTGCGGATCGCCATTCGAAGCCACTTTTCTTTGTCCATATAGTCGCGCGACAGGCGCATCTGGGTGCACAGGTAGTCGGGCAGGTCCTTTAAGACGAAATAGGGATCGGCCATGCCGCCGTTGTCGCCAAAGAGCAGCGCGTGGTAGAGCTCTTGGAACTGGTGCGGGTTTTCGGGGCAGAGCGTTCCGTCGATCAACTGCTCCATGGCGCGGCGGATCGACGCGTTGGTCTCGTACATGAAGTGGGCGCGGTAGGTGCCGTAGCTGGCCTCGACCTCCTCGGCGGACATGCCGAAGATGTAGATGTTTTTGCGGCCCACCGATTCGGAGATCTCGACGTTGGCGCCGTCCATCGTGCCGATCGTCACCGCGCCGTTCATCATGAACTTCATGTTGCCGGTGCCGCTGGCCTCTTTTCCGGCGGTGGACAATTGCTCGGAGACCTCGGTCGCGGGCATCAATACCTCGGCGACCGACGCACAGTAGTTTTCAAGGAAGACGACGCTGATCATCTGGCTTGCGCGCGGGTGCTTTTTGACCAGCTCCGCCAGCGCGTTGATCAGGCGAATGATCAACTTCGCGCGATAAAAGCCCGGCGCGGCCTTGGCCCCGAACAGGTAGGTGCGCGGCGGCATTTCAAAGCTCGGGTCCTCGACGATCCTGTTGTACAAAATCAGGATGTGCAGCGCGTTCATCAGCTGGCGCTTATACTCGTGCAGGCGTTTGGCCTGCGCGTCAAATATGCTCGTCGGGTCGATGACGACGCCCTGCGAGCGCTTGAGCGCGCTTGCCAAGCGCAGCTTGTTTTCCAGCTTGACGCGCTCAAACTTGTCGCGGAAGGCGGCGTCGCCTGCAAAGGGCATGAGCTCGCTTAAGCGATCCGGCGATTTTTTCCACGCGGTGCCAATCGCCTCGTCGAGCAGCGACGTGAGCCCCGGGTTCGCCTGCATCAGCCACCGGCGGTGCGTGATGCCGTTGGTGATGCCCAGAAAGCGCGGCGGATCGATCAGGTAATAGTCGTGGAAGGTGGTTCGGCGCAGGATGTCCGCGTGAATCTGGCTGACGCCGTTCACCGTGTGCGCAACCGATACGCACAGATTGGCCATGTGCACATAGCCGTAGCCGATGATCGCCATTCGCCCGATGCGCTCCCACTGGCCGGTATATACATGCCACAGCCGGTCGCACAGGCGTCTGTTCATCTCTTCAAGGATCATGTAGATGCGGGGCAGCAGCCGCTTGATCAGATCGATCGGCCAACGCTCCATCGCCTCTTGCAGGACGGTATGGTTTGTGTAGGCAAAGCACTTTGTCGTGATGTCCTCCGCCTGCGCCCAAGCGACGTTGTACTCGTCAACCAGGATGCGCATGAGCTCGGGAATCGCCATGCCGGGATGGGTGTCGTTTATGTGCATGGCCACCTTGTCGGGGAAGATGTCCCAGTTCGGGCCGTGCACCTTTAGAAAGTCCTTTACCGCGTACTGGACGGTCGCGGAGGAGAAGAAATACTGCTGCTTGAGGCGCAGTTCCTTGCCCTCGTCGTGATTGTCCTCGGGGTAGAGCACCTTGGAGATGACCTCCGCCAGCGTCTTTTCCTCCATCGCCTGGGCGTATTCGCCGCGGTTGAAGCGGTTCATGTCCATCTGCTTGGGCGAGCGCGCCGACCACATGCGCAGCATGTTGACCATCGTCGAATCATACCCCAGAACCGGCATGTCATAGGGGACGGCCAGCACGGTTGAGTAGCCGACGGTGCGGTAGCCGATCTGGCCATCCGCCTCAAAGGACTCGACTTGGCCGCCAAAGTGCACCTCGCACGTCTGATCCGGCCGGCAGATCTCCCAAAGGTTGCCGTTGGCCAGCCAGTTGTCCGGCAGTTCAATCTGATAGCCGTCGACGATCTTCTGGCGGAACAGGCCGTATTCATAGCGGATGGTGCAGCCCATCGCGGGAAGCTTCAGCGCGGAAAGCGAATCCAAAAAGCAGGCGGCCAAGCGGCCAAGGCCACCGTTGCCCAAGCCCGGTTCGGGCTCCTGCTCGAAGATGAGCGACTTGTCGATGCCAAGCGCCGCAAATGCCTCGATATAGTTTTGCTCGTTGACGAGCGAAATCATGTTGTTGTGCAGCGCCCGTCCCACCAGAAACTCGGCCGACAGGTAGTACAGCTTCTTGCTGCCGGACTGCTTGCGCACGCCGCGCGAGTGGGCGCGCCGCGCCATGATCTCGTCACGCACCGTGGACGCGATCACCTGATAGAGCTGATCCTGGGTCGCCTCCGCGATTTCACAGCCGAAATGACGCTCGAGCTTTCCCCGAATGTTCGCCATAATGTCTTCTTTGCTCATGCACTTGACGGCGCTCACTTGACTTGTCATTTTATCCAAATGCTTATGCCTCCCTCATCACAAAAACACGGGCTAGCCATGCCCGGGATTCAACCGGTTGGCTTGCATCAATGATCGAAAACGTGAATGGTTTCCATTAGTATAGCACAAAAAAGGCGCGATATGCAATGGCAGTCGTGCCGCTAGTGTGTGAAAAATAGCGATCGTCGCAATCAAGAAAGGGGTACGGAAGGTAGCACAGTGACCATTATATGATCAAAACAGTCGGAATTGCCCGCGGTACGGGCGGTAATCGTCGCTTGACCGGGCGTTCCGCTCCACGTGATCAGCGCAAGTTCGCCCGTCGCGCCGCCTGCGCGCACGGTGACGATTTCGGGGTTTGAACTGCTCCACTCAATCGGGATGAGGCCAAAGAGCGACTCGGGGGAGAGTTCCGCCGAGGCGGTCGCCAGCATCGCGGGGTCGCCTGATTGCACCGTGAGGCTTGCCGGAAGCACCGTGAGCGAGCGGACGGCGGGCATGACCCGCACCGTCGCACAGTGCATCGCAAGGCTTCCGTCGGTCGCGCGCGCCCATACGTCCACATATTCGCCGCCCGCCCTCGGCTGGGCGTTCGCCGGGACGCGCACCGTGCCCGCGCGATCGACAGTGAGCAGAGCGGGATTTGACGAGGACCACGCAATTTGCGCCTGCGCGCCCTTGGGCGTGACTTCGGAAAAGGCCTGCGTCTCCTGCCCCGGCACCAGCGTCGAGCGATTGACCGTCACAAACAGGCACTCGGTCAGGACGACCGGCTGGGTCGGTTGGGCGGTTGGCTCCGGCGCGTTGGTCGGCTGGTTGCCGGGCGTGTTGGCTGGTTGGTTGGCCGGCGTGTTGCCGGGCGTGCTGCCGGGCGTGTTGGCCGGCTGGTTGCCGGGCTGCTTGGCCGGCGGATTGGCCGGATTGGGCTCCGGCTTGGCCGGCGCCAACGGCGCATCGCCTTCGGAAGCGCCTGAATCATCGGTTGAATCACCCGACGCGGCGTCCGGCATGGCGGAAGGCTCCGCTTTGGACTGCGCCAGTGCAAAGGCGGGATTACAAGTTAGCAAGCACAGGGCAATCGCCAAGACAAGTGCTCGCACCAAAGATTTTTCCATACGCATTAAGACACTCCGTTCCCCGACATTGGATCTACATTATAGAGGAAAATTGTTGCGGGTACAAGTCGTTTTGTTTATATGTTTGGTATCGCGCGGCGCGGGCGGCCCAGCGAGCGCGCCGCGTGAAGCGCGGGCGTTTCCGGAAGACAACCGTATCGAGTGCGGGCGGCGCGCATAGCCTCCTTAGAGAGGGGGTGGACATGTGGTGGAAAAAATAAAGCTGGGGGGCGCGCTCGCGCTGGTGGTGCTCGTCATCTGCTATCCGGAACAATCGATATCTTCGGCGCTCACGGCGATGGGCGTGTGGGCCGGGACCTTTGCGCCGGCGCTCTTTCCTTTCTTTGTCGTGCTGCCTGCGCTCGGGTGCGAGGAGGCAAAGGCGATTTACAAGCGGCTATTTGGGCGCTTGATGGATCGGGCGTTTGGCGTTCCGGGCGAGGCGGCGGGCGCGGTCGCGGTGGCGCTGATGGCGGGAAGCCCTGCGGGCGCGATCGCGCTTTCCAAGGTGAAGGGCGGCATGACCAGGGCGCAGGCCAGTCGCTGCGCCATCCTATGCGGGGGACTGAGTCCCGCGTTCCTCGTGGCCTCGGTGGGCGGCGCGCTGCTGGGCTCGCCCGAGATCGGCCGGCGGCTGATGGCGGCGCAGCTGCTTTCGATCCTCGCAAGCGGCTGGCTTTTGCGCGGCGCGTGGCAAGACGACGCGCAAAGGCTTCCGGGGGGCCGGGAAGGCGAGCCAGGACGCCGGGCGGCGGGGACAGCTGGGCCATCGGAAGAAGGCGAAAGGGTGCACCCGGTGCGCGAGGCGGTGGGGAACGTGCTGGTCGTGTGCGGGTGGATGGTGCTTTTTTCGGTCGTGGCGGGGCTGGTGGCGGCGGTGCTGCCGGGCGCAAGGGACAAAGTGCTGCCGCTGCTCGAGGTGGCGGGCGGCTGTCACGCCATTTCAGAAATGCCCCTTGAGATGGGCGTCAAGTGCCTGGTGATCGCGTTTTTTTGCGGGCTTGGCGGAATGTGCGTGGCGCTCCAAAACCACGCGGCGATGCCGGAAGTGCCCATGGCGCGCTTGGCGCTCGGGAAGCTCATGCACGCGACGCTGTCGGCGCTCTTTGCGGGGCTGTTGTGCGCGCGGCCGATCTGGGCGGGCGGGGAAAGCGCGCCGGTGCTCGAAAATGCGCTGTGGCTCGCGGGCGCAAGTGTGCTCGTGGTTCTGGGGCTTGCGCGCGGAGAAAGGCGCCGCCCGCCAAGCAAGCCATTGCCGCAAGGCGGCGTCCGGGCAAAATAAAAGGAAATTACAAATTGCCTCAAAGAGAACTTTTTTAACCGGATTTGGTTGACGGGTTCCCGATATACGGCTATAATGTACGGAAGTGTGATCTAGATGGGTACAGATGAAAACTTGGGAGGACGGGAATCAGATGAAGGCGAAGAGCACGATAACTTTGTGCGTGACGGTGGTTCTGATCGTGGTTGTCTCGTTGCTGGCCGTAAACGGGCTGACAATCGGCAACTTCTCGATCAAGCCGGTCACGGAGGGCATCAGTCTGGGGCTTGATCTGCGCGGCGGTATCTACGCTGTGTATGTGGCAACCGATACGGAGCAGGACGACTTTGAAACCCTGCTGAACGGCACCATCTCGGTGTTGCGCGACCGCTTGACCGCGCAGGGCTTTACCGAAGCCACGGTGACGCGGCAGGGAAGCAACCGCATTCGCGTAGAGATTCCCGACGTGTCCGATCCCAACAGCATTCTG
This sequence comes from Clostridia bacterium, assembly GCA_036645575.1. GTDB lineage: Bacteria > Bacillota > Clostridia > Christensenellales > Aristaeellaceae > JAVXNW01. Next base: position 11,660 of record JAVXNW010000047.1, on the reverse strand, counting down.
GACATCATTGGCAAGCCTGCGCACCTTGAGTTCCTCGATCCGGACGGCAAAGTGGTCATCGAGGGCGCGGACATCAAAAACGCCCACGCGACCTACTATGACGGCAACACGTCCCAGCCGGTCGTCGCCTTTGAACTCAACGAAACGGGCAAGAAGGCCTTTGCGGAGGCCACGCAAAAGAACATCGGAAGGCAAATCGCCATCGTGCTGGACGGTCAGCTCATCTCCGCCCCGACGGTTGAAAGCGCGATCACCGGCGGTGAAGGCGTCATCACCAACATGGGCAGCGCAGACGACGCGATCAACCTTGCGATGCTGATCATGTCGGGCGCGTTGCCGCTGGACATCGAGCAGGACGAGGTGAGCGCGGTTTCGGCGACGCTGGGCGTCGACTCGATGACCACCTCGATCAACGCGGGCTTTGTCGGGCTGATCCTGGTGATGCTGTTTATGCTGTTGGTCTATCGCCTGCCGGGCTTGGTCGCCGACCTTGCGCTGTGCATCTACGTGCTGATCGTATTGTACGCGCTGGCCTTGGTGCCGGGCGTTCAGCTGACGCTTCCGGGCATTGCGGGTATCCTATTGGGTATCGGCATGGCGGTTGACGCCAACGTCATCATCTTCGAGCGCTTCCGCGAGGAGCTCAAGGCGGGCTGCAAGCTGGAGTCTGCGGTCAACCGCGGCTTTAAGAGCGCGTTGAGCGCGGTCATCGACTCGAACGTCACCACGATCATTGCCGCGCTGGTGCTTCTGTACTTCGGTACCGGCACCATCCGTGGATTTGCGACCACGCTGCTCATTGGCGTTATCACTTCCATGATCACCGCCGTGTTCGTCACGCGCGTGCTCTTAAAGAGCGTGGTCAGGCTGGGAAACGACAAGCACATGGCGCTGTATACGCGATAAGGAGGGCATGAAAGATGGAAAAGCATACCTATACGGGGCATACCAAGGTATTCATGCTGATCTCCCTGGCCATCATCGCGGCGGCGCTGGTGATGAGCCTTCTGGGCATGGGCATGAACATGGGCATCGACTTTACGGGCGGCTCGCTTTTGCGCTACGACATTGGCGCGCAGTACGAAGCGGCGGATGTTGAAAAGGCGCTGAAGGCGCAGGGCATCAACGAGTTTCAGATCGCCAAGCTCGGAAGCGAGCAGACCGAACTACAGATCCGCCTTAAATTGGTGGAGGACGCCGACGCGCTGCGCGGGGGCCTTGAAAAGGAACTGAAGGCCAAATACCCGGACATGACGTTTGTCTCCATCGACCATGTGGGCGCGGTGGCCGGACGGGATCTGGTGCGCAATGCGGTCATCTCGATGCTGATCGTATTTGCCTGCCTGCTCCTCTACATCGGCATTCGCTTTGACCTGTACTCCGGCATGGCGGCGCTGCTCGCGCTGCTTCACGACGTGTGCATCATGACCGCGTTCATGGTGTTCTTCCGCAGCGTCTATCAGGTGAACTCCTCGTTCATCGCGGCGCTGCTCACGATCGTCGGCTACTCGATCAACAACACGATCGTCATCTTCGACCGCATCCGCGAGTCGGTCAAGCTGGACGCGTACAAGAAGGTTTCGCGCAGGGCCGTGGTGGAGCATTCGGTTTCGACGACCATCAGCCGCACGATGAACACGACGATCACGACGCTGATCACGCTGGTGACGCTGTACATCATGGGCGTTGATTCGATCCGCGAATTTGCGTTCCCGCTGCTCGTCGGCATGCTGGCCGGCACCTACTCGTCGGTACTGCTCAGCGGCCAGATCTGGGCGATGTGGCAGGACAACAACACCTTTGGCCGGGTCAAGAATTTGTTCCACAAGAAAGCCAAGGCGTAAGAACGATTTGTCAAGAATAGGAATCGGGCGTGCGCCTGATTCCTATTCTTGATATTATGAGGCGGGAGGCAAAGGCGATGATTCGATACGAGGCGCGCCTGAAAGGCCAGCCGGCGTGGGAAAAGCCTGAGGATATGCCGCGCGCGCTTTGGATGATCCTTGCCGGGCGCGGCGTTCAAAGCGCCCAAGCGGCCGAGCGCTTTTTGCATCCCACGCAAGGCGACCTGCTCGCGCCCGAGGCGCTTCACGACATGGACAGGGCGGTCGCGCGGATCATGCTGGCCAAGATGCGCCAAGAGACCGTGTACGTGTGGGGCGATTACGACGTGGACGGCGTCTGCGCGAGCGCGATACTGCAATTGGCGCTTAAGCATCTGGGCATTCAAGCAAGCGGGCACATCCCGTCGCGGCGCTTGGAGGGATATGGGCTCAACGAACCTGGCATCCTAGAGGCGGCCAAGTGCGCGCAATTGCTGGTGACGGTGGATTGCGGCATCACGTCTTCGCAGCTGGTCGAGCGGGCCAAGGCGCTGGGCATGGACGTGATCGTGACCGATCACCACCAATTGGGCGAACAACTGCCCGACTGCCCGGTGGTCAATCCGCTGATGGGCGGGTATCCCAACCCCGATCTGGCGGGCGCGGGCGTGGCGTTTAAGCTGGCGATGGCGCTGTGCCCGGAATGCGCGATGGAATGGATCGATCTGGCGGCGCTGGCCACGGTCGCGGACGTGGTCAAGTTGCAGGGCGAAAACCGGGCGATCGTATTTCTGGGGCTTGAACTGATCAACCGCGCGGCGCGACCGGGGATCAAGGCGCTCATGGACGCATCGGGGATTGCCGCGCCGATTTCGGCGGGACAGGTCGCCTTTCAGCTTGCGCCTAGGCTCAACGCGGGCGGGCGGCTGGGCAGCGCCGAGCGCTCGCTCGAACTGCTTAAGTGCGCGTGTGAGGCGGAGGCAGCGCCGCTTGCGCGCGCACTCAACGACGAAAACACGCGCAGGAAGGCCGAGGAGGCCGCGATTCTGCGCGAGGCTGAGGCGCAGTTGGCGGGCTACGACTTTGTCAAGGGGCGCGTGATTGTGCTGGCGGGCGAAAAGTGGAACCCGGGCGTCGTGGGGCTCGTCGCGTCGCGACTGGTCGAAAAGTACACGCTGCCGGTGGTGCTTTTGAGCCTAGACGATGAGATGGCGACCGGCTCGTGCCGAAGCATTCCGGGCGTCAACATCTTTGAGGCGCTGTGTGCGGCGTCCGATCTGCTGATTCGCTACGGCGGACACAAGCAGGCGGCGGGATTGACGCTTGAGCGCGGGAAGATCGACGCGCTGCGCGCGCGGCTCAATGAGTGGATCTGCGAAAATGCCGACGCGGCGTGCTTCATACCCTTGGCGCCATACGATCTGGCGGTGTCGCTGGACGAGGTGGATTTGGCGTTGGTCGAGGCGCTCGATCGGATGAACCCGACCGGGTTTGGCAATCCCGCGCCGGTGCTGCTTTCAGAAGGCTACGCCGAGGACGCGCGGGGCGTCGGGCGCGATTGCGCGCACCTGGCGCTCACCTTCTCGCAAGCGGAAACCGCGCTGCGCGGCATCTGGTTTTCGCAGGGCAAAAGGCTTGGGACGCTTGACGGCATCCGCCAAGCCGCGCTGTTCGCGCCGCGCATCGATCGGTACATGAACCGCGTTTCGGTGCAGCTGGAGATCAAGGCGATGCGCCCCCAGACGCTTGCGGCGGCCCTTGAGATGTCCGAGGCCGACGAGGCGCGATGGCTCCATGCGTTTTTAACACAGATCCTGTATAATAGCCCCCAGTTGGGCAGGCTTTCAGGGGCAAAATCGGCCGCGTGGGACGTGCAGGCGCTGTGCGAAGCGCTGAGGGGCGACGCGCGCGGCACGCTTGTATTGGCGGCGGACCGCCAAATTGCGCAGGTTGTCCTTGCGCAGCTGGACGAGGCGGGGCTTTCGGAGCGGATGGACGTGTGCCGCGGGGGCTATCCGAGCGATTTGCGCGCATTTAACGCGCTGTGCCTGTTCCCGGTCGGGGAAATTCCGCCGGGGTATGAGCGGGTATTTCTGCTGGGCGCGCCGGGCGCGCTGTTTCACGCGTCGGGTCCGGTTTTGGGCGTGGCCGAGTGGATTGAAGCGCTGCCCGACGTCGCGCGCCTGCGCGCGCTGTACCGGGCGACGCGCGAACTGCTCAGGCGGCCTTACGCCGGGAAGCGCGTACAGGCCCTCGCGTGCGAGTTGTCGGAATTGTCCGGCCTGGAACCCGTGGGCGCGTACGCCGGGCTGTATGTGCTAAATGAGCTTCAGCTGATTGATTTTTCACCCGAGCCGCTGACCCTTGCGATGCGGCCGGTCGTCAAGGTGGAGCCGGAGACATCGGAGCTATTTCGCTGGATGGGCGCACTACGGGAATGGGGAGGCGGGTTACTGTGACACAGATGGAGCAGGGCGAGGACCGGAAAAGGGCGACTGGCGCGGTGATCGCGCCGGAGGGGGAACCGATAAAGGAAAATGCGTTGGCGCTGGACGCCGCGCTTGAGCCGCTCACCCAAGTGGAACAGGTCGATCCGCTGAAACTGGAGGAGCAGGACCCGCAGTTGAACGCGCTGATCGCCAAGATGCGCAGGTACTACCCCAACGACGACCTGTCGATGGTGGAGAAGGCGTACAATTTCGCGAGCAAGGCGCACGCCGGGCAGAAGCGCAAGTCGGGCAGACCCTACTTTACGCACCCGTACCGCGTGGCGGACATCTTAGCCGACATGATGCTGGACGCGCCGACCATCTCGGCGGGGCTGCTGCACGACTGCGTGGAGGACTGCGACACGATCGATCAGGCGCAGATCGAGCGCGAGTTTGGCGCCGAGGTCGCGCAGCTCGTGGACGGCGTGACCAAGCTCTCGCGGCTTGACCTGACGTCGCGCGAGGAGCAGCAGGCCGAGAGCCTGCGCAAGATGTTCCTTGCCATGGCCAAGGACATCCGCGTGGTGCTGATTAAATTGGCCGACCGGCTGCACAACATGCGCACGCTCAAGTTTCAAAAGCCGGAGCGGCAGATGGCGATCGCGCGCGAGACGCTCGACGTGTATTCGCCGCTGGCGCATCGGCTGGGCATGTCGGCGATCAAGTGGGAGCTTGAGGATCTGGCGCTGCGCTACATCGACCCGGAAGGCTATTACGACTTGGTCGACAAGGTGGGCATGAAGCGCGAGGAGCGCGAAAAGAGCATTCAAAACGTGGTGGACGTGCTCAAGGAAAAGCTGGCCGAGCAGGGCATCAAGGCCGAGATCGACGGGCGTCCCAAGCACTTCTATTCAATCTACCGCAAGATGCGCCAGCAGCACAAGACATTTGACCAGATTTACGACCTGATCGCGGTGCGCATCATCGTGGATACGATCCCGGACTGCTACGCGGCGCTGGGCGTCGTGCATACGCTGTGGACGCAGGTGCCCAACCGCTTCAAGGACTACATCTCGATCCCCAAGCCCAACATGTACCAGTCGCTGCACACGACGGTGGTGGGCATGGGCGGGCTGTCCTTTGAGGTGCAGATCCGCACGTGGGACATGCACCGGACGGCGGAGTTCGGCATTGCGGCGCACTGGCGCTATAAGGAAGGCCGCGCGGCCGATCAGCTGGACAACAAGCTCTACTGGCTCAGGCAGATTCTCGACTGGCAGAACGAGACGCGCGACCCCAACGAGTTCATGGACGCGCTCAAGGTGGATCTGTTCACCGACGAGGTGTTTGTCTTTACGCCGCACGGCGACGTGATCTCGCTCAGCAAGGGCGCGACGCCGCTCGACTTTGCGTACCGCATTCACACAGACATTGGCCACAAGTGCGTGGGCGCGAAGATCAACGGGCGGATCGTTCCGCTGGACACCGAGCTACAATCGGGCGACTTTGTCGAGGTGATGACCTCGTCTTCCTCGCACGGCCCCTCGCGCGACTGGCTGAACATCGTCAAGACCAGCGAGGCGCGCAGCAAGATCCGCGCGTGGTTTAAGCACATGTTCAAGGACGAGAACCTGCAAAAAGGGCGCGACATGCTGGAAAAGGAGGCCAAGCGCCTGGGCTTTCAGTGGCCGCAGCTCAATAAAAACGAGTTCCTCGAACCGGTCTATCGGCGCTATACGCTTTCGTCTTTGGATGATCTATACGTCACCGTGGGCTTTGGCGGGCTTTCCACAGGGCAAGTGCTCAATCGCCTGATCGATTCTTACCGAAAGGCCAATAAGCTGGATGTTCCGGTCGAAGTCAAGCCGTTTTCGCCGGAGGAAGCCAAGGCCGCGCGCGAGCAAGCCATGCGCAAGCAGCAAGGGCATTCCTCGCACGGCATCGTGGTCGAGGGCGATCCGGGGATGCTGGTTCGGTTTGCCAAGTGCTGTACGCCGCTGCCGGGCGACGAGATCATCGGCTATGTCACGCGCGGGCGCGGCGTGTCGGTGCACCGGGCGGACTGCGTGAACCGCAAGGAGTTCGACGCGCAGCCCGAGCGACTGATCAGGGTCAACTGGGAATCGGATGTGCAGGCGGCCTACAACGCGGATATTCAGATCGTCGCTTACGACCGGGTGGGCTTGCTGGCGGACATCTCGGCGATATTTGCCAAGATGGATATGTCGATCACCGCACTGACCGCGCGCATTGACAGAAGCGGAAACACCATCATCAATGTGACGCTAGGCTGCAAAAACACGCAGCAATTGGAAAAGATCATCAAGCAACTGGAGAAGCGTTCGGACATTATCGAGGTCTTCCGGGTGAGCGCGTAGCGGGGGCTTGCGGAGATGAGATTTTAAAGGCCCCGCGCGGGGCGATGCGAAGGAGCCCGCGCGGGGGTACGGATGAGGAGAAAAGCGATGCGTGCGGTGGTGCAGCGGGTGACGTTTGCCAAGGTGGTGGTCGCCGGGGAGACGGTGGGCGAGATCGGCAAGGGCTTTATGGTGCTTGTCGGGGCCGAGGAAGGCGATGGCGACAAGGACAGGCAGTACATCGAGGACAAGCTGAGCGGGCTGCGCGTGTTCGAGGACGAGGCGGGCAAGATGAACCTGTCGGTCGCGGACGTGGGCGGAAGCATTTTGCTGGTCAGCCAATTTACGCTCTTGGGCGACGCGCGGCACGGGCGAAGGCCCAGCTTTTCGCGCGCGGCGCGTCCCGAGGATGCGGCGCCGATGCTGGAGGAGATGGCGCAGGCGCTTGCGCAAAGGGGCATTCCGGTTGCGACCGGGCGCTTTCGCACGCATATGGAAGTGAGCCTGGTAAACGACGGGCCGGTGACGCTGCTGCTCGACAGCAGGAAGGGGTTTTGAGAAGTGAATTGTAAGCGCCTTGTGTGCGGACTGTACGAATCCAACGCCTATTTGATCTTCGCAAAGGATGGCCAGAGCGCCTTTTTGATCGACGCGGGCGACGACCTGGCGGGGCTACTATCCGCGATCGACGCAAGCGGCGCGCGCCTTCAGGCGATCGTGTTGACGCACGGCCATTTCGACCACATACTGGCGGCGAAGGGGATTCGCGAAAAGACCGGCGCAAAGGTCTATATCGGCGCGGGCGACGCGCCGTATCTGGCCGACCAGTTGCTCAATTGCTACGACGAGCAGGTGTCGCGCGCCGCGTTTGCGCCCATGGAGGCGGATGAACTGATCGGCGTGCCGGGAAGAGAAGGCGTAATCACGCTGTGCGGGTACGACTTGCGGGTACTTGAAACGCCCGGACACACGCCGGGCGGGATATGCCTGTACTGCGAGGAAGAGAAGGCGCTCTTTACCGGAGATACGCTGTTTGCACGGGGCTATGGGCGCATGGATTTGCCGGGCGGAAGCGAGCACGATATGGTGCGGTCGCTGAAAAAGCTGCTGGCGCTGGAAGACGACGTGACGATCTACCCGGGACACGGCCCGCTTGCGACGATTGGCGCGGCCAGGGGAGGCCTGTTTTGACCATCAAGCTTCAGACGGCGACGCCCTTTCTGTTTATCGATATTTGCGAGGTCATTCGGCTGTTCTGGCCCGAGGCGCAGATTTCCGAAACCGAGGGCGATGTGCTCATGGTGCACGAGCACGCGGAGGTTTCCGGGCAATTGATCGAGAAGTGGTCGATGGACGGCGTGACGCAGACCCATTGCGCGGTCGCGGCGCATGGGCGGGTGGGGCGCTACGGCGACCTGCTGGCAAAGCGCCACGTCAAGCGCGCGGTCAAGACCGGCTGTTTTTTGCTGATGCGCGAAGTGACCGGGAAGCAGCCGCCGTGGGGATCGCTGACCGGCATACGCCCAACGCGGCTCCTGTACGAGGCATACGAGGCCGGAATGAGCCAGCGCGAGGCCGAGAAGTGGCTGGAGGAAGACTTTTTTGTGTCAGAAGACCGCACGCGCCTGCTCAGCCAGATCCTCTCAATGCAGCGCGGGCTGATTTATCCGGAAAAAGCGCAGTTTGACCTGTACATCGGCATTCCGTTTTGCGTGACGCGCTGCGCGTACTGCTCGTTTTCGTCGGGCACGCTGGGCGACGGGCGGCTGACCGAGCCGTATATCGCGGCGCTGATGCGCGAGATCGACGGGTGCGCCGAAATGACTAAGCGGATGGGGCTGCGCGTGCGCGCCGCCTACATGGGCGGCGGAACCCCCACGTCGCTTTCGGCGGATCAGCTGGGCAGGGTGCTCGACCGGGCGATGGCGCGCTTTCCCGGCGCGGTTGAGTGGACGGTCGAGGCGGGGCGTCCGGACACGATCGACCGGGAGAAGCTGGCGGCGCTTTGCGCGCGCGGCGTCGGCCGGATCAGCGTAAACCCGCAGACGTTTTCGGATGAGACGCTCAAGGTGATCGGGCGCGCGCACACGTCGGAAGACACGCGCCGCGCCTATGCGCTCGCGCGGGAGATGGGCTTTGCGGACATCAACATGGACCTGATCGCGGCGCTTCCGGGCGAGACGATGGGCGACTTTGAAAGGACGCTTTCCGAAGCGGTCAGGCTCGCGCCCGAGAGCGTCACGGTGCATTCGCTCGCGATCAAGCGCTCGAGCAAGCTGCACGAGTTGGGCTATCGCCAGCCGGACACCGAGCAGGCGCAGCAGATGGTCGACCTTGCGCGCGGGTACCTGATGGCGGCGGGGTACAATCCCTACTACCTCTATCGGCAGAAGTACATGGCGGGGAACCTGGAAAACGTGGGGTACGCAAAACCGGGGCGCGCGTGCCTTTACAACATCGGCAACATGGAGGAGACGGCAAAGGTGTTGGCGCTTGGCGCGGGCGCGATCACCAAGTGGCTGTTTCCGGCGGAAAGGCGCATCGAGCGCGCGGCCAATGTCAAGAACATCGAGGCGTATATCGAGCGCGTGGACGAGATGCTGGCGCGCAAGCGCGCGCTATTAATTCGGGAGGACGAGGAAAAATGAAAAAGTGGTTGATTGTGGGACTGGTGCTGGCGCTTGGCGTGCTGGGCGGATGCGCCAAGCAGGAGACCCCGGAAGTTGAGACACCCAAGCCCATTGTGACGATCGAGATGGAGGACGGCTCCGTCATGCAGGCGGAGTTGTACCCTGCGATTGCGCCCAATACGGTGGCGAACTTTGTCAACCTGATCGAGCAGGGCTTTTACGATCAGGGGATCATCTTTCACCGCGTGATTCCGGGCTTCATGATTCAGGGCGGCGACCCGACCGGAACCGGCATGGGCGGGCCGGACTATACGATCAAGGGCGAGTTTAAAGAAAACGGCATTGAGAACGACCTGAAACACGTGCGGGGCGTTCTGTCCATGGGGCGCACCGGCGACCCGAACTCGGCGGGCAGCCAGTTCTTCATCATGCACGGGGACGGCACCTATCTGGACGGGCAGTACGCCGCGTTTGGAAAGCTGATCGGCGACGCGAGCTACGAGGCGCTGGACGTCATTGCGAATACCCCGACCGACGCGATGGACAAGCCCATGCTCGAGCGCAAGATCAAGAAGGTCACGGTGGATACCAAGGGCTATCAGTACACGGTGGTCAAATATGAGGCAGAGGATTAGCGCCCGTTAAGCGGCGATTTCCGAAGGAGAAATATGATTATGGCAGATCCAGTGGTCACCTTTGAGATGGAAAACGGCGATGTCTTCAAGGCAGAATTGTATCCCGCGGCGGCCCCCAACACGGTGGCCAACTTTGTGACGCTCATTCAAAAGGGCTTTTACGATGGACTGATCTTTCACCGGGTGATCCCGGGCTTCATGATTCAGGGCGGCGACCCGACCGGTACCGGCATGGGCGGGCCCGGCTATGGCATCAAGGGCGAGTTTCGCGGAAATGGGTTTGCCAACGCGATCAAGCACGAGCGCGGCGTCTTGTCCATGGCGCGCTCGATGAGCCCCAATTCGGCGGGCAGCCAGTTCTTCGTGATGCACGCGGACGCGCCCCATCTGGATGGGCAGTACGCCGCCTTTGGCCGCGTCACGCAAGGCATGGAGGCGGTCGATCGCATTGCGAGCGCGCCGACCGGACGGCAGGACTGCCCGGTCAAGCAGCAGAAGCTCAAAAAGGTGACGGTGGATACCTTTGGCCAGGTCTATCAGGTGGAGAAAGCTTAGATCATTGCGCGGAGACGATGAAGTGGGAGGACATAGAGCCAATGGATATGTTTGACAAGCTGTCGCTCGCGGGGCTGGTGCCCGTGATTAAGGTGGAGGACGCCCAGGATGCGGTGCCGCTGTGCCGCGCGCTGCTAGAGGGTGGACTGCCGGTGGCGGAGATCACCTTTCGAACCGCCGCCGCCGAGCAGGCGATCAAGAACGTACACGAGGCGCTTCCCGAGGTCATGCTGGGCGCCGGCACGGTATTGTCTGTCGAGCAAGTGAAAAAGGCGGTTCAGGCAGGCGCGAGCTACATCGTGTCGCCCGGCTTTAATCCCGAAGTGGTGCGCTACTGCGTGGACGCGGGCATTGCGATCCTGCCCGGCTGCGCCAATCCCACGGACATCGAATGCGCGCTGTCGATGGGGCTCAATACCGTCAAGTTCTTCCCGGCGGAGGCGCTGGGCGGCGTAAAATTGATCAAGGCGATGAGCGCGCCCTACGGGCAGATCTATTTTGTGCCGACCGGCGGCGTGAATGAAAAAAACGTGCTGGACTATCTGGCGTTTGACAAGGTCAAGGCGGTCGGCGGAAGCTGGATGGTGCCGGGCGACGCGATCAAGCAAAAGGACTGGGCGACCATTACCGAGCTCACCAAGCGCGCGGTGCAGCTCATCTTGGGCCTTGAGATCGCGCACGTGGGCGTCAACTGCGAGGACGCCGAGCAGGCGGCGCGCGAGACGAAGAAATTGCAAGCGCTGCTCGGCTGGCCGGTCGTGTCGGTCGAAAAATCCAACATGCTGGGCGGCATGATCGAGCTTATGAAGGGCAACGGCCGCGGCGCGCACGGCCATATCGCCATTGCCTGCAACAGCCTTGCGCGCGCGCAGTGGCACCTTGCGCGCAAAGGCTTTGCGTTTGAAGAAGCGCCGCTGTCGGTTAACAACGGAAAGACGATGGCGATCTACCTGAAGGACGACATCGCCGGTTTCGGCGTGCACCTTCTGCAAAAGTAAGCGCAGGCAACGCCGCCGCTTGGAAAAAACGCCGAATTTGGCAGCGCCCCGCTAGGGACGCTGCCGTCAACTTAAGCCTAAAATGGGTCTGTTATTCGGATGAAAGCAGCACGGCACTGCGGTGCCGTGCTGCGCACGACGCTGCGGCGTCGTGCTACGCTCACGCGGGTTATTGAACGCGGAGGAGGGGCTACTCGCCCCCCTCCACACCACCCCCTCGAGCTGTGCGGTAA
>JAVXNW010000046.1:0-21749 GCA_036645575.1 Clostridia bacterium | reverse complement strand
CCCCAGCTGCCGTGCCAACCGCCGCCAGTCCAACGGCCAGAACCGTGCCGATCGCCCCATGTATGACGTGGTGTGCGACAGCTGCGGCCGTCCCACCCAGGTCCCCTTCCAGCCCCGTGGAGACCGTCCGGTCTACTGCCGCGATTGCTTTGATCAGCAGCGCCAGAGCCGCTACTAAGTGACATGAAGCCCGCTACGTGAAAACGCAGCGGGCTTTTTTTGCGTTTTTTTGCCAAGCGCCGTTCGCGGCGGCTGAACCATCTGCCTTGATAAGCAGATGGCTTTTTTTGACACTTTTGTGACAGTTTTCCGGCACTTTTACGGGGACTTGGGGCGGGCGACGCGCTATGATGAAGGGGTATTGTGGAAACGGTTGGATGGGCGCGCCTTGCCGCCCTTGCCAGAGGGGACTTGGGGCGGGACGAAGGGGCGGGGGATCGCGACTTCGGGCGGGGGAGAGGGAGGACGGTCAGTGGAGAAGGAACGGGGAACGGGGACGCCAATTGTGCAGGTGCGCGATCTGCGAAAGGAATATCGATTGGGCGAGGAGACGGTGGTTGCGCTCAACCGCATCAACCTTGAGATCATGCGCGGGGAAATATGCTGCATCTTGGGAACCTCCGGATCGGGAAAATCGACGCTGCTCAATCAGCTGGCCGGAATGGAAAAGCCGACCGCCGGGGGCGTGTACATCGGCGGCGTACCGATCTCGGAACTCGAGGAGGAGGAGCTTGCCGCCTTTCGACAGGAGCGGCTCGGGTTCGTGTTCCAGTCCTACAACCTGCTGCCCGCGCTGACCGCGACCGAAAACGTCGCGCTGCCGCTCATGTTTCACGGCGTGCCCCAGAAGGCGCGCGAGCGCGCCGCCGTGCAAATGCTGGAAAGGGTGGGTCTGGCGCACCGACTCGACCACTATCCCGGCCAGATGTCCGGCGGACAGCAGCAGCGCGTGGGCATCGCCCGCGCCTTCATCACGCGGCCGGCGGTGGTCTTTGCCGACGAGCCGACCGGAAACCTCGACACGCACACCACCATCGACATCATCGAGATGATCCGCGGCTTTGCTCGCCGCTTTAACGAGACCATCATCCTGGTGACCCACGACCCGGAGCTATCGGACTACGCCGACCACATCGTGACGCTCAAAGACGGAAACATCATTGGAGATATCAAAAAAGGAGAAAATCATTCATGAAAGGCCTGTATCATCGCGCGTTGGCAATTTTTATTGCTTGCCTCGTCGCCTGTGGCCCGGTTGCGCTGTCATCCGCATATGCGCAGGAGACGCACCTCGACCCGACATTTGAAATGCTTGAACAGGAAAAGCCCATTGCCAAGGGAAAGAAAAATAAGAAGAACAAGCCCGACGTGCTGGGCCATCAACTGCTGGATCAGGCCGGACGCCCGCTTGACCAGATCCGAAACGGCGAATACGCAGACCTCGAGGCGACCGTGCTTTGCCCGGGCGTCTTGACATCGGATGTGGGGGATGCGGGCGGACTGTTCATCGAAAAGCTGGACGACGCGTTTATCTTGACCGTCGATACAAGCGCCAACCCCGCCTGGGACGGCGTGCCCAAGGCGGAAATTCTGTCGCAGGGCAGCGAGCCGCTCGTCGTGCGCGCCACCTTTCCGCACGCGCTCTACGAAGGCGCGGGCAAGCAATTGCGCTTTCGCATGACCTACCGCACGCTGTCTATGCCGGACACCGTGGTGAAGATCAAGATGCGCGAGTGCGTAAAGGGCGCGGCGCCGGTAGACAACGCCGGAAGCGGCGCGACCGATGCGACCGATGCGACGCAAAACCCCGAAGACGCGGAGGCGGGCGCGCTATCGAGCCGACCCAAGGTGGACAAGTGCCGGGTGCTGATCGGCGGCAAGGCGAAAAAGAAGTTGTCCGCCGGAAAGACGGCGGATCTCGAGGTTACGATCACCAATGCCGGCATTTTGACCGAACAAATGGAAGGCGGGCAGGTGACGACCCAAAAGCTGGAAGACGACTTTACCGGAAACGATGCGCCGCGCGTCGAGGTTCTCTCAAAAAATGGAAAGCCGCTCAAACTCAAACTCACCTTTCCGAACCTCACCTACAGCGGAACCGGCAATTCCCTGCGCTTTTCGATGCGCTACGGCGCGCTTGCACTGCCCGCAGACATCCTGTGCGTCACGGTGCGCGGCGCAAAGGGCAAAGCCAAGCCGCAGGCGGAGCCGACCCCCGCGCCCGTTAAGCCCGACCCGACGCCGCTGGTGAGCGAAAGCCCGACGCAAGCGCCCGAAAATGGGGTGGTTTCCGCGACGCAAGCGCCAAGCGAGACAAAGGACAAGGTCGACCTTGGCCTCACCACGCAGCCGGCGCGCTCGCCCATGCCGCTGGGCGCGCCCGCCGTGCCCGCCGCGCCTGACCCCACGCTGCCGCCGCTACCGACCGATCCGCCGGTGATCCCGGCCCCGGTCTTGCGCATCACGCGCGCCGACATCGCGCCCGCGATCGAGCCCAGCCAGCCCTTCACGGTGACGCTGTACTTTCAAAACATCGGCGTGACCGACGTGCAGCTGCCGGTCGCCATCTTTACGCCCTCCCCCTCCCTTTCGCTGATGGAGAGCACCTCCTCCATGCTGCTGCCGCGACTGAGGCCGGGCGAAAAGACCAGCATCAACGTGCGCATGAAGGCCGCCGACGACTTTGAGTCCGCGACGCAATCGCTGGGCGTCGAGGTGAAATTCGAATACAACAACGGCACCGCGACCACGCCCGGCACCACGACCGAGCTTGTGCTGATCCCCGTAAACCCCAAGATCAAGGACGCCGCCGCGCCCGATTTGCAGGTGGGACGCGAGGATTTCGGCAAGCCCATCAAGGCGGGTCAGTCCTTCTCGCTCAATGTGTGGATCAAGAACGCGGGCAGGGTCGCGGTCGAGTCCGGCATGGCCGCCTTCTCCGCAACCGATGGGCTGATGCTGCTGGAGGAGACGCCAACCGTCGTGATCGGAAAACTCCAGCCCGGCGAGACCCAGAACATTTCGCTCAACTTTAAGGCGCTCAAGCAGATCGCCTCTCAGTTGCAGGGCGTCAATGTGGAGCTCAAGTACACCTACCTATCCGGGCGCACCCTCACGCAGCAGACCGCCACCGAAAAGGTGCTGGTGCCCGCTGAAATCACCAAGCCCAAGGCCGCAGGCGGCGGCGGCGGGGCCACCAAGCCCAAGGTTGACGCGCCCACGCCCAACGTGATCGTCTCGAAGTACGACTTTGGCGCGGATCAGGTTGCGGCGGGCAGCGAGTTTAACCTCGCGCTGACATTCCAAAACACCAGCCCACAAAAGACGGTTGAGAACATCGTCATGACCCTTGAGACCGGCGAGAGCGTCGCCATCAGCGACGCCTCCAACACATTTTACTACACGGAACTGGGCCCCGGTCAGACGCAGACCGAGAAGATCAAGATGCAGGCGCTCTCAAGCGCCAAGTCCGGTTCCGGCAAGGTGGACGTGTCCTTTAAGTACGAATTTGTGGACAACGACAAGCGCACCGCGGTCACCGTCACGGAAAAGCTGTCCATTCCGGTCTATCAGGCCGACCGCTTTAACCTGACCGCGCCGGTCGTGCCGGAATCGGTCATGCCGGGCGAGGAGACCGTGATCTCTTTGCCCTACGTCAACAAGGGAAAGAGCGAGGTCTTCAACCTCTCGGCTGAGCTGATGGGCGACCTGCCCGCGCTCAACAAGACGCAGAACTTGGGCAACCTCGAGGCGGGCAAGAGCGGCTCCATCGACTTTATTGTCACCCCCGAAATGGCGGGCGAGCAGGACGTGACCGTCAAGGTCAGCTATGAGGACGCCAATCAGGCGGTGGTCGAGCAAAAATTCCCGCTCAAGGTGCTGGTGCAGGATGTTGCCCTCGCGGAGGGGGACATGGCGGGCATGGAGGGCGGCATGGTGAGTATGGACGGCGCGATGGAGGGCGAAGCGCCGATGGAGGGCGAAGGAGGGGGCCTGCGCGCCATCCTGGCCGACTGGCGCTACTTGGCGGGCGGCGGCGGCGCGCTCGTGCTCCTCATGATCCTGTGGCTGCGCGCGAAAAAGCGCAAGAAGCGCCGCGCAAGCAAGGCCGCCTTTGTCTTTGAGGACGAAGGCGAGGCAAAGCCGGCCGAGCCGGCCAAGGAAGCGCCCAAGCCGTGAGCATTCGTGATTTGATCAGGCTGTGCCTGCAAAACCTGCTCAGGCGCAAGTCGCGCACATTTCTCACCGTGACCGGCGTCGTCGTCGGCGCGTGCGCGATCATCATCATGATCTCAATCGGCGTGGGCATGAAGGAGACGCAGGAAAAGCTGCTGAGCGAGATGGGCGACCTGACCATCATCAGCGTCATGCCCGCCGGGCACGGGAGCACCGCCGCAAAGCTCAATGCCCAAGCGGTTCAGTCGCTTGCGGCGCTTGACCACGTGGTGCTGGTGACGCCGCGCATGATGCCGGAATCGCTGAACTTTAAGATCTATGCGGGGCGCGACCGCCGCTACGTTTGCCCGTGGGGAACGCTTGTCGGCATGGACGAAAAGTCGCTCGAACAGTTGGGCTATCGGCTGCTGGACGGGGAATTTCCCGACAAAAAGGGCAATACGGTGCTTGTCGGGCAGAACTTCGCCTACGGATTTCAGGACACCAAGCGCCCCGAGAACGCCAACATGATCGACCTGTACGCAAGCTATGACTATGAGACGGGCGGCTTTGCCAATCCGCCCGATCCGTACTTCGACATCTTCAAAGCGCCGCTACAGATCGAGATCACCGTGGGAAACGAGGGAAAGACCTACACGCAGCGCTTGAACGTGGTCGGACGCATGAAAGAGGATTACGGAAAGGGCGGGGAGACCTCCGACGGCATACTGATGCGCCTTGCCGACCTCAAGCGCATGGTGGAAATGGCGAACCGCGAGGCGGGGCTTAAGACCGAGCGCAATCCGGTCTACCAGAGCGTGCTGGTCAAGGTGTCCGACATCGGAAGCGTCGCGGCGGTCGAATCCGAGATCATGCGCCTTGGCTTTAACACGAACTCCATGGAGAGCATTCGCCAACCCATGGAAAAGGACGCCCGCCAAAAGCAGATGATGCTGGGCGGCATGGGCGCGATCTCGCTCCTTGTCGCGGCGCTGGGCATCATGAACACGATGATCATGTCCATATCGGAGCGCACGCGCGAGATTGGCGTCATGAAGGCGCTGGGCTGCTTTGTGCACGACGTGCGCACGCTGTTTTTGATGGAGGCGGGCGTCATCGGGCTGATGGGCGGCATCATCGGCGTCGTCTTGAGCTACATCATCTCGATCTCGATGAACCTCGTGACCGCCGCGACGCCCATCGCCTCCTTTCAGGACGCGATCACGGTGCTCAGCACAAAGGGCGCGCGCATGTCGGTCATTCCGCTTTGGCTGACCGGGTTTTCCCTGATATTCTCCATCATGATCGGCCTGGGCAGCGGCTATTACCCCGCCAACAAGGCGGTGGGCATCCCGGCGCTCGAGGCGATCAAGCACGACTAAATTCAATTGGGCGGGCTATTTCGCCATCGACAAGAGGATTCGGTCGTTGTCAAGGGCGCTTCCGCGCGCCTTGGCGTAGCAGGAAAGCAGGTCGGATGGGGTCATGCACGCGCGCGCCTCACCGCATAGATCCAGCACGATCTCGCCGTCGTCCATCATGATCGTGCGGTTGCCCAGCGCCAGCGCCGATTGCAGGTTGTGGGTGATCATCATCGTGGTGAGCTTTTGCGAATCGATGATGTCCTGCGTGATGCGCAGAACGGTCTGGGCGGTCGCGGGGTCGAGCGCGGCGGTGTGCTCGTCGAGCAAGAGCAATTTGGGGTGCGCGATGGTGGACATGAGCAGCGTCAGCGCCTGTCGCTGTCCGCCCGAGAGCAGCCCCACCTTGGCGGACAGGCGATCCTCAAGGCCCATGTGAAAGGCGGAAAGCGCAACCCGGAAGCGGTCGAGGTCGCCTTTGCGCAGCGCCCGCGAGAGGGGGGCGCGAGAGGCGCGCGCATAGGCGAGCGCCAGATTTTCCGCGATCGTCATGCCGGGCGCGGTGCCCTTCATCGGGTCCTGAAACAGGTGGCCGATCGTCAGCGCGCGCTTGTATTCGGGGAGGCCGGTGAGGTCCTGACCGTCCAAGAGAACCGTGCCGGAATCGAGGGGGAGCGTCGCGCAGATCGCGCCAAACAGCGTCGATTTGCCCGCGCCGTTCGAGCCGACGATGGTCACAAAGTCGCCGGGGGCCAGCGTCAGCGAGAGGTCTTTGAGCGCCTTGTGCGCGTTGGGCGTGCCGGGCGAAAAGGTCAGGGACAGGTTGCAAAGGCTAAGCATGGGCGCTGCCTCCCTTCTTGAGCCGCGCGCGGCGCAGATGTTTTTTGATGACGGGCAGCGAAAGCGCCGCGCCCACGATCACCGCCGAGACGAGTTTGAGCATGTACGGGGGGAAGAAGTTCGAGCGGAACGCCAGCGCGTAGATGAACCGGTACAGGATCGAGCCGAGCACCGCGCTCAACAGCCCGACCGTCACGCCGCGCTTGCCCACCGCCGCCTCGCCGATGATCACCGACGCGATCCCGACCACCACCATGCCCACGCCCGCGTTCACGTCCGCAAAGCCCTGCAACTGCGCGCTCATCGCGCCCGACAGCGCGACGCAGGCGTTAGAGAGCATCAGCGCCAGCACCTTCACGCGGCTTGCGTTGATCGAGGAGGAGCGAACCATCTCCTCGTTGTCGCCCACCGCGCGAATGCACAGACCCAAGTGGGTCTTAAAAAGCCAGATGAGTTTTGCGCACACGAGCGCGCACACGAGGAAGGCGAGCAAGAGCGCGACCAAGTTGCGCCCATCCTTGGCAAGCGCCGGAAAGAGCGCGTAGGCGTCCTTGAAGAGCGTTTGGCTGATCGCCAGATTGGGCGTTCCGCCCATCACGAGCATGTTGATCGAGTACAGGCCGCTCATCGTCAGGATGCCCGCAAGGATCGGGTAGACGCCCGCCTTGGTTTGAAGAAGGCCCGTGACGCATCCGGCCGCCGCGCCCGCGAGCGCGGCCGCAAAAAGCCCCAGCAGCGGGTGCCCCATGAGGCTCAAGACCGCCGACACCGCCATGCCCAGCGTAAAGCTTCCGTCCGCGGTCAGGTCGGGCGTGTTCAGGATGCGGAAGGTGATGTAGATTCCGAGCGCCAGCAGCGCGTACACAAAGCCCTGTTGCAGGGCACCGACAAATTGCAGCATGGATCAAGGCTCCTTGCGGTTTATTCTCGAACGGGTGATTTATTCCTGAACCAGTTCCGCGCTTGCCAGAACGTCGGGCGGAAGCGTTACGCCGATCGCGGAAGCGGTGTTGGTATTGATGACGGTGGTAAACTGATTTACCACGATCGCGGGGATCTGATCGACGGGCGTGCCCTTCAGGTATTGATCGAGCATGTCGGCGGTCAGCGCGCCAATCGCGGTGTCGGAAATGCTGATCGTCGCAAACGCGCCTGAGCGCACCATGACGGAAGAGGAGCCGTACACCGGGATCTTGGCGTCCGAAGCGACCTCGGCGACCACGGCCATCGCGTCCTGCACGACGCTGTCGTTGGGCACGAAGATCGCCCCTACGCCCGCGCCCACGAGCGACAGCATGGCCTCGTAGACCTCCGATGAGGTGGCGACGACGGCCTCGTGGTAGCTGATGCCCACTGAGTCAAGATACGCCTTGGCGTTTTCCACGGTTGAGACCGAGTTCACCTGGCTCGTGCAGTAGATGAAGCCGTAGGAGGTGACGCCCGGGGTCAGGCGATCGGAGAGCTTAAACATCTCGTCGACCGGGATGGCGTTGGATGTGCCGGTCGCCAGCTTGTCCGGGTGCGCCATGTCGGTGATCACGCCCGCAGCCGTCGGGTTTGAAACCGAGATGAAGAACACCGGAAGCTCGCTTTCGAGGTTGACCATCGCCTGAGTCGGGGGCGTCGCGATCGTGACGACCGCGCAGGGGCGCGTGTCCGCAAAGCCCTGACAGATGGTGTAGAGGTTGCTCATGTCGCCGGAGGCGTTCTGGACGTCGAATGTCAGGCGATCCTGCGCGTAGCCCAGGTCGCGCATGCGGGCGATGAAGCCCTCGCGCATGTCGGTGAACGCGCCGTTTTCGGCCAACTGAACCACGCCCACGCTGAGCGGTTCGGAAAGAACGGGGGCGGCAAAGGCGAGCATGAGGACAAAGGTCACAAGCACGACAGACAGTTTTTTCATGGGGAATACCTCCTAAAAATAGCTTGTCGGTTGTGGCAGGCAATAAAAAACGCATCTGTCCTTATTTCAAGGACAGATGCGAAAACATCTGCGGTACCACCTTGCTTGACGCTTGAAGCGCCCTGCTTTTGTCGTGTGCCGACACACACGTTCCCTTTTAACGCCGGGATTGCGTCGCAAGTTACTCAGCGCACCGCGCCTTTCGCCACGCCCTCAGTGGTCCATTTGCCGCCGCGCCATTGCCGGGATCCCAGCCTCCCCGGCTCTCTGTGAAATCGCTTGCGGTTTGATCTCCACCTCAACGGTTTACCGTATTATTGCGCAGCACGCGAAAAATGTCAAGGGGAAAACGCAGAATTAACAATTTCACGCGGCGAGCGGGCGGCTCAGGCGGCGGGAGCGGGCGGTCGGCGGCGAGCGGGCGGTTCAGGCGGCGGGAGCGGGCGATCAGGCGTCCCGAAGCGTGGTGGCGTGGGTCTGCTCCTCGCAGTAGGCGCAGCGGTAGGTGCGCTTTTCGCGATCGGACAGGCAGAAGATCTGGTCAAGCGTCGGGTCGGCGGTCGTGATGCAGCGCGGGTTTTTGCACTTGAGCACGTTGGTGATCTGCTCGGGCAGTTGCAGCTCGCGCTTTTCGACGCGCACGCCGCCCCGGATGATGTTGACCGTGATGCCGGGGCCGATGTAGCCCAGCACGTCCATGTCGACATCGATCACCGCGTCGATTTTGATGATGTCCTTCTTGCCGAGCTTTTCGCTCTTGGCGTTTTGAATGATCGCGACGGGCGACGTGAGCTTGTCAAGGCGCAAGTAGCGATAGATTTCCATGCCGCGTCCGGCCGGGATGTGGTCAAGCACGATGCCGGTTGTGATGCTGTCGATTTTCATTGCTCATCCCTCCAAGCCATCATCTTGAGGATCAGCGCCATGCGCACGATCTTTCCGTAGTAGACCTGCTTAAAGTATACGGCGCGCGGGTCGTCGTCCACCGTGCGGGCGATCTCGTTGACGCGCGGCAGCGGGTGCAGGATTTTGAGGGATTTTTTGGCGTTTTCGAGCTTGTCGGGCGTCAAAATGAAGCTGTCCTTCAGGCGAATGTAGTCGGCCTCGTTGAAAAAGCGCTCCTTTTGCACGCGCGTCATGTACAGAATGTCAAGCTCCGGCATGACCTCTTCCATCGTGCCCACCTTGCGGTAGCGCGCGCCGCGCGCCGTCAGCATGTCGGTTACGTAGCTTGGCAATTGCAATTCTTCCGGCGCGATCAGCACAAACGTCAGATCCTCATAGCGGGACAGCGCGTTTAAAAGCGAATGCACCGTGCGGCCAAACTTGAGGTCGCCGCACACGCCCACCGTCAGGTGTCCCAGATGACCACACTCGCTCGCAATGGTCAGAAGGTCGGTCAGCGTCTGGGTTGGGTGGCAGTGCCCGCCGTCCCCCGCGTTGATCACCGGCACGCTCGAGTGGATGGACGCCGCCTTGGGCGCGCCCTCCTTGGGGTGGCGCATGGCGATGATGTCGGCATAGCAGCCCACGGTTCGAACCGTGTCAGACACCGTCTCACCCTTGGCTGCCGACGAGGACTGCGCCTCGGAAAAGCCCAATACGCTCCCGCCCAGTTCCAGCATGGCCGCCTCAAAGCTCAGCCGCGTGCGCGTGCTGGGCTCGAAAAACAGCGTCGCCAGCTTTTTTCCGCGCATGCTGTCCGCGTATTTGGGACCGTCGTTCATGATGTCTGACGCAAGCGTCAGAATTTCTTCGATTTCCTTTACAGAGAAATCGGTGATGTCGATCAAATGGCGCATGACGTTTCCTCCTATGCGTTTTTCCAGCCCTCATCGGATGGGTCGTCGCGGAACGCGCGAAGCCGACGCCGGTCGTCCGGCTCGATGTAGCCCTCTTCCGCCGCCGCCTCGATTAGCTCGTCAAAGTCGGTCAGGCTGTGATTGACGATGCCCTCGGCTTGCAGGCGCGCAAGCCCCTTGGCCATGCCGTAGGTGAAGATGCTCACGATGCCCTGCACCTCCGCCCCCGCCTCGCGCAGCGCTTCGACCACCTCGATGACGCTGCCGCCGGTTGAGATGAGGTCCTCGACGACCACCACCTTCTGGCCGGGCAGAAGCCTGCCCTCGATGCGATTGCCGCGCCCATGGTCCTTGGCACCGCTGCGGACATAGCCCATCGGAAGCCCCATCAGGTGCGCGGTGATGGCCGCGTGCGCGATGCCCGCCGTGCTCGTGCCCATGAGCACTTCACAACCGGGAAAGTGGCGCTCAATCAGCGCCTTGAGCCCCTGCTCGATCTGGGTGCGCGCGTCGGGCGCGGTCAGCGTCAGGCGATTGTCGCAGTAAATCGGGCTGTGAATGCCGCTGGCCCAAGTGAACGGCTCGTCGGGGCGAAGAAATACCGCCTGAACGCCCAAAAGCAGCTTGGCAATGGATTTGCTCATGACCTTGTCCTCCTCATATGGATGATTGACTAACCTAAAAATTCATGGATGCAGCGCGTATAGGCCGCGACCGGGTCCGAAGCCTGCGTGATCGGGCGACCCACCACGATAAAGTCGCTGCCGCCTAGGCGCGCCTTTTCGGGCGTCATGACGCGGCTTTGGTCGTCTGCCACCGCGCCCGCAAAGCGCACGCCGGGCGTGACGGTCAGGAAGTTCGCGCCGCACGCCAGCTTGACCTTTGCGGCCTCGAGCGGCGAGCAGACCACGCCGTCAAGCCCCGCGGCCTTGGCGTTTTGCGCATAGCCGATGACCGTCTCATCAAGCGGCGTTGAAACCAGCAGCTCTTCGCGAAGCTGTTGGTCGTTGGTCGAGGTGAGGATGGTCACCGCGAGCAGCAGCGGGCGCGTGCCGTCCGGGCGGGTGAGCCCCTCGCGGGCGGCTTCCATCATCGCGCGCGCGCCCGAAGCGTGCAGGTTGACCATGTCGACGTCCAAATTGGACAAGACGCGCATGGCCTTTTTGACGGTGTTCGGGATATCGTAGAGTTTGAGATCCAGAAAGACCTTGTGCCCCATGGCCTTGACCTTGCGGACGATCTCCGGGCCTTCGGCGTAAAAAAGCTCCATGCCGATCTTGACAAAGGGCTTGCGCCCTGCGGGAAATTGCGCTAAGAACGCGTAGGTCTCCTGCGCGCTCGCAAAGTCCAATGCGATGATGACGTCACCCTTCATTTGCCTGCACCTCCGATAATTTCTCGTAAGTTCTTGATGCCGTATTGCGCCATGGCGAGCGGAAGGCGCTCGATGATCCGCTTGCACGCGTAGGGGTCTTTGAGGTTTGCCGCGCCTACCTGCACCGCCGTCGCGCCTGCGAGCATCATCTCCAGCACGTCCTCCGCGCTTGAAACGCCGCCCATGCCCATCACCGGGATCGACACCCTCCGCGTCACCTGATAGACCATTCTGAGCGCGACCGGGAAAATCGCCGGGCCGGACAGGCCGCCCATTCGGTTGGCCAGCACGGGTTTTTGGGTCTTTAAGTCGATTCGCATGCCCAGCAGCGTGTTGATCAGGCTCAGCCCGTCCGCGCCCGCTTCTTCGCACGCGACCGCGATTTCGGTGATGTCGGTCACGTTGGGCGAGAGCTTGATAAAGACCGGCTTGGTGGTGGCCGCCTTGACCGCGCGCGTGACGGCCGCCGCGTGCTGGGGATCGGTGCCAAACGCCATGCCGCCGCCGTGCACGTTGGGGCAGGAGATGTTGACCTCGATCATGCCCACCTGGGGATCGTCGCCGAGCAGGCCCGCAACCGTCTCGTATTCCGAGAGCGAAAAACCGCTGACGTTTGCGATGACCGGCTTGTGAAAGTACGCGCGCATTTCGGGAATTTCATGCGCGAGCACGTGGCGAACGCCTGGGTTTTGAAGGCCGACCGCGTTGAGCATGCCGCCTGCGCACTCCGCGATGCGCGGGCAGTCGTTGCCAAAGCGCTCGTCAAGCGTGGTGCCCTTGAACGAAAACGTGCCCAGGCAGTTGATGTCGTAGAGCTTGGAAAACTCCTTGCCGAAGCCGAAAGTGCCGCTGGCCGCGATCACCGGGTTGTCTAGCGCCATGCCGGCAAGGTTTACGCGCGTATCTACCATAGGATCTCCTCTCCGGGCAGCACGGGCCCCTCTTTGCAGATGCGCACAAAGCCGCTCTTGGTCTTGCGCGAGCAGCCCATGCACGCGCCAAATCCGCAGCCCATGCGCGCCTCGAAACTGTACTGTCCCGCCGGGTACAGCGCGTGAACCGCGCGCAGCATGGGCTCCGGCCCGCACACATACGCGCGATCAAACGGCGGGCAAAGCGCGGCGGGGGAAGCGGGGGAAGTGGGGGCGGCGGGGGTCAACGTCTTTAGCACGTCGGTCACAAAGCCCTTGACGCCCAAGCTGCCGTCTTGCGTGGACACGATGACCCGCGCGCCCGCGCGCGTGAGTTCCTCCACCAGAAAGCAATCGCCCGCGCCCTGAAAGCCCAGCACGCAGGTGGGGCGGGATAGCCGCTTGGCCAGCGCCAGCATCGGCGCGACGCCCAAGCCGCCCCCCACGATCAGCGGGCGGGCGCCGGGATCGGTCAAGTCAAAGCCGTTGCCAAGTCCGGTCAGCACGGTGAGCGATTCGCCCGCGCGCAGCTGTGCCAGCTTGTCGGTTCCAGCGCCCAGCACCTTGTAGACGAGCGTGAGTCCCGCGTCATCCCAGTCGCATACCGACAGCGGCCGGCGCAGGAAAAAGCCGGGCAGGCTGACCATCACGAATTGCCCCGGGGCGGTCATGGCCCGCGCGTCGCCCTCGAGGCGCAGCCGATAGGTGCGGTTGGCGACGCACACGTTGTCGATGACGGAAAAGATTGCGTCGGTCATGGTCAAATTCCTCCATATACGATCTTGCCGGCGACCACGGTCGCGCGCACGCGCCCGCGCGCCGCGCACCCGGCAAACGGGGTCGCGCGCCCCATTGAGGCAAATTCCGCCGGATCGACCACGTAGCGCGCGTTTAAATCGATCAGGTTAAAGTCGGCAACCTCGCCCTCTTCGATGCCGCCGGGCAGGTGAAAGCGGGCGCGCGCGCCGTCGCATAGAAGCGCGAGCAGCTTTTCAAGCGATAACGTTCCGGTTTGTACCAGTCCTTCGTTGAGTACCCCAAACGCGCACTCAAGACCCACCACGCCCATGGCGCTCCCATCCAGCCCGCGCGCCTTTTCCTGCGCCGTGTGCGGCGCGTGGTCGGTCGCGATCATGTCGATGGCGCCGTCGAGCAAACCCTCAAGGAGCGCCGCGCGGTCAGCCGCCTCCCTGAGCGGCGGGTTCATCTTGAACCGGCCGTCTTCCTCAAGGTCGTCTTGGGTAAGCAGCAGGTAGTGCGGCGCGGTCTCGCAGGTGACGTTGACGCCCCGCGCCTTGGCCTCGCGGATGAGCTGAACGCTCTCCTTGGTCGATACGTGGCATACGTGGTAGGCGCAGCCCACTTCCTCCGCGAGGCGCAGGTCGCGCGCGACCTGACCCCACTCGCTTTGAGAGACGATCCCCGCATGTCTGTGCGCGCGGGCATAGGCGCCCGCGTGGATCACGCCGCCATGCAGGAGGGATTCGTCCTCGCAGTGCGCGACCACGATCCCGCCGACCGCGCCAACGCCGCGCATGCACGCGCGCATCAGCGCTTCATCCTGAACGCCGCAACCGTCGTCCGAAAAGCCGACCACCTCCGCGCTCATCTCCGCGTACGGGGCGGGAAAGCCCGCGCCCTTGCGCCCTACCGTCAGCGTGCCATAGGGGTATACGCGCACCGACGCGTCCCGCGCAATCGCGTCCAGCGACGCCTGAAGCCCCGCGCGGCCGTCGGGCGCGGGGGAGACGTTGGGCATGGCGCACACCGCCGTGTACCCGCCGCGCGCCGCCGCCATGGTGCCGGTCTTCATCGTTTCCTTATGAAAAAAGCCGGGCTCTCGAAGATGCACATGCGCATCGACGAAACCCGGTGTCAATAGAAAGCCTGTCAAATCAAATACGCGATCGGTATCGCTGTGCGAAATATCCGCCAGATCACGAGAAACGCGAACAATCCGCCCATGATCGACGGCCAACGTAAGTCGCTTGATCTGTCCATGCCGATAGACCCCGGCATTTGCGTACAAGTGCATGTGCTCGCCCCTTTCGGTGCCCGATTGCGACGCTTTCGGCGCATCTCATTCCGAACGATTATACACAACCGGGGCGCGCTTGTCAATTGCTGCGCTAAAAATTTACCGCGCGAGAAGCGAATTTACCGCGCGAGAAGCGATGCGACGATTTGCCTTGCGTGGGCGCCGAGGCAAGACGGCGTCTAAGCTGTCGGGGAAGAAGCAAAAATCCCCGCAATCATGGCTGATTGCAGGGATTTTTTTTGGAGGCGTGAACCGGATTTGAACCGGTGGATGAAGGTTTTGCAGACCTTTGCCTTACCGCTTGGCTATCACGCCATATTTGGACTAAATCGTGCGCGCGGTAAGGCACGCACGATTCATTTGTTGGAGCGGTAGACGGGACTCGGACTCGCGACCTCCACCTTGGCAAGGTGGCGCTCTACCAACTGAGCTACTACCGCAGGATATGGTGCCTCGGGGCGGAGTTGAACCACCGACACGTAGATTTTCAGTCTACTGCTCTACCAGCTGAGCTACCAAGGCAATTTTGGCGACCTGGAAGGGGCTCGAACCCTCGACCTCCAGCGTGACAGGCTGGCATTCTAACCAACTGAACTACCAGGCCGCATATGGTGGGAACAACAGGGCTCGAACCTGTGACCCCTTGCGTGTAAAGCAAGTGCTCTACCAGCTGAGCTATGCTCCCATTGTTCGCAGCGCCGCGTCAGCGACAAGAGTTATAATACTAGATAGCGGCGCAAATGTCAATAGGGTTATGGAAATTAACTTGAATTATTTACTGTTTCAGGGAATAAAGGCCCTTTTTCCGTCGAAGGCGCGACATATTGCACGAAAAAGCGGCGACGGCGGCAGGGGACGCCGCCGCTAAGGGCCTTCACGCGCCCAAGCGGCGCTTAGAAAAAGTGGAGAACGCCCGACGTAAGTAGCGTCATGATGAGGCAGGCCACGACGTTGCCCAGGAAGATCGCGACCATCGAGTGGGACTTTTTCATGTTGAGAAGCGTGGCGATCGCGGAACCCGTCCATACGCCCGTGCCCGGGAGCGGCACCGCGACGAAGACGAACAGGCTCAAAAGACCCGTCGTGTCCATCTGCGAGCCCTTCTTAAGCGACCGGCGCTCGACCCACGCGGCAAACTTTTGCAGCGGCTTGATCGGCAGGGCGTACAGCCACTTGAGGATGGGCTTTAGAAACCAGAAGATGAACGGCATGGGCAGCGTTGAAAAGACCAGCGCCAGCAGGAAGGTGAAGACCATGGGCATGCCGATGGACATGCCGACCGAGATCGCGTAGCGCCCTTCAAAGGTGGGCACCATCGAGAGAAGCGCGGTGGTGGCAATTTTGCCCAGGTGTTCAGACCAGATAAAGGCGGTGTTCATCAGATTAAATCCTCCACAAGTCGATGATTGGAAAAACGCGGGGGACGGGGCACCCTTTCGTCGCGGCTGCGGCCGCCCCTCAAGGGGAGGCTTTTGGATGGAGCGCGCGAATGTCGTTCTAGGATAGCATCTTGCGCGGGCGTTGTCAACGGCGCGGGCGGCAACGCCAAAAAAATCGCGGAGGCGGTTTTTTATTTATTTTTGGCATAAAAGGTCGGGGTATGTCGGGTTTTGTGCGGTAATCTCTTGCTCAAGGAGGGATTGGATGGCAGCGAGGCAGGATAAGCGGCTCAACGCCGCGATTGAGGAGGCCTTTTACCAGAAGGCGGTGGGCGGGCTTGTGCAGCGCGAGGAAAAGACCGTGACCGAGGACGATGGCAAGGGGTGCGTCAAGGAAAAGCGCGAGGTGATCGTCCGCCAGCCGCCGCCGGATCTGGATGCAATCAAGGCATGGCTCAAGGAGCGCGCGCCCGAACGGTGGCGCGGGGACGGCGACAAGGGCGCGGCTGCGGGCAACGTGATCCGGGTGGTGACCTGCGCGCCGCGACCGGAGGACGAGGAATGAGCGCGGCGGCGTTAAAGAAAAGCGCGGGGGGACGGGAGAAGATGCTTGGCGGGGCCTGGCGTGGCGGGGCGCGCGGGGAGCGGGGCGCGAGGGAGGGGGCGGGCGATGGAGGTATGGCTCAACTACAAGCCGACGCCGAAGCAGGCGCTGTTTCACGCGGCGACGGCGGACGAGGTGCTCTACGGCGGCGCGGCGGGCGGCGGAAAATCCAAGGCGATTGTGATGGAGGCGCTGCTTCGGTGCCTTGAGCATCCCGGGACGCAGGCGTACCTGTTCAGGCGAAGCCTTCGGGAATTGGACGACACGCTGGTGGGCGAGGCGCTCAGGTCGTTTCCCAAGGAATTGTACAAATACCGGGCGGCGAGCCACGACATGACGTTGGTCAACGGAAGCGCGCTCAAGTTCCGGCACTGCATGACCGACAAGGACAAGCTGCTCTACCAAGGCGCGGAGATCCACTGGCTCTTTATCGACGAGCTGACCCATTTTTCAAAAGACACCTACGACTACCTGAAGACCAGACTTCGCGCCAACGTAAGCCTCAAAATTCGCCCGGTCGTCCGCTGCACGTCAAACCCCGGAGGGCCCGGACACGCGTGGGTGCGCAAGTACTTCGTGGACGCGGCCGAGCCGGGCAAGGTGCAGTTGCGCAAGGTGCAATCCAGGGTCTTGGGCAAGACGCAACTGCGGACGATTTTGTACATTCCGGCGCGGGCGACCGACAACCCGCACCTATCGGAGGATTACATCTTTGAATTGGAGCAGAAGCCGCGCGCGCTGCGCGAGGCGCTGCTGATGGGGAAATGGGACGCGTTTGAGGGGCAGGCGTTCCCCGAATTCACCGACGACTGCGCGCACTATCGCGACCGGCGCTTCACCCACGTGATCGAGCCTTTTGCCATACCCGACGGGTGGCCGCGCTACCGCAGCTTTGATTTTGGGTATTCCCGGCCCTTCTCCGTCGGGTGGTGGACGGTTGATCCGGATGGGATCGTCTACCGGTACCGCGAATGGTACGGCGCGAGCGACGCAAACGTGGGGCTCAAGCGCTCGCCGCGCGAGATTGCACAGCGCATTCGCGAACTCGAGCAGGCGCAAGGCGAAGCGCACATGCGGGGCGTGGCCGATCCATCGATCTGGGACGCGAGCCGAGGCGAGAGCGTCGCGGAGCAGATGGAGAAGGAGGGCATCTACTTCTTGCCGGGCGACAACGCGCGCCTGGCGGGCAAGATGCAGCTGCACGAGCGGCTCAAGTTTGACGAGGAGGGCATACCGGGAATGTACGTATTTGAGGGATGCAAGGGATTTCGCCAGACCGTGCCCAGCCTATGCTACGACGCGCTGCGCCCTGAGGACGTGGACAGCGCGGGCGAGGATCACGTATACGACGAGACGCGATATTTCCTGATGGAAAGGCCGGTGGCGCCGCGCGAGAAAAAGAAGCGGCGGATGGGGTACGACCCGCTGGCGGACTGACGGGAAGGGGCTACGGGGGATTTGGACGGGAGGGGAGCGTATATGGAGGGATTTCTTTCACAGGACGAGGGATTTATCGATGCGGCGTACCGTTTATTGGATCAATTTGACGAAGCGACGCGGGACTATCGGGACAAGTGCCGAGACAACGAAGCGTTCTGGCGAACCAATCATTGGCACGGGACGCCGCCACGGGAAATAAACGAGCCGCAGCCGGTGACGCCGACGATGTTTTCAACGCTCGAGTCGGTGCTAGCAGATCTCATGGATCACTATCCGGACGCGATTTTGCTGGGCGAGGAGCCCAAGGACGACCGCACGGCGGAATGCCTGACGCAGCTGGTGCGGTTTGTGCTGAAGCGGCGAAATTACCGCAAGGTGTACCGCGCCAAGTGCCGCGCCGCGCTGATGAAGGGCGCGTCTGCCCAAGAGATTTACTGGGACGAGACGCTGCTGGGCGGGCTTGGCGACGTGGCCATTCGCGAATGGGACATCGAGCAATTTTACTGGGATCCCAAGTTCGCGAGCATCCAAGAGGGGCGGGCGGTGTTTAAGACCGGGTGGTATCCGCGCGGCTGGTTTGAGGCGCAATACCCGGAACTGGCGCCCTTTATCGGGCGCGACCGCTATGGGCGCGACCGGGAAAATCAGCCGTATCTGACGGACGACCCGAGCGAGGACGTGCGCTTGATCGAGTACTGGTTCAAGGAACTGGATGAGGATGGCGTCCAACGCGTGCACATGGCGAAAATGGCCGGCGGCGTGCTGCTCGAGGACAGCCGGACGACCAGACCTGAGGGCATGTACGCGCACGGGCAATATCCCTTCATCGTCGAGCCGCTATATCCGCTCACGGGGCAGCCCGTGGGGCTAGGGCTGATCGACATCCTGAAGAACTTGCAGGTGTACGCCGACAAGCTGGATCAGATCATTCTCAAAAACGCGCTGATGAGCGGCAAGTACAAATTGCTCATCAACCGCGCGGCAGACGTTGACGAGGACGCGCTCACCGACATGGACGCGGAAGTCGTGCGCGGATCGCGCATCGACGAGGGCGCCATTCGCTGGATGCAGGCGCAGCCGCTGAGCGGATTTGTGCTGACCTATCAGCAGGCCAAGCTGGCGGCGATCAAGGAAGAGAGCGGGCAAAACCTATTCAACCGCGGCGAGGCGGGCGGCGGAATCACCGCGGCCTCGGCCATCGTCGCCTTGCAGGAGGCGGGCAGCAAGCGCAGCCGCGTTTTGATCGATCAGCTCTTTGACGGCTACGAGCAGATGGTTCGGATGATGGTCGCGGTGATCCAGGAGAACTACACCGAGGAGCGGGTGTTTCGCATTCATGGCGAAGGGGGACAAAAAATGCTGCGCTACGGCGGCGCACGGGAGGAAATCGACTTTGACGTGAGCATTCAGGTGCAAAAGCAGACGCCCTATTCCAAGCTATACCAGAACGAACTGGCGATGCAGCTATTGGGTTCGGGCGTGATCCAGCCGAGCGACGCGCTTGAGATGATGAGCTTTGAGGGAAGAGAGCGCATTCTGGTCAAGGTGCTGGCACGCGAGGCGGCCGAGCAGGCGCAACGCGCGCCGCTCGATCAGGCGGGCGGCGCGACAACGGATAACACGGAGGCGGGCGCCTCCACGTTATAGATTCAGAGGATTTGGAGGGAATTGCATGGAACGGGAATGGGATCTGGCAAGCAAGCAGGAGCCATGCGGACAGCGGCAGGGGACGGGGGGCGCACAGCCGCCCGAAGAGACACAGCCGGCCGGCGTTGCGCAGGCGAATCTCCCCGCAGAGGAAGCGGACGCGGTGCTCGACGAACTGGTGGCGACCGCCTCGCGGATGGCGGCGGAGAAGGCGGCCGAATGGTCGCGGGTGGGCATACAGGAAAGCGAGCGGCGCAAGCAGGCCTTTGCCGAGGCGCTGCTCCGCCAAGAGGACGAGCTCAAGAACCTACGCCCTGAATTTGACCTCGAGGAGATGCTGCGCACCTCCCTTGCGTTTCGGGCACTGGTGCTGGCGGGCGAGCCGGTCGAGCGCGCCTACGCGTATGCGCGCCCCGCACAGGATGCCCCGGAGGATGAGCTGATCGACGACGAGGCGCTCGAGGCGGGCGCGCAGGAGATGGCGGAGCCGCCCGTGATGGCCGCGCGGGAGCCCGGACGCAAGCGCCCCCGATCGATGGGCCTGACCGGGCGACCCGCACAGCCCAGTGCCGAGGAGCGGCTGGACGACGAGGAGATCGGGCGCATTGACGCGCAGCTCAAGCGCGGACGCAAGGTTCACCTGAACTACTGACATTAAAGGAGGAAGAAATCTATGGCAAACCTCAACCCCAACAAGACCACAACCGGCACGATGCCGACCACGATGCAGACCTACTACGACCGCAAGATGATCATGGACATGAAGCCCAAGCTGGTGCACTACGAGTACGGACAGAAGCGACCGCTGCCGCTCGGAAGCGGGAAACAGGTGCAGTTCCGCAAGTGGACGCCCTTTGCCGCACAGACCGCCGCGCTCGAGGAAGGCGTGGTGCCCGACGGGCAGTCGCTGGGCATGACCCAAGTCAACGAGACCATCAGCCAGTACGGCGGCTTTGTCGCCATCAGCGATCTGCTCGACATGACCGCGCTCGATCCTGTGGTCAACGATTCCGTCGAACTGATGGCCGATCAGGGCGCGCTCACCATCGACACGCTGACCCGCCAAGCGCTGCACATCGGAACCAATGTGCTCTACGCGACCGGAACCGGCGGCGCGATCGCCACCAGCCGCGCCGCACTGACCAGCCTAAACAAGCTGACCTCGACGGAGCTGCGCAGGGCGGTGCGGCTGCTCAAGAAAAACAAGGCGCCCCAGTTCATGCGCGCCGGCAAGGGCTATTTTATCGCGATCGTCGGGCCGGATTCCGTGTTTGACTTGCAGTCCGACCAGACTTGGCAGGACGTGTCCAAATATCAGGAGAGCGAGCAGATCTTTTCCGGCGAGATCGGACGGCTTTTCGGCGTGATCGTGATCGAGACGCCCGAGGCGCACTTCTTCCACGCGGATGCCGAGATTGTCCCTGGATACCCCTCCTTTACGACGGCGGCAAGCGGCGCGTACACCGCCGCGACCCTCTCCCTACTCGTAACCGCGACTGGGCTTGACGCGGCCAAGATCGCCGCGCTTACTGGGAAATACGTGGTGGTGAACGGACAGCGCGTCAAGATCGCTTCCGCCGCCCATCATGCAACCCCATCAACCGGCACCGTGCTGACGCTCGCGGCGGCGCTTTCCGGCGATGCGGCGACCTTCAACGCCTTGACCGTCTACCCCGAGGGCGGAGACGCAAGCGCTGGCGACGTGGCCTCCACGCTCGTCTTTGGCAAGGATGCCTACGGCGTCATCGACCTCGAAGGCAAGAACGTGCGCGCCATCATCAAAAACCGCGGCTCCGCAGGGACCGCTGATCCCCTCGAACAGATATCAACCGTCGGCTGGAAGGTGGCTGGGTTCGCCGCCAAGATATTGCAGGACGCGTGGCTCGTGCGCATTGAACACGGCTTTACCGCTTAAATAAAAAAGGAGGGTGCTTCCATGAAGGTTAATACGACACAACAGAGCGCTAACGACGCCATGCGCAGCGCGCAGATCGAAAAGGCATACCGCCAAACCGCCGGGGATGACCGCACAGAAAGACGCGTGCGGGTGCGCATTCCCCTGGCTAAGACCGGCGACGAGGTGGTCGAAGTGGGCTACAACGGACGCATGTTCTTGATCAAACGCGGCGAAACCGTCGAACTCCCCGCCGAACTCGTGGAAATCCTCGAACACGCCCAACTGATCTGACGAGGCGGCGGGGGGGCGAGGAGGCGAGGGGACGAGGAGGCGAGGGGAACCGGGAGGCGGGAAGGGTAATATAGGGAACGGCCTCCGGCGGCCGGGGCGCTGCCCC